>NZ_CP194228.1:3431250-3762500 GCF_050908145.1 Flavobacterium sp. SM2513 | reverse complement strand
AAATGAAAAGAAAATTTGTAGGAGTTTGTTATGATAAATATAACCGAAATGGTAGAGAGAGGTCGGTGAATAGGAGTGCTCTACAAAAAATAAGCTGTAATAAATAGATGTCTGTTAGAACAAAATAATTTTAAAGAAAGAATATTTTATTTCTGACAGACACTAATTGTTTCTATGTATTAAGTTTTACTTACCGCTTTTGTCTACGACGGGTCTGTCTTTTCTATTGGCTAATTCCCATGCAGTCGCAAAAGCAAGCTGAGCTCTTTTTGCTAATGCATCATATTCAATTTTGTCAGGAGTATCGCCGGGTTGATGGTAATCATCGTGAACACCATTAAAATAAAAAATAGAAGGAACTCCATTTTTGGCAAAATTATAATGGTCAGAACGGTAATAAATTCGTTCAGGGTCATTGATGTCGTTGTACTTATAATCTAAATTTAACTTGGTGTATTTTGCATTAGCGTCTTCATTAATTTTATGTAAGTCTGTTGATAATCGGTCAGAACCAATAACGTAAATATAATTATTTGTATTTGGATGAAGTGTGTCGCGACGTCCAATCATATCAATATTGATGTTTGCAATCGTATTTTTTAATGGGAATAAGGGATTTTCTGAATAATATCGAGAACCATGTAATCCTTTTTCTTCAGCGGTTACATGTAAAAATAAAATAGAACGCTTTGGGCCGTAGCCATCTTCTTTAGCTTTTTTAAAGGCTTGCGCAATTTCAAGTAAAGCTACTGTTCCGGAGCCATCATCATCAGCCCCATTGTATATGTCACCATTTTTGGTGCCGACATGGTCATAATGTGCAGAAATTACTAATATTTCATTTGGTTTTTCAGAACCTTCAATGAAGGTCCATATGTTTTCAGAATCATTTGGGGTCGGACTGTAATTTCTTTTCATGAATGCAGACGGTACTTTTTGATAAAACGAAGTTGCCCCTGTAGGAAAAGATATCTGCATTTTCTTATATTCTGAAATCAAATACCTCCCCGCTTTCTTTTGGCCTTCACTTCCTGTATCTCGTCCTTGCATTGAATCTGCTGCAACTATGTACAGATGTTTTGAAAGTTCAGCAGCAGTTATGGTGTTTAAATATTTTGTTATATCAACGGTACCATAATCTATAGGCTTTGTCATTTTTGATTTGGGATGACCACAATTTAAGAACAGTGTAAAACTTAAGAAGATTAGTATTTTTTTCATATTAATGGATAGTTATAAAGCTGTAAATAAAAAATAATATAGACAATAGTGTCATGAAAATTACATTTAGAAAGAAGAGCACCAGACTTTTTAAAAATGACACTGTTCTTGTTTCGCCATAAAAACGATGGTGGGCTGGAAAGAAGTAATAAATCATCCAGATGATTCCTATGAAATCTAGAACTGTTTCGATATAAGTAAAAATTTTATAGCTGTCAAATAGCTCTAGAACTCTTCCGGTTAAAATTAGCACCAGCGAAATAAGAAGTAAAAATGAAAAGTAGTGTAATGTAAAAATGCCATGATCAAAATAATACCATTTTTTCTTGCTGTGAAAAGCCCAAAGAAAGAACGCAAAAAGTGGCATGTAAATCAGTAAAACTTTTGGAAAATTGTGAAAAATAGATTCAAACAGTTTGTCTTTAATTTCCAAAGCCGAATATTTTTCAGAATTTGCTATGGAATTCTTGATGTATTTATGGAAAATCACAGGCACTTTATCGTCCTCACTTCCGTATTTTTGAAGTGAGTCAAATTCCTTCACAGATTTATACCCAAAAGCAGAAGAGTTTTTTGTTGAAAATTCTTTCTTCACAAAATTATTGCGTAGCGTATCTTTTTCTGATTGCGTAAGTCCACTTCTATTCAATAATTCATCTAACTTTTTTTCTTCTGACGAAACAGAAGTTCCAACAGTTTCTGTAGTTTCAACTTTGTCGTTTAAGTCCAGTTCCAATGTGCCAGTACTCGAAGGAATTACTGCAATTAAAAAGAATGTGACAAAACTTATAAATATATACAGTCGAACAGGAGCCAAATAAGACATTCGCTTTCCAGACAAATATTCTCTAGATAAAGCAGCAGGTTTAAACAACAGATTTTTAATAGTTTTCCAAAATGCGTTTTCATAATGGGTTAAATCCTCAAAAAAGTGAATGAATAAGTGGTGAAATGTTTTGCGAGTATCAATGTTTTCTTGACCACAATTTCCACAAAACCGCTTTTCAACGACATGATAACAATTCAAACACGTTTTGTCGTTCCTAATATGAGTTTTTCCCATCTGAAGTTATTAAAGTTTTAAAACTACAAAAATTTAATTTGAATAGGACCAATTATTTTAAAACCTCTTTTAAAAATAGTTTCATGTGTTCCCACGAGCGTTTATCTGCCTTTTCATTATATGCCGCTCCTTTTGAATTGTCGTTTCCTGCTGTAATTTCTGTAAATGCATGAACCGCATCGGCATAATAAATCATTTGCCAGTCTGCTTTTGCATTTCGCATTTCGTTTTGAAAATTTGTAATGGATTCATTGGAAACATAGGGGTCATCGGCTCCGTGAAGCACTAGAACTTTCGGCGTAATTGTATTTACAAATCGTGTAACATCGCGTTGCAAACCTCCGTGAAAAGAGACTACACCTTTAAAGTTCATGTTTGCTCTTGCCGCTTCTAAAACACCTGTTCCTCCAAAACAGTAGCCAATTACTACAATATTATCGGGATTTGCACCTAGAATAATGAGTTGTTCTAAAGCCAATTGAATTCGTTTTTGGTATTCTAAAAAATTAGTTTTATAATATCCTGATTTAGTACCAGCTTCTTGAGCATTGGTTGGATAATTGCCTTCGCCATAGATATCGGCTATAAATGCGGTGTAATTCAAATCTGAAAGTTGTTGTGCAACTTGTTTTGAATGCTCATCAATACCTTTCCAAGCGGGTAATATTAGAATTCCGGGTTTATTTACGGAAGGTGTTTTAGCTAAAATTCCAAAACCGCTTAATTTTTGATTTAGATCGGAATACGTAACTTGTTTTAGCTGCGAGAACATTATTTGCATAGAAAAAAGTGTAATGAATAGAAGTGTCTTGTTTTTCATAGAATATATTTTAAGTTTGTAAGTATAAAAATAAGGCTTTACTCATTATAGTAGTAAAGCCTTAAAAGTAATAAAAAGTATTGTTATAGTTGCAAAATATTATCGGTTGTGAACACCTTCTTTTATTTCTTCAACCATTTTTTTGTTAAAAGCTGGTAAGTCATTAGGATTTCTGCTTGTAACTAAACCATTGTCTACTACCACTTCTGAATCTTCCCATAGCGCTCCAGCATTTTTTAAATCATTTTTTACAGATATAAAGGATGTTATTTTTCGTCCTTTTAATACATCAGCATCTACTAAAATTTGAGGACCGTGGCAAATAGCGGCAACCGGTTTTTTTGCTTGAAAAAAAGCTTTGACAAAATTTACCGCTTTTTCTTCACGACGTAAAAGGTCTGGGTTGATTACTCCTCCAGGTAATACTAAAGCATCATAATCATTTGGATTGGCTTCATTTACTGTAGTTGTAACTTCGTATTCATTGCTCCAATTTCCGTCGTTCCAGGCTTTTATTTTTCCTGGGTTTAAACTTACAATGTCGGCAGTCCATCCCTGTTCTTCCAAATACTCCTTAGGTGATTTTAATTCACTTTCTTCAAATCCGTCTGTTGCCAAAATGGCGACTTTCTTTTTCATAGCTTGAAAATTTTGTGTGTTTATATTTATTAATGCTTAAAATTAATATTTTTAAATGGCACATAAAATGGATATTTATTAATGTTCTGCCAAAGTTTGTTAAAAAATCTATCGGAAGTTTAAGAGTTGGTGATGATCAAAGTTTTATTAAAAGGCTTAACTTTCAAATAAAAAAATTATGGCCATGCAAAATAATAAAAATCACGTTCGCTTTTACCCACCTCACCATTTTGTATTTTATCCAATTGTATTGTTATTATTAACTAGTTCCGTCTATTATGCAGTAACTGATGAAAACAATCAGAAGATATGGCTTTTTATTAGTGCAATCATTCTTATAATAGGTTGGCTTGCTTTTATGTTACGTCAACATTATGCTTTGGTTTTGCAAAATAGAATCGTTCGCCAAGAATTGCGTTACCGTTATTTTGTAATTACAGGAACACGTTTTGAAGCGATGGAAAATTTACTCAATGACAGCCAACTTTTCGCACTACGATTTGCTTCAGATGCTGAATTGCCTAATTTGGTTCAGAAAGCGGTTTCAGAAAAAATGAGCGGTAATGCTATTAAAAAAAATATTGTAAATTGGCTGCCTGATTATCATCGAGTTTAACTAAAAAGTTTGCAATGCAGTCCAACGTTTTACACCCAAAAGAGTATATCGAATCGCTACCGGAAGACAGAAAAAATCCTGTTCGTAAATTACAGGAAATTATTTTAGAAAATCTACCAGAAGGGTTTCAGGAACATATGGGATATGGTATGTTGTGCTATTCTGTGCCTCATTCTATTTATCCCGCAGGCTATCATTGTGACCCAAAGTTACCTTTGCCTTTTATTTCTCTAGCTTCTCAAAAAAATTCTATCAATTTATACCACATGGGAATTTATGCGGATGAAAAGCTTTTACAATGGTTTCAGAATGAATATCCCAATCATTGCAAAACCAAACTTGATATGGGAAAAAGTTGCATTCGCTTTAAGAAAGTAGACCAAATCCCCTACGAATTAGTAGCAGAATTATGTAGAAAAATTTCGGTGAAGCAATGGATTGAAACCTACGAAGCCAACTATAAACGCTAGTTTTTGAAGTAAATTCGCACTATTGTTCCTTTGTTTAATTCACTCTGAATTTCGATTTTACCTCCCATAGCTTCCACTTGGTTTTTAGTAATAAACAAGCCAATTCCCTTCGCATCCTTGTTATTGCTGAATGTTTTATAAAGTCCAAAAACTTTGTCTTTATATCGATTCATGTTGATTCCGATACCATTATCTTCAATTTCAAGTACTGAAAATTCAGCATCTTCATAATAATTGAATTTGATAAAACGGTCATTATCGTTTCGTTTACAGTATCTCACAGAATTGGAAATAATGTTAATCAGAATACTTTGTAAGTAAGCCCTGTTGTAAGTAATTAAAGTATCTGGTGGAATTTTACCTAAAATTTTGATGTTTTTAGTTCGAATTTCTTCGCTGATAACATCTAGTGTTTTTAGTACAAACTGAACTAGTTTTAAATTTTGAACATTTAGATTTACATTCTTTCTTATATTAATTACCTCGTTCAAGTTAATGATGGTCTCATTTAAATCATTAGAAACCGTGTCGATAAGTTGAATTAATTTACGTTTTTCCTCCTCATCTTCAGATTCCTTAATTAATATGGCAAGTGATTGGATGTTACTTGTATGTGAACGTAAATTGTGCGAAACGATATAAGAAAAATTCAGCAAACGCTTATTTTGTTCCGTCACCATTTCTAAGGATTTGTTCAAGTCTTTTTCATTCTCTTTGATTTGCGTAATGTCAATCATTATTCCTTTCAGAATTATGGTATTGTTCTCCAGACGCTCTACATTCACAATATTGCGAAGCCACACTACGGAATTGTTCTTCGCAATAACACGGTATTCTGAATTGAAATGGTTGAATCTCTTGATATTTTCATTTCTAAAAGCAACTGTCATTTCGCGATCATCTTCATGAATTTTTTCTTCCCAAAAATTTTCGTTGTTCAACCACTCATCAGTTGTATAACCCAAAATGGCCTCGGCTTGAGCGCTTACAAAACTAAATTTATTTGTTTTCCCGTCCGATTCCCAAACAATACCATCAATTGAATTAATCAAGGATTGCAGTTTTTGTTCAGAGTCTATAATTAATTTCTGAGCACTAATTTGATTGGTAATGTCTTCCGTCGAAATAATAAAACGAGCAAAACTTTCTTCATATCCCGCAACTATGTTCCAAGTCATTGCATAAACCCGTTGTGTTCCATCTGGAAAAAAAACCTTTCCTTGTGTTTTTCCTTTTTTATGACCTTGACTAATATCAACAAGCATTTCAATAATTGAATCGGTTGGAGACAATTTCATGGAACTCATAAAATAAGCGACCAATTCGTTCTTATCCTTAGCGTTATATAAATTAAGGCATTCTTGGTTGACACTAATCACTTTTATCTTTGAAATGATTTCAAATAGAATAGATTGGTTGCTTACTAAAAAATTTTGAACATAATCCCGACTTTTATCCATTAAGCCAAGTTGTATGAAAGATTCTTTTACCAGCGAACCATCTTCTTCCCAAAGTGGTATTGGTGATTCATGAAAGAGACTTTTATACTGCAGTTCACTTTGAATTAACTTCTCCTCGGCAATTTTTCGCTCTGAAATGTTTTCAATGGCTAGAATTAAAGTTTTTTTGCTTTTATTTTCATCCAGCATTGCTGAAGGAACGATTTGAGTCCAAATGTATCCTTCATTGTAATTTTTGAGTCGCACAATTACGGATGTACTTTTATTAAAAATAGAATTTGTGATAGTTACAGTTTTGCTAAAAAGTTCAACATCTTCAGGATGCACCAGTTCAAGGAAAGATTTCCCCGTTAATTTCTCAACGGTTCCCGAAATTAATTTACAAAATTGCGGATTGACTTCAAGTAGTAGCTGATTTTCATAATTAATTTGAGCGATTGCAATGGAAGTTTTATTAAATATTACTTGAAATTTAGCATCAGAGCTTTGCATTTTCTTCTCCTGGAGCGAATTAATTAATGCCAATTCTTGTGGTCTTTTTAAAATACTGTAAATAAAGTAGGGTATAATTAAGACAATAAGGAAGCAAATAATTAAATAGGGAAGTAAGTCTGACAAATAATAGGGGTCGCTTACTTTATCGACTATGTATAAAGTCCATTCGCCATCAGGAATCAAAATTTCTTGATAAATCTTGCCGTCCAAGTCCGTAGATTGGCTCAAGAAAAATTCCTTTTTATTAGTTATCGGACTAATTTTAGAAAACTGATAATAGTAGTTGGGATTTTTAAGGGAGTAAATTCCAGCCGCATTCATTAAGTTATCAAAACGAATCAATACTGCCGAAAAGCCCCAGAATTTATCTTTAATATAGATCGGATACCTTCCTGCAATTGCTTGTCCACCCTGTTTTAGCTCAAATGGACCTGCAAAATAAACTGATTTTCGTTCGATAGCTTTTTGGGCTTCTGCCGCAATTTCGGGATTTTCTAAAATGTTGTAATCTACAACGCTTTCATTTGTTTTTAAAGGATAGACGTATTTTATAACACCATTAGGAAGTAATTCAATAATGTCAATAATAGGATTGAGACGAATAATATCTGCTGCAACTTTATCAAAATCTTCTGCAATTCCCTTGTCATTAATAGTCATTCCTACAGCAAGGTTACTGTTGTAAGAAGCTTTTAATATTTGTTCTAAATTTTTATGAGCTGCATTCAGTAACGACGACATTTCAAGTGCATGTTGCTGTTTACTATATTCGTGTCGCAAGTTGATTAGAAATCCGGAGACAATTAGTAAAAGTATACCTATCCAAAAAGCAGTTGCCTTCGGACTCGCTATGAATTTCGAAATTACTTGGGACCGAGATGTATTGGTAATCGACAAAATTATACCTGTATTTAATTACAATTCAAGAAACTTTAATAGAGGGATACAAAAATAGCGACTTATTAACATATTATAGAATTACGCTTGTAGATTTTTACCTACTTTTAGTATTATTTTAGCAGTAAAATAAAAAATACTGGAACTGAATACTGCTTCAAATTTATTCTGAAATTAGATACAGTTCACACTTGAAAAATGTTCTAAATTTAAGAGTTAGATTACGAACTATCTTATCGCGGCAACTCCATCTTTCTCTTTCCGATACAAATTCAAAAGATAAATACAAGCTATTGTTGCTACAACGCCCAAGGTCCCCATTACAATCCAATTCGTCTTATATCCAAAATGTGCAATTAAATCCATTCCCGTTTTAGAACTTCCAATATGTGCCAAACTAAAACTCATCGTAAACAAAGCCATATACCGTCCTTCGTGTCCTTTTGGAGCACGTGATAAAGCAAATGAATTGGAGAATGGAAAGATGAAGATTTCTCCAAAAGTCATTAAAATCATACTGATAATTAAAATTCCCGCAAAAGTATCCCAGAGTAATACATAAAAACTAAACGTCATCATCAAGCATCCCACTAAAATCAGTTTCAATTTATTGGTTCTTTTACTTTCAAATAAACTTACAATGGGCATTTCAAAAATAAAAATGAGTATGCCGTTCATCGTCATCAATAATCCGGTTTGAAATTCAGTCATGCCGTATTTTTCTGAATGATAAATAGGTAACGTGGTAAAAATTTGGAAAAACAACAATGCCGAAATAAAGCTTACAAACAAGAAAACCCAGAAAATACGGTCTTTAAAAACCGATTGAACCGCCAGATTATCCATTGGGTCAATACTTTTTAACGTTGATTTTTTCTCTTTTACCAAAAGTGCAAATATACTTATGGCAAAAATGCACGAGAATCCATCGACCCAAAAAAGTCCATGATACCCCATTCCCATAATTATCAAACCTCCCAAAGCCGGTCCTGCAGCAAACCCCAGATTAATTGCTAGTCGGACTAAAGTAAAGGCGCGAGCTCTGTTTTCAGGTCGTGCATAGGTGCCAAGCGACACAAACATTGCTGGACGAAACATATCGGCAACCGCCATGATGATAAATATCGCAAAACATAACGTATAGAAACTCGTGATGTATTGCAAACCAAAAAACAGCAAGCCACTGGTAAATAAACTGAATACCATTATTTTATAAAATCCAATTTTGTCGGATAATTTTCCACCCAACCAAGAACCCAACATGGAACCTAAACCAAAACAAACCATTATCCAGCCTACTTGACTGTAGGAAAAGTGTAAATCTTCTTTTAAATATTTCGATAAAAAAGGCAAAACCATAGTTCCCGCTCGATTAATGAACGTGATTAGGGTTAAAATCCAAACTTCTCTTGAAAAGCCTTTAAAGTTATTGATGTAGTTGCGAACTGCGTTTTGAAACATTCGGTTGAAATTATATGCCGTAAAGTTCTTAAAAATTGACTTCACTAAACGGATTTCACCATAAATAAATTTGTTATTTTTACAAAAAAATACATTCAATGCAGAAATCACTCACCAGTTTATTACTTTTCCTATCGCTATTTTCATTTGCTCAACAGAAAGTAACCGCTGAATCATTTCAAAAGAATTTGAACGAAGAGTTTGCTGATGCAGATAAATCGCCACTAACAGAAGAAGACCGTTTGAAATTTAAAGAACTTGACTTCTTTCCAATTGACTCGAATTTTATTGTGGAAGCTACTTTTGTAAGAGCCAAAAATGAAAAGGCGTTTGAAATGAAAACTACGACCGAACGCGCTCCACTGTATGTGAAATATGGAGTTATTTCGTTTTCATTAAATGGAGAAAAATTCGAACTTAATGTGTATCAAAACATAGAATTGAGTAAACGTAAAGGCTTTAAAGATTATCTATTTTTGCCATTTTCAGATTTAACATCAGGTAAAGAAACCTATATTGGAGGAAGGTATATAGACATGAAAATCCCAAAAGGTAAAACCATTATCATTGATTTCAATCAAGCCTACAATCCGTATTGTGCTTACAACTACAAGTACTCTTGTCCGCTTGTTCCCCTAGAAAACGATCTGACGAAGGAAATTAAAGCCGGTGTAAAAAAGTTTCACGACTAATGAAATTCATCAACATCCATACCCATTCAAGCAGCAATAAAGCAGCTGTTTTGGACATTGTAAATCAGTATCCAACTTCGTTTGATGCAACTGCTACCCACTTTTCCATCGGAATACATCCTTGGTATATCAACGAAGAAATGCTGGAAGAGGAACTCAAAATTATAGAGACAAAACTACAACTACCCAATTGTTTGGCATTGGGTGAATGTGGCTTAGACAAACGCCGCCAAACATCTATCGACATCCAATTGAACGTTTTTGAAGCCCAACTTTTATTGGCAGAAAAATACCAAATGCCTGTAATCATTCATTGTGTGGCAGCGTTTCAAGAATTGATTGCTTTAAAACAGAAGCTAAATATTTCCGTTCCGATGGTTATTCATGGCTTTTCAAAAAACGAACAACTGGCACAACAATTATTAAAGCAAGGTTTTTACCTTTCTTTTGGAAAATACTTAATCAAGAATCCTGAATTGGAATCGGTCTTTAAAAGTATTCCGAATGAGCGTTTTTTTCTCGAAACAGATACAATTGAAGAAGGAATTGAGCAAGTATATGCTTTAGCAGCGAAATATAAAAATACAGATGTTGTAACTTTGCAACAAATAGTAACTACAAATTTTAATACCGTTTTTAAAAATGGCAGAATGGACTGAACGAGCGGAACTTTTATTTAAAGAAGAAGGCTTGCTGAAATTGCAAAAATCAAATGTTTTAGTGGTAGGTTTAGGTGGCGTAGGCTCTTTCGCTGCCGAATTTCTTGCACGAGCAGGTGTAGGAAAAATGACCATTGTAGACGGGGACGTCGTGGATATTACCAATATCAACCGGCAATTACCTGCTTTACATTCCACTGTTGGTCAAGCCAAAATAGAAATTGTAGGAAACCGTTTGATGGACATCAATCCGGAATTGCAACTCACTCGCGTACAAGAATTCCTATCACCAGAACGAGCGTTTGAAGTTGTCTCTGATGAATTTGATTATGTTTTAGACTGCATTGATAGCGTAACGCCAAAGTTCAACTTGATTGTAGCTGCTAAACGTAAACACGTCAAAATTATCAGTTGCATGGGTGCCGGTGGAAAAATGGAAGCTTCAAAAGTACAGGTTTCTGATATTAGTAACAGCAAAAGTTGTTTCTTGGCACGTGTTATTCGGAAACGATTAAAGGAAGTGAAAATTGATAAAGGTGTGAAAGTTGTTTTTTCAACAGAGATTCAAGACGAACACAGTTTGAAGAAAACAGATGGAAAGAATTACAAGAAATCCTTTTACGGGACGAACAGTTACATGCCTGGACTTTTCGGTTTGTATGCTGCTGAAACGGTGATTAGGTATTTGTTGAAGAAATAGTTTAGCGCGTTTTTAATTACGTGCACGCTTTTTCAAAGTAAAAAAACTTACCTGTTCTGACTGAAATGGGTTTTTACAAACTCCAAACCTTGGGTTTTCTGGATGATGTAATTGTGAACCTCTAATTTCAAAACTAAGAAGGAAATCAGCACTACGAAAAACATGCCTACAAGCTTCGATGGGGTGATGTGTTTTGATTTTGTGGAATTTCCAGCTCTTATATAAGCATTTTTCTTTGTAACAGCTACTTTGCTTTTCTCAAAGTAGATTGCAGATAACGCATTTATCTTTTCGTCGTTAACGGTGGTTCTTTCCTTTCGTTCTCTTGCTTCTTGGGTGGGTCTTTCAGGTGTTTGCGGTGTCGGATTGCCTGTTATGTTAACTTTATTTTGAAACAACTCACTGATGTGTTCTACCGTAAAGTCAAATACTGCACGTTTTGAACTATCCGACAAGATTTCATATGCTTCGCACATGTTTTTAAACATTTCTTCAAAAAACACATCGCCTTCATTCTTGTCAGGATGAAATTTCAACGAGAGTTTGCGGTAGGCTTGTTTTATTTCCTCTGGAGTAGCCTCTTTTTGGACACCCAAAATAGTATAATAATTCTTTTGAAACATAGTAAGGGGCTATAATTAAGTAGCTTTTAGAAGGAAAACCCAATTTTAAAGGTCGGTCCAGCTTACAACTTCATCATTTTCTAGTGTTACTTCAAGTTTGTATCGGGTATTATTAAGGAGTGTTCTATAAACTCCATAATAACATTTCTGAATGGCGGTGTCCTTATAGGAACTATTCTTCACTTCGTCAGGAACGCCCTTGGCTAGTAAAAGTAAGTTTCGTGGCATCCCAATCCAAATCTTATTCTTGGAAACGTCTTCTGCCAGTTCTTGGTTGTAAACGGTTGAAATCTCTGCGATAACTTCTGCTTTAATTTCCGCAAGTTCATCATTCGCTTTGAGCATTGCCTTCTCGGTGGCGTTGATAAAGAGCTTCCGTTTGATGGTTTTCGAAATATGTAACGTCAGATGATATACAAAGTAGATCAGAACGAGCACACATATTGCGAGAAACAATTCCGATTTATACTGTAAAAATAGTTTTTCCATATGCTGTGAAGCGCCAAATATATGAAAATACTTATAAATTCTTCCATAGATATATAAAGTTCTGTTGGTTTCTACAATTTGCAAAAGTAAAATGTGTGTAATGTGAGGTATGTGTGATTGTTTGGGTAATTATTACACACTTTTACTAAACTATAAAAACGGTATACTGTTGATTTTTAAGTGTAAATTAAATTGGAACAAGGATTGCCTATTCTGTTTTGAAAACAAATTGAAATTTTTAAGTTCCCTCAAGATGAAAACAGAAACACTAAATACACAACAATCCATCTTTGCTAAAGAGCAAAATGAAGCCAACTTTAAGCAAATTAATGCAGCATCAAATACCAAGACTACACAGAAAGTTTTGGCTAACCGAATTGTACTGGCATCCACACTGTTATTACTTTTAGGAGGTGCGGCTTTAGTATATTATTTACAACCCGAATTCTACAGTTTTAACGAAAGTAGAATAAATTCCCCAGTAGGACTTGGTTTTCTTGGAATTACTATCGCATTATTGCTTTTTAAAGTTTTATTCCTGATTTACAATGTTTACTTGTATTTTCAATACAAACCAATTGAATCTGTAAGTGATGAATTATTGCCAGCTTGTACGGTAATCGTGCCGGCTTATAATGAAGGAAAATTAGTATGGCAGACATTGTTGAGTATTGCCAACAGCGATTTTCCACACCACAAATTACAAATTCTAGCAATAGACGATGGTAGTAAAGATGATACTTGGGATTGGATGTTAAAAGCTAAAAAAGAATTAGGTGACCGAGTATTCATTTACCAGCAACCACAAAATAAAGGAAAGAGACATGCCTTATACAGAGGATTCAATCTAGCAACCGGTGAAATATTTGTTACGATCGACAGTGATTCAATCATTAAGCCGGACACGTTACGAAATATGGTAAGCCCATTTGTAGTAGACGAAAATTGTGGAGCAGTTGCTGGAAACGTTCGCGTATTGAACAATACAAATGCCATATTACCAAAAATGCTTAACGTAAGTTTCGTAATGAGTTTTGAATTTGTTCGTTCCGCTGAAAGCCAAGTAGGATCGGTATTGTGTACTCCAGGTGCTTTAGCTGCCTACAAAGCATCTGCTGTATTTGAATGTTTACCGGAATGGATTAACCAAAAGTTTATGGGACAACCTTCTGATATTGGTGAAGACCGAGCCATGACCAACATGATATTGAAACAAGGAAAGAAAGTACTTTTTCAAAGAAACGCACTTGTGTTGACTGACGTTCCAGAGAAATACCGAGGCTTGTACAAAATGTTTATCAGATGGGGAAGAAGCAACGTTCGTGAAAATTTAGTAATGGCTAAATATGTATTTACGAATTTCCGAAGCGGGTCTAAAGTAGGAGCGAGATTTCTTTTCTTAAACCAGTTCTTAACCATAGTGATGACGTATCCTTTTTTATTATTCATGTTGTTTTTCATCGTAGTGCATCCGTTACTATTTTTAAGTTCAACACTTTTAGGAATACTAGTTGTTTCCAGTTTTCCAGTGTTGTTTTATGCAAAAAAAACACAGTGCTGCAGAATCCTTGTGGGCTTACTCTTACAGCGTCTTGTATACTTTTGGTCTCTTTTGGATTGCACCTTATGCTATTGCAACAGCGGGAAGAAGCGGCTGGCTTACGAGAGAACTCGTACAAAAATAAACTAACAACCCTCTATATATTCCTTGACAAAGCCACTTTTATAAGTGGCTTTGTCTTTTTTAGGAATAAAACTTAGCACTTTAATGTTCCTTTCTTTGTTGGATTTTATTAAAAAAGGGAGTAAGGCATTTCGAAAACAATCACATCTAAATAAATAATCTATTTATACCTTATTACAAAGCGTTTCACAAAAACTGTATCTATCTTTGTAAAAAAATAATTATGTCTGCACTTTTATCCCAACTCGGAATCAATTCCCAACTTCAACATGCTTTAAAAGATTTAAAAATCACGGTAGCCACTGATATTCAGGAAAAAGTTATCCCGATTATTCTTAATCAAAAAGAAGATGTTGTGGCTCTTGCCAAAACAGGAACGGGAAAGACAGCCGCCTTCGGATTGCCTTTATTGCAAACTGTAGACGTTACTAACAACAGCATTCAAACCCTTATTTTGTCGCCCACACGTGAGTTGAGCCAACAGATATATAACAACCTTGTAGCATTTGCAACCCAATTGCCCGAAGTATCCATCGTGTTGCTTTCAGGAGGTAGCCCACTTAAAGCACAAGTAGCTTCATTGCAAGCTACAACGCATATTGTTGTGGCAACTCCCGGGAGATTGCTCGACTTACTAGAGAAAAAAGCACTGGATATTTCCACATTAAAAAACATAGTTTTAGACGAAGCCGATGAAATGTTTCAAGCTTTGAAAGAAGACTTGATGCCGATTCTGAAAGCACTTCCTAAAAATCGAAGAACACTTTTGTTTAGTGCTACAATGCCCGGAGAGTTAAAGGAAATTGTACACAATTACATGTCGAAGAACGTGATTTCTGTTCAATCAGATATGGCAACGGTGGGTCACGAAGGAATTGACCATCATTATATTGTTGTTGACCCAATTGAGAAACTAGACGTGCTTTTGCATTTCTTGAACCAACAAGCAGGCGGGAGAGGAATTATTTTTTGCAAAACCAAAGCAGCAGTTAATAAGTTGGCTAAAAACTTAGCCATTCGTAAGATATCATCAGGCGCTTTGCACGGTAGTTTGTCTCAAGGGATTCGCGACCGCATCATGGAGCAGTTTCGCGAAGGACACATTGATACCCTTGTAGCAACGGATTTAGTGGCACGAGGAATTGACGTCAAAGAATTGGCTTACGTAGTAAATTATCATTTGCCCGACACGCACGAAGCTTACGTACACCGCAGCGGAAGAACGGGTAGAGCAGGGGCCAAAGGGCTTTCGATGACTATTATTCAAGAAGAAGAAGTAGCAGAAATTGCTGGTTTTGAAAAAGAACTTAGTATTCAATTCAAACCCGTTAAGAAAAGCAACGCCGAAGATTTGCAATGGAACAACACGTTAGTTTGGGCAAAGAAAGTATTTAAAACCAAACCCAACCGCGAGGTTCCCGAAGATGTAAAACACCAGATTAAGACAATTTTCCACCACTTGACTAAGGAAGAATTAGTAGATAAAGTATTGGCTAATTATTTGGCGGAGCATAAGCAATAGCTAAACTCTATTTGCTTTTCGTATTAAATGATAAAAAGCTTCATTGTTTCTTGGTAAGAAATAATGAAGCTTTTTTTACTGACGGTTGTTACTTTAAAATTCAAAAGTAATAAATCCTATAATATTGCAGATTCCAAATGTTAGAAATATTAATCCAACTAATGTTGTAAAGATTAAACTGAAACTATTAAAATGTTTTTCTTTTTCGATAATAAATCTTTCGGGATACTTTGGGTTGTAAAAGATATCAATCGGACTATCAATATTGTTTTTATAGCTCCGTATTTTACTAAAATCGGTTGAGGCGTAATAGAACGGCTTTGTCAGAATGTGCATTCCATTTTTACAAATAAATTTGATTACCGGCGCTTTATGTCCATCCGAATCGGATTCGTAGCTTACTATTTTTCCAACAGTAGCAATGCCGTTTTTGTGAATATCCGAAATTAAAATCCAATAGTACATATTCATTATTGCAACCAAAGAACCAAGTATCATAAAACAAACACCAGGTTTATAAAACATAAAAAAGACAAAAAGAATAACTATTGGTATTCCATATTTTTTATTGTTTAAAAGTTTCATTTGTAGTTGTGCTGGTAACGTTTTTATTAAACTCAAGTCTCATACTAAATTGAATTTTCTAATTTTCAAAACTATTCAATACATAAACTTCCATTTCATAGTTTTTTGGACTGGGTATGGAATACAAATTTGCGCTATTGGGTTTTAGAATTTTGATATATAAAAAACTCTTTAAAACTGTGAGCAAACCCAAAATGATAAATTGCCATTGTATAAATTAAAATCATAACTATTAAAGGAACTTTGTTTATCAAAGGCGTTTCTAAAGTTCCTAGAGCAACTAATGCTCCTAAAAGTGCCAAAGAAAATAAAACTATCGAAACAATTTTCGCCCAATTCTTTCCATTATAAACCATTATTAAAAGTCCAATTGTTAATAAAAATCTCATTATTTGTTGAATAAGTTTTTTTGACTCAACATCCGGCCTTACAGAATGATAAAAGTATATGGTGTGAATTGAAACTAATAAAATACTTATTGAAATTAGTATCGTTCTTTTTTTTCCAATTTTAGTTAATTCGTTCATTTTTTGGTTTAACTGTAGCTACTTATATATCCAACACAATCCTGCCTATTCAACTGCCTTTGTATGATAAATGTCCTGCATTATTAATCAAATATACACTTTTATCCCTTTTATACACAAATTCCCTTTAATTCTATATTTTGCTACAAGTATTTATAACCCTTCGGATTCTGTCCAATGGGTTTTTAGGCTACAACTAACGCAAATACGTGTAGGACAAACGACCCTTAATGAGAAAGTACGTATTAGCGCAGATTTGAAATCCGTGTCCACTACTTTAAAATAAATCTAATAAAACTACCTGAATCTCATGAGCTAAACCAGCATAATTTCTGGCAGAGCTAAAACAACAATCTTCAGGCAAAGTCACCATTGGTGTCTCCAACGACTCCGATAGCGTTTGAAGCTTTGTCGGAGTTAAGAAACCTGATAATCAATAAACCCTGAAAGTTGATGAAAATCCCTGAAACCCTAGCCCAGATAGAAGTGGAAATCCTTTCGTTTTTTTCTTTAAAAAACGAAAGATTGTAACGGATAGCTGGAAATAGCTCCTGAAAATTGATATTAAAGTAGACTTTAACATCTGGGTAGAAACTAAAATTATTTTTTGTAAATTTGCCCACCAAAATAAAGGGATTGAACTATGTTAGATAGACTTCAGATAGTAAAGCAACGTTTTGACGAGATTTCGGATTTGATTATTCAGCCGGAAGTTATTTCGGACCAAAAGCGTTATGTACAATTAAATAAGGAATATAAGGATTTGAAAGCGTTGGCTGAAAAGCGTGACGAGTATGTCCTTTTGATGGCAAATATTGACGAGGCAAACGAAATTATTGCCGACGGAAGTGATGCCGATATGACGGAAATGGCGAAAATGCAACTTGATGAAGCAAAGGACCGTATTCCTGAGTTAGAAGAGGAAATCAAGTTCATGTTGATTCCTAAAGATGCCGAAGATGCGAAGAATGTAATGGTGGAAATTCGTGCCGGAACCGGTGGGGATGAAGCGAGTATTTTTGCAGGAGATTTATTTAGAATGTATACCAAATATTGCGAAGCTAAAGGTTGGAGAACTTCGGTTGTGGATATGAATGAGGGAACTTCTGGTGGTTTTAAAGAGGTGATTTTTGAAGTATCAGGTGAGGATGTTTACGGAACTTTGAAGTTTGAAGCCGGTGTTCACCGTGTTCAACGTGTTCCTCAAACGGAAACGCAAGGTCGGGTGCATACTTCGGCAGCGACGGTGATGGTTTTGCCAGAAGCGGAAGAGTTTGATGTGCAAATTGATATGAATGATGTTCGGGTAGATTTCTTTTGTTCGTCAGGACCTGGTGGACAATCGGTAAATACTACGAAATCGGCGGTTCGATTGACGCATATTCCTACGGGATTAGTGGCTCAATGTCAGGACCAGAAATCGCAACATAAGAATAAGGACAAAGCTTTTGGTGTTTTACGTTCTCGTTTATACGAACAAGAATTGGCCAAAAAACAAGCGGAAGATGCGGTTAAACGTACTTCGCAAGTAAGCTCGGGCGACCGTTCTGCAAAGATTCGTACTTATAATTATTCGCAAGGACGTGTTACGGACCATAGAGTTGGTATGGATGTTTTTGATATGGATGGTGTGATGAATGGTAAAATCCAGAAATTGATTGACGAATTGCAGTTGGTGAATAATATGGAGAAACTTAAAGAAGCTAGCGAGGTTTTTTAATTTGAGAATAAAGAATATAGAGTATAGAAAATAGACACCGGACTTTGTTCGGTGTTTTTTTTTATATTTACGCTACATTGGAGGTTTTCGATACCTTATTTAAATTAATCAAATTTAAGTGCTATGAATATTAAACCTATAAAAACAGAAAACGATTATAACCAAGCTCTTGAACGACTTGAAGTGATTTTTGACGCAAAACTAAATTCGCCTGAAGGGGATGAATTGGAAGTATTAGGCATTCTAATTGACCAATATGAAAATGAAAATTTCCCTATTGGTTTGCCTGACCCTATTGAAGCAATAAAATTCAGAATGGAGCAATTGGGTTATAATCAAAAGGATTTAGCCAATATTGTAGGATTGAAAAGTCGTGCAAGTGAGATTTTAAATCGCAAAAGAAAACTTTCTCTGGAAATGATTCGGCAACTTCATGAACAGTTGAATATTCCAACGGATGTATTGATTCAGACTTATTGAAAGAAATTCCTGCTTAAGTAAAAATAGATTTATAATAGACACCGGACATTGTTCGGTGTTTTTTTTTGTGTTTATAAGACGTTGGGAAATTTCGCACAGCTTGCAGTTGAATCCTCTTCCTATTCTTCAAAACGCTTTACGATAACTCGATAAGAGTGGACGACATGTAATCGGTTCTCCCGATAAAAATCGGGACAGGCAGTTCGACACAGGATTCATTGTTCGACTTACAGCCGCGACGAAATCCTAGCTGTTGTGCACAGGTTTATTTTTCAGTTACCAACGAATATAAATCACCGCCACTTTCTGTACACGGAATGAATATTTCTTTAGGTAATTCTTTTTCGAGACTAATTGTAAAATTTTTTCTTCGGGAACATTGAGTATCTTTTTGCGAAAAGAGTAACTTATCTTCTTTTAATTCATCAGGCAAATCTGCAGGCAGTCCAACTGGATATTCTCCGAAATAGTTGTTTTCTAAATCATATATTATAATTGAACTCGAACCTCTGCAACTTTCTCCAATTACCAAAAAACTGGTCATTATTTTATATTCTATGTTTGAAACGTTGGCTATACCGAGATATTTGATTTTAGATTTATTACAGTCAGTATTATGAGTGAAATCATATATAAATTCTTTTCCGACATTATTTTCTTCCAAAACTTGAAGTTCAGTTTTTTCAAACTTATCAAGTGGCTTTTGTAATTTTTTTACGCTGTCTTTTTTCGAACCGTCATGCTTTTGGCAAGAGTTCAAACTTAAAAACAAAATGGCTATTATAAGTGTTCTCATAAACTTGTGCATTACGTTATGCCACTTTGAGATGGCTGGAAGTTCGTAACTGCTCCATTTTCGGTTTAACGAAAACTTGATGCGAAACGGCAATTCCACTAAATTCCAGCTATATCAAAACAGCTGTTGGCATACGTTTATTTCTTTTTCGCGATTTCTCTTACTTCAGGATTAACAAATTTAGAATCTATTTCATCAGTTTTTTTTATGTATTTTACTAAACTATCTTTTTGCATTAAATAAGCATACGAACTTGCTAATTGACCAAATGCTCTTCCATTTTTGGGTTCAATTTTTATCTCTTTTTTTAAGCTCTCAATGGTTAGGTTTAAGTATTTAATATCTTTTGTTTTGAAAAATATTTGTCCGTAACTCGTTGACATACATTCGTAAACTTTAGCGTTGTTTGGCTCTAATTCGATTGATTTCTGCAAGTATTTGACCGATTTTTCGAATTCATTTTTTTTACCTAAAAGGTTTCCAAAACCCCAATAGACTTGTGGATTTGTTTTGTCTAAAAGCCAAGCCTGATTAAATCGTTTCATAGATGTATCATTATCATCTTTATAGAAATATTCCCAGCCTTTTGACACATAGTATTCAGATGCTTTTTTTCTGTCTTTGAATTGCTTTTCAGATTCTATAATAAATTCGTTATCCCATTCAATTTGTTGTTCACATTTTTTTACTTCTCCATACATTGGTAGTAAATTTATTCCTTCTGGACAATCTGTTTGTGATTTGCAACTCAATTGGCTTAAGACAATTAAAAATAATATTTTCTTCATTCTATTTTAGATATTGATTTCTCCTTCTGTTTTTTTAAATCTTTGATAACGTTTTGCCACTTTGAGATGGCTGGAAGTTCGTAACCGCTCCATTTTCGGCTTAACGAAAACTTGATGCGAAACGGTAATTCCACTAAATTCCAGCTATATCAAAATGGCTGTTATATGCCGTTTCTATTTTACGATAAACGGTTTTATCATTTCAAATATTCCAGACGAAGTTAGTCCCGTGAATATTGGTAATCCCACATTTTTTATAAGTTCTCCTATACTTAACAATTGAGGTTGAATGTCTTTTTCTTTTGAAAGTTGCTTAACTGCATAATTCATTTCTAACTCAAAATCTTCACGAATATCCTTGTCTAATTTCTCAATATCTTTCCTAATTAATGAGAACAATTCATTTACACTTTCTTTCGCTTGTTTTATTTTCTGTACTTGACTTGAGTAATTTGAATCTTGCTGAATTTGGAATGGTGCATTTATGTCACCTGTTGAAATTGTATAACTTTTTGACTCAGATTTAGGATTCTTAACATCGAGCCAATCTTGAATTATTTTTGCATAAGAGTTACGATTACCACGTTCAACTAAGGGTAAAATAGTGTAATTTATTTGAGAAAGAAATTCAGTTGGATTTCCTAAATATCTTTCCAAGTGATAATCCAAAAATAGAGGAACTTTATAAATTGGTTTTAGAGAATACATTACCTTTCGAAACTTCATATCGTACTCTCGGTCAGTAGCCGTTTTAAATACTTTATTAATCTGAATCGAACCACCACTAGCATTTATTTGATTTTGACTCATTACATTACCAAAATACGGAATTTCAAATTCATTTGCTTCTTGTCCTTCTTCTGAAATTGCATAAAATGTGTTCATTTTTTAATTTTTTTTATGAAAGTATAAATTATATAAGTTCTTCTTTCGCCAATTTTCATTTAAATGGCATATAACTTATTTATACACGCTACAAAGTAGCGCCAACACACCCAAATATAGATGTAAATACGCTACTCAATAGCGCATTATTTTTTTTATAAATATAAATATTTTTTTAACAAACTATCAAAATTGCTTTCTATTAATAAAAATTTCAATTTTCACCTTCATAACTCGAATTTTCGCCTCCCTCCTCGAAAATTTAACCTCATAACTCGAAATTGGACCTTATTAACCTCAAATTTCAGGCTCGGGACTCGAATATTCATGTTAATAACCTGAATTTTCACTTTCATACTCGAAATTTCGAGTTCCAACTTGAAATTTGAACCTTTGAACCTGAATATTTCAGTTTTGAGTGAACTATTTCGCCTGAAACCCAAATATTTCAGTTTCAAGCGAAATATTCAGAAGAATTTTTAAAGGGTTTGAAAATTTTTGTCCAAAAAAAAACCTCTAATTAGAGGCTTTTTTACAAATAGTTTATTCTTTATTAGCTCGTGGTTTATAAGGCCCTCTAGAAAACCGCGCTTGCAAGTCTTCATAGATGGCTCTGGCAGAAGCAACGCCTCTAGAGAATGCTTCTCTTACCATTCCGTAATAAAACATTCCGTTAATTAAACCTTCATGAACGGCTAACATTCTCGTATCACTAACATCCATGTAAATTTGTCCTGATAAATTAAATACCTCTTCCAGTTGATTTACAACGGCTACATCTTTTCTAAATTCCTCCACATTCATATAAGGGGGGACAAATTCAGGGTTAGTAGTAACATAGGAATCAATTTTTTGCACGGTTGGAACCGTTTTATCACCCATTTTAAAAATCGATTTTCGTTGTTTTACGGTAAGGCCTTGCAAGTAAGGCGCCAATCTTGTTCTAACTTTTTGTAAATCTGCAACAGATTCATCGATAACATCTTTAGGAATTTCTACATTAATTTGATTTTGACTACTCATATACTTTTGGTTTATTGATTAATAATAGTAAAAGTATTGAAAAAACAAATTCAAAAAACAAAGGATATGATTTTTATTAAGGAATATTTGTAGAAATTTATCTACAGAACAAGCTCGTTTTTGCAGATATGACAATAAGGTTTTATTTACATCCTTGTTCTTACTTTCAATTCAAACAGAATATACTTCAATACTAATTTAAAATCCCTCGTTTTATAAGCCACCGTCATTTCAAAATGAATACGTTTGAGCATCGCTTTAAACTCGGCTTGGTGGCGGTTTAAGGCAAATGCTTTTTGCAAAATAATGTAGGTAGAATAATTAAATTGACGGGCTTTTTTGCTGTTCTTTTGAATAAGTAAGGTGTACATCGAGTTGTCTAGCACTCTTTTTTGAACGAGGATTTCATCTACATAATCAAAGTTATAGATTCTTGCAGCACGTATCCAAAAGTCGTAATCTTCATAAGCCAAGCTCTCGTCAAAGCCATTCAACTTCTCAAAAACTTCCCTTTTTATGAGTGCACTTATCGAGCATAAGTTGTTATTTCCGTTGAGCAAACCAATGTAAATATCGCCTGTAGGTTGTGATTTTATGCGTTTCCTGTTTGCATCTGTGGGGAAATAATCGTTGATGAAAGCGCCTTTTTCGGTGATTAATTCGGCATTACCGTAAATCAAACCTACCTTTTCATAGGTCGTTTCTGCATAGCCTTTCAGCTGATTTTCGATGCAATCGGGTTTTAATAAATCATCGGCAGCCAAGTCGATAATGTAATCTCCTTTCGCCAATTTAAAACATTGATTGAAGGTTTTCGTATTTCCTAAATTTTCTTTGTTGGCAATAAAAGGTATTTCAGGATGATCCTTCAGCCAATTTTCAATGACTTCAACAGAATTATCGGTGCTATAATCGTCGCCAATAATTAGTTCGACACGGCTATGCGTTTGATTTAGTACAGATTCTAAAGCCTCAACCACAAATTCGGCATGATTGTAACACAAACAAATAACGGTAACGAGCGGACTGTTGTGCATAAAGTTGAGATAAGAGTTTTATATTTGTTACGAAAATAACAATTCAGTCGTGGCAAAGCAAGGCAAAAACAGTAAAATAGCAATTGACGGTTTTATTGTTGTGAAAGTGTTTTATTAATGTAGCTTTTAAAGGATTTCATTAGTTAAACCAAATTGTTTTTGAAAAGAAACCAAATGAATATGAACAAAGTAAATTGATGAAAACGGCCCATTTTCCAGCACTAACAGGAATTCGAATTCTTGCCGCTTATATGGTTTATATCCATCATTTTAATCCTTTTCAGGAAAATGATTTTGGGGCAAATGTGCATTATTTTTTCGATAGTTTTCACGTGGGTGTTACACTGTTTTTTGTGTTAAGTGGCTTTTTAATTGCCAATAGGTATTATGATACTGTTGATTTTAGTTTCAAATCTTATTTGCAAAAGCGGTTTGCTCGAATTTATCCCATGTATTTTATTCTTACCACTTTGACGTTCATTATAGGTTATTTATCTGCAAAAAGTTACGGAGGCTTCGGACTCTATTTTCTAAATATATCTTTTTTAAGAGGTTTCTTTGACGATTTGAAATTTAGCGGAATCGCCCAAGGATGGACGTTAACGGTAGAAGAAATGTTTTATTTTTTGGCTCCTTTGTTCTTCGTACTTCTTAAAAAAAGCAAATCATTTTTACTAATTCTTCCCATTGGTTTTATCTTACTTGGTGTTCTCTTAGTTCAGATATTTGAATCCCATGATTTACATGGATTGATGGCAAATATTAATTTCATGGCTGGATATACGTTTTTCGGTCGGGCTTTTGAGTTTTTCGTAGGAATTGGATTGGCATTAGTTTTAAAGTACAACTTTACTTCCAATTTTAAATTTTTCACACTCGTGGGAATAATTGGAATTGTCATTTCCTTATATCTTTTGTCAATTCTAGAAATGCAACCAGAAACGACCACTTCAATGGTTTTAAAAAATACTGTCAACACAGTTGTTCTTCCACTTTTCGGAATTCTTCCGCTATATTTCGGGTTGATTAAAGAGAAAACAATACTCTCAAATGTACTCAGAAGTGACCTTTTTGTCCTGCTAGGGAAAAGTTCGTACGTGTTCTACCTCATTCACATTGGGTTTATCAGGAACGGACTAACTACAATTTCGTCTAACTATATATTTCTCTTTTTGTCACTAAATGTAATTGCGGTAATACTCTTTTTATTCATTGAAAAACCATTAAACCATTATTTCAGAAGGAATTTGAATTAAAATGCATTTGAAATTTCCGAAAATTGGTCGTTTTAAATTTAAAATTGCCAAAAAAAAATATAAAGTGTACCCCAATAAATATCAGTAACTATTAAGTTGATTTGCCTAAACTTAAGATAAGAGTTTTATATTTGTTTCGAAATCAACAACACCGTCGTGGTAAATCAAGCTAAGAAAACTAAAATAGCACTCGTAGGATATAAATTGGCAAAAGGCGGATTGGAACGCGTATTTAGTACCGTTTCCGAACTATTGCACGATGCGGGTTGTGAAGTTTCAGTGATTGTACTAGACGATGACATCGAATATTCCTATTCAGGAACCTTAATTAATTTGGGTCATTTATCTAAATTTCAAAAATATTTTGAACTCAAAAAACAGTTAAAAACAAATCAATTTGATTACATCATTGATTTTCGACACCGCATCAATCCTTGGATGGAACTGATTTTTCTTCATTATATCTATTCCGGTTTCAAAATAATCTATACGATACACAGTAGTAAAATGGATTCGTATTTGACCGATAACAAGTGGGTTGCCAAAGAAATTCTACAAAATGGATATAAAATAATCGCTGTTTCTAATGCTTTAAATGAGAAGGTTAAAAAAGTGTATGGATTTGAAAAAGGAATTGTAATTCCGAATGCTATTGCAAAAAATAATTCAGACTTGGATTACAAAGAAATTCAACTTCCTTATAAATATTGTATTGCTGTAGGAAGATTGATAGCTTCGAAACAAATGGGTAAATTGATTGAAACGTACTCCAAATCAAATTTACCTAATAGCGAAATTCATTTAGTAATCTTAGGAGACGGTGAAGAGAAATTACATTTACAAAAAAGAATTGAAGAATTAGAACTATGTGATTTCGTGCATTTATTAGGGTTTAAAAAAGAAGTGTATTCGTATATGAAAAATGCCGAATTCTTAGTTTTATCCAGTAAACATGAAGGTTTTTCGATGGTGATTTTAGAAGCGTTAAATCAATCAACACCAGTGATTTCTTTTGATTGCGAAACGGGTCCACGAGAATTAGTACAGCACGGGTTTAACGGTTTATTAGTTGAAAGTCAAAATTTCGACGCCTTAGAAAAGGCAATGAATCGAATGATTGCAGATGCAGCATTTTATAAGTTTTGCAAAGAAAATGCAAAGAATTCAGTAAATGCTTTTTCTGCGAAAACAGTCGGGGAGAAGTGGCTGAAATTATTTAATAACAACATAATTTAAAAATGAATATAGAACTTATTTCGATACCTAAAATTGAAGACAACCGCGGAAATTTGTCTGTACTTGAATCTGAAATTTTGCCCTTTGAATTCAAAAGAGTTTATTATTTATATGATGTGCCAAGTGGTGCGGAACGAGGTGGACATTCGCATATCGAACAAAAAGAATTTTTGATTGCACTAAGCGGAAGTTTTGACGTTATTTTGAATAATGGAACGGAACAACGCACGGTAACACTCAATAAACCATTTGAAGGCTTGTTGATTCATGAAGGCATTTGGCGGGAACTCAACAATTTTTCTTCAGGAAGTGTTTGCCTAGTAATTGCCTCAGCCGTTTTTGATGAAGCCGATTATGTTCGAGAATTTGATGAATTCTTAGCTTTACAGAAATCTTAAAAACTATTTTTTTAAAACCTTGTTGTAAATCATTTGTAATTCTTTGAAGTGATTTTCAAATGATAAATTCTGTACAAAATTAGAAGCATTCTGTTCTAATTCTTTTCTGAGAATTTCATTAGTAAGTAGTTTTTCGATGGCTTCTGTAAGCTGTTCAACATCGCCGTATGGAAAAATTAACCCACTTTGGCTTTCTTCTACTTCTTTTTGGATACCAAGAAGATTACTTATAATAACGGTTTTATGGAAAGCGAAACTTTCTAAAATAACATTCCCATACGATTCTAAAATTTCACTTGGAACAATAATAAATTTCGCAGAAGCGTATAAACGCATCAATTCTTCTTTGTTTTTTGCACCTAAAAAATCGACATTTTGGATGTTGTTTTCAGTAGTAAATTTTTCTAATTCTGCTTGTACACGTCCTGAACCTGCTATTTTTAATTGTTCGTCAGGATATTTTTCTACAATTTTTTGAAACGATTTCAGCAAAGTAAAAACTCCTTTTTCGGCATCTAACCGACCTACAAATAGAAGATAGTCTGATTTTTGTTCACCTACAAAAGGATTTGAAATCAATACAGGATTTGGGAGTGTTTCTCCTTTTATTCCAAATTCTGAAGCAATAAGTTGTGTCAGGTTCTGAGAAGGCGTGAGAAAATAATCAATGTTTTTCTTGATAATTGCTTTGTGATAGCTTTGTCTTAGATAAAGTATGCTATCGTAAAAAATATTTTTTTTAGGGTAATGATTTAATACACAATCTAGAAAACCTGTATGTTCATGAAGTAGCTTTCCATCCATATCCAGCATATAAGTTTTAGGACAGATGTAGTAATAATCTCGAAATGATTGAATTATCGGAATGGACTTTGACTTGGCAAACCACATAAAGTGAGGTGTAACAGTTGCTCCAATACTGAAAGAATTTATCAAATCCGGTTTAAAAGTATCGATTTCTGCAATAATCGCTTTCGTTGTTGCAGCGTTGTAAAACTTTTGGTACATTTTGGTGCGTTTATCTTTAACACCAAACCATTTAAAAGTGATTTCTGGATGATTTTCTTCCGCATAAGAAACCAGCGTCTGGAGATAATGTTCCACTCCACCTATCGAATTGTTTTGGTAGTTGTTCACAATTAGCACTCTCATTTCATACTATTTTTTTGTTGAAATTGCGTGCAATAATAGGTTAGTCGATACATATCAAACAAAAACATGGTAGGGTTTTTGGAAAGCAGTTGTTTTTCTATTTTAGCGTCAAAATAATTGAAGAATGAGGCAAAAAAGGGAGTTAATTTTAATTTATGAATTGTCTTTACAAGGTTAGCTAATCGAACATATTTAGCTTCAATCAACCCTTCGTCTACCAAATTTTTTAATGCCACGACGGATAATCTCGTTTTGTTTAAAAATTCTTGATTCGTGTCTAATCCTAAATGAATTACGGGGTTATCAATGTGTAATATTGGGAGGTTTTTCTTGGATATTTCATATGAAAAAAGCGTGTCTTCGTGCCGAAGGTTTGGAATATTTTCGTTAAAAGATACGATTTCAAAATAACTCCTAGGAATCATAAAGTTCAAAGTAAGAAAAGAGATATAAGGTTTTAAATTTCGTTTTTCTGATGGTATTGCTTCTCTTCTATTTCCATAAAACCACCGTAAAGTAGCGTTTTTTTCAGGAACTTCAACACTATATGTTATTCCGCCATAAATAATTTTATCCTTTTTTGGAATGTAGTCAATATAGTTGGCAATAAAATTAGAATGCAGTGGAATTGTATCTGCATCCAAGAAAAGCAACCAATTGTACTTCGCTTTTTGCGCCAAAATATTTCGCATTTTACTTCGCCCAATGTTATGCTTATTACTTTTAAATGTCGCGTTTTTGAGGTTATTAATCCTTCCATTTTCATCGTGAAATAATTTTCCAGCATCATCTAAAACAATAATTTCGTACTCAATTCCACATTTCTCACATTGATTTTGCAATTCCAAAACAAGCGGAAGTACATTATAATTGTAAGTGGGAATTAAGAGGGAAAGCATTATTAAACTGCTCGTTGAACGACTTCAAAAATAGTTCCTCCTTCGCATTTCAAGGTTTTACCAGGAAATTTCATGATTAAAGCATAATCGTGAGTTGCCATAATTACGGTTTTACCATTTTCATTTATTTTCCGCAATACAGCCATAACTTCCACGCTCGTTTGCGGGTCAAGATTTCCAGTTGGTTCGTCGGCTAAAATTAATTCGGGGTCGTTCAATAAAGCTCTTGCAATAGCAACACGCTGTTGTTCTCCACCAGAAAGTTGGTGTGGCATTTTGAAAGAAGAAGCTTTCATGTCTACTTTCTCTAAAACTTCATCAATTTTTTGTTGCATTTCCACTTTGTCTTTCCAGCCCGTTGCTTTCAAAACGAAAAGCATGTTATCATTAATACTTCGGTCGGGAAGAAGTTTGAAATCTTGAAATACAATTCCAATTTTTCGTCGTAAATACGGAATGTTACTTTCTTTTAGTGTCGCCAAATCGAAATCTACGATACTTGCTTGACCTTGTTTTAAAGGTAAATCAGCATAAAGCGTTTTCATCAAACTACTTTTTCCAGAACCTGTTTTACCAATGATGTAAATAAATTCACCGTGATTGACTTCCAAATTCACATTCGAAAGCACCATATTTTTTTCTTGGTAGATATCAACATTTCTTAAAAAAAGCACATTTTGCGACATGATAAAATTATTTTTAGATTGGTAAAAGTAGTAAGTTTCAAGTCGTATTCAAAATAAAATATGGATTCAACGTTTATAAAATCTATTTTTCTTAAAGTTTTGTTATTTTAGCAAAATCGTGTTAAAAACAAAATACTAAAACTTAAATTTAGTTCGTTATACAGAGTGAAATTTGATATATTTGACCTTTAAAAAAACAAACTCAATGCATAAATATTCTTGGCTATTGTTTCCGTTGTTAAGTGCGGGAATTACCACCACCGTTTCTGCTCAACAATCAGAAATTTACACAAACGATTTTAAGGATTTTACTCGTGCTGTCGAACTTTATAAAGACAAACAGTACTTATCTGCTCAACTTTTATTTACTGATGTTCAGCAGCAAAATAACAATATGGATGTGCAAGCCGATTGTGCTTATTATATTGCTA
The DNA here is from genome assembly GCF_050908145.1 of Flavobacterium sp. SM2513. Taxonomy (GTDB): domain Bacteria; phylum Bacteroidota; class Bacteroidia; order Flavobacteriales; family Flavobacteriaceae; genus Flavobacterium. Next base: position 3,733,090 of record NZ_CP194228.1, on the reverse strand, counting down.
TTTGTGCGATTCGGTTGAACCAAAATGGTGCAGACCAGCTGATGGAAAAATTCATTAAGAATTATCCAACAAGTTCAAAAACAAATCAGGCTTATACTGAAGTAGCTCAGTTTTATTTTGAGCAAGGTCAATATTCACAAGCGATGGAGTGGTTTGATAGGGTTGACGAGAGTACTTTAACCGCTGATGAACGCGATAAATTTAACTTTCAAAAAGGATATGTTTTTTATACAAGTAAAGATAAAAAGCAGGCCGTTTCCTATTTTAATAAAGTTTCAAATTCTCCAGAATACGGAAAACAAGCCAAATATTATTTGGGATTTATGGCTTATGAAGCTGATGATTATGTAGAGGCAAATAAGCAATTTGACCAAGTGGCGGGTGAGGAAAAATACGACGATAAAATGTCCTATTTTCAAGCCGATATGAACTTTAAGTCAGGAAAATTTCAAGAATCAATTGATTTGGGTAAAAAAGCAATGGCAAAATCAAATGCTGTTGAAAAATCAGAATTGAGCAAAATTATTGGTGAAAGTTATTTCAATTTAAAACAATACGACCAAGCCATTCCTTATTTGAAAGACTATCGCGGTAAAAAAGGAAAGTGGAACAATACTGACTACTATATGTTGGGTTATGCGTATTACCAACAAAAAGACTACGAGAATGCCATTGCACAATTCAACAGAATCATTGACGGGAAAGATGCGGTTGCTCAAAATGCGTATTATCATTTAGGTGAAAGTTATTTGAAATCAGATAAAAAGCAACAAGCGTTGAATGCATTTAAAAGTGCTTCTGAAATGGAATTTGATTTGAAAATTCAAGAAGACGCTTATTTGAATTATGCAAAATTGAGTTATGAAATTGGTAACTCGTATCAAAGTGTGCCAAGCGTTTTGAGTTCGTTTATACAAAAATATCCTACGAATGCGAACAATCCGGAGATTGAAACCTTATTAATCAATTCCTATATTACTTCTAAAAACTACAAAGAAGCCTTGGTTTTATTGGAGAAGAATAAAAGTTTTGCGAATAAGCAAGCCTACCAGAAAGTGACTTTTTACCGTGGAATTGAATTGTATACCGACGGAAATTACACGGAAGCTTTGGCAATGTTCAAGAAATCAATTGCGGAACCACGTGATGCTAAATTTTTAGCTCGTGCAACATTTTGGAAAGCAGAAACGGAATATGTGTTGGATAATTTCAACGAGGCATTAATAAGTTTCAAACAATTTGAAGGTGCTGCGGAAGCGAAAAACACGCCGGAATTTAAAAATATTGACTACAACATTGGTTACACGTATTTTAAATTAAAAAATTACGACCAAGCTGTCAATAGTTTTGACGCTTACGTGAAAAACAATAAAGCAGATAAAGTGCGAATGAACGATGCTCTTTTGCGTTTGGGAGATAGTAATTTTGTAACTGGTAAATATTGGCCAGCGATGGAATCCTACAATAAAGCGATTGATTTGAATGGTATCGATGCTGATTATGCAGCTTTCCAGAAAGCAATTAGCTACGGTTTTGTACAACGAAACGAAAAGAAAATTGAGGATTTAAACAATTTCATTACCAAATTTACCAAATCAAAATACCGTGATGATGCGATGTTTGAATTGGCAAACACGTATACAGCGGAAAATAAAACGGCTGATGCCATTAAAACATTTGATAAATTAATTGCTGAATATAAAAACGGTTCTTATACCGGAAAATCAATTTTGCGTCAAGGTTTGATTTATTACAATGGCGACCAAGCCCAACAAGCATTAGTGAAATTTAAAAAAGTAGCTGCTGAATTTCCAAATACTCAAGAAGCTTTGCAAGCGGTTTCAACTGCACGTTTGATTTATGTGGATAGCGGTAAAGTCGACGAATATGCGACTTGGGTAAAAACGTTAGATTACATTCAAATCTCCGATTCAGAATTGGATAACGATACGTACGAAGCTGCGGAAAAACAATATTTGCAAAATAATACAAAACTAGCGATATCCGGTTTTACCACCTATGTAGCTAAATTTCCTAACGGAATTCACTCCTTAAAAGCGAATTTCTATTTGGGTCAATTATATTTTGCTGATAATTTAGAAAATAACGCGATTCCAAATTATGAATTTGTAATTGCAAAACAACGTAACGAATATACAGAACAGGCTTTGGCAAGACTTTCATCGATTTATTTGAAAGCTAAGAATTATGAAAAAGCGATTCCTGTTTTGAAACGATTGGAAGCAGAGGCTGATTTTCCGCAAAACGTAACATTTGCTCAAGCGAATTTGATGAAAGCTTATTACGACAAAGAAGATTATGTAAATGCAGTAGCTTCGGCAGATAAAGTTTTGGCAAACCCCAAAACGGATGATAAAGTACGAAGTGATGCTCAAATTATTGTAGCTCGTTCAGCTGTAAAAACAAAAGATGAATCGAAAATGCGTTCGGCTTACGCCAAATTACTGACGATTGCCAAAGGGGAAGTTGCCGCGGAAGCACTTTATTACGACGCCTATTTTAAAAATAAAGATGCTAAATATGAGGAGTCGAATAAAATAGTACAGAAGTTAGCCAAAGATTATTCAGGCTATAAATATTTTGGAGCCAAAGGATTGGTATTAATGGCGAAGAATTTCTACGCTTTAGAAGACAGTTACCAAGCCAATGTGATTTTAGAAGCAGTTGTAAAAAACTTCTCGGAATTTCCAGATGTTATTGCTGAAGCTCGTGAGAACCTAGCTGTATTGAAAGCAGAAGAAGCGAAAACCAATTCGTCTATTCAAAACTAATCGCACTTTATTAAAATTTTCAAATTAAAAAAGATGATTCACAAAATCAATTATAAAATTTCAATCGTACTTCTTCTTGCAGGTTTGCAAACCACTTTTGCACAAAAAAAGGACGAAAATATAGGGACGGAAGTGGTGAATGTAGTGAAGTCCTACACGCCAACGGTTTCAGATGCTTTTAAAATTAAGGAAACACCCACTTTAGACGATGAAGAAACGGCTAAAAAAGAAGTAATCAATTATAATATTTTTTCATTTCCGGTAGCGTCGACTTTTGCTCCAGCTAAAGGTAGAGCTGCTTCTGTTGACAAAACGGCTCAAGAAAAGTTGTACAACAATTATGCAACTCTAGGTTTTGGTAGCTATGCTTCGATTAATGCCGAATTGTACATTACTCAAGACGTTAACGACACTGATTTTGTGGCTGGAATGTTGCGTCACCAGTCCTCTCAAGGGAATATAAAAGGAGTGAAACTAGATGATAAATTCTACGATACAGGATTGGATTTGACTTACGGAAGTAAAAAAGACACGTACAACTGGAACTTGGACTTGGGTTATCAAAACCAAGTTTATAATTGGTATGGTTTGCCCAAATATTTCGGTGATAACTTATCTGAAACCGACCAAAAGGACTTAATCAATTCCATTGACCCGCAACAAACGTATCATAATTTTTACATTGGTGGAGAAATTGGAACCACAGATAGTTTTTTCGAAAAAGCGTCTGTTAAGTACAACCGGTTTTGGGATGCAACGGGTTCTGAAGAAAATCACGTAATATTTAAACCGTCTATAAATCTTGGGGTTGCTGATTATTTTTTCAAATTAAATTTCACCGTGGATTATTTGAATGCTAAATTTGACCAACCCTATTCTGCCTCTCCACTAGTACCAGCAAGTACATTTGCATCAGAAAATTCAAATGTAATATTGAGTGCGAATCCGAATTTTCAACTTGTTAAAGACGATTTGTCAGTTAATGTTGGAGCTGAAGTAACCTATTTATCGGAATTAAAAAACACCTATAATGGAGTAGATGAGGGAACAAAAGGCAAATTATTTATTTATCCTAAAGTTACGGCATCCTATAAAGTGGTGGGCGATTTGATGATTGCTTATGCAGGAGCCGAAGGAGGATTACAGCAAAATACGTACAGAGATTTCACTAACATCAACCCCTTTTTATCGCCTACACAATTGCCTACGCATTTGATGAGACCCACGGACAGTCAGTATGATATTTATGTTGGTTTGAAAGGGAAGTTGACCAATGCAGTAAGTTACAACGTTCGTGGTTCTTACTTGAATCAAAAAAATAAAGCGTTGTTTTTAGCAAATGAATATTCTCAGGACGTCGATAATCAAGCCTACAGTTATGGAAATTCATTTTCTGTAATTTACGATGACATCAAAACAATTAGTTTCTTTGGAGAGTTAAAAGCAGACTTTTCTAAGAATGTTGCCTTCGGAATCAACGGAACTTTCGCCACATACAATACCGATTTGCAACCTGAAGCATGGAATTTACCACAATTAAAATTGAGTTCAACTTTAGATGTGAACTTTACAGAAAAATGGTTTGCTGGAGTAAATGTGTTCTTTGTAGGCGAACGAATGGACCTTCAAATAGACCAATCTTTTACTGAAATTGGAACTAGAAAAAGAACTTTAGATGCTTATTTTGATGCAAATTTAAATGTTGGCTATCGCTATAATGAGCGTTTAACCGCTTTTGTAAAAGCAAACAACATTGCCAATCAAGCCTATGAAAAATGGTTGAATTACCCTGTTCAGCAATTTCAAGTACTTTTAGGAGCGAGTTACAAATTTGATTTCTAACAAACAAAAGAGATTCACTGACCCACAAACAAGCTGTTTTGTGGGTTTTTTAATAAATTTATGATGACATTTAAAGAGCAAATAATAGCCCAATATGTGCAGCGAATTCAAGATAAAATTGATGCGTTTCAGGACATGATAGTAGCATTGACGGAAGATTCAAAAAATGATTCGAAAGGTTCAGCCGGAGACAAACATGAAACAGCTTTGTCCATGATGCATATCGAACAGGAAAAACTCAATTATAAATTGAAAGAATATTTGAGTGAAAACCAATTATTTTCCAATATCGATTTCAATAAAAAAAGTTCAAAAGTTACAACTGGAAGTTTGGTGCAAGCCAATGAAAATTATTTTCTGATTTCTATAGCCTTACCTAAAATAATGGTTCAAGGTGCAACTGTTTTTGGTATTTCGCCTCAATCGCCATTGGCACAAGAATTAATGGGTCAGGAAGTTGGGCATTCGTTTAAGATAAATAATGTGGCGTATTTGGTGAATGAGATTGTTTAGAAAAAGGCTTTCATTATCTGAAAGCCTTTTCTCAACTATTTTAGTATTTGTTATCAACATACGTTTTACTACGAGTACCTAAAACAAACATTTTATTTACTCTGAAATGAATTGAAAAGTGCCCTTCAATCCATTTGTCTTCTATTGCATACTCCTCAGTACTATTTTCCTTGTACCAAAAAATAAAAGAAGCGCTATCAAAACCTTTTTTCATCATTGGCGTTCCCGATTTACTGCATTGAATGCCCCACAAAACCTCTTTTCTTTCCATATCTTCATTTTGAATCATCCCAAAACCATTTTCATTAAGTTCCACAATAGGGGCAATCCCTCCCTCAGAATAGTAGGTCCCTGTAAGTGGATATTCCATTTTATTAGTGATGTAAATACTTTTACCATCAAGAAAAATTTCGCTGACACGTGCTTGAGCGATAGATTTGGTTGTAAAAAGAAACAGAATAGTAAGAGGCAATAATTTAAAAAATTTCATACGTGCTATTTTGGTTATCGATCGTTTTGAAGTAGCAAAAATGCCATTTATTTTTGTAGCATTAAAACAAAAACGCAATTATTATTGCTTCGCAACCCATTTTCTAGCCTTCACAATAACTTCTAACGTAGTAGAATCTTCGTCTTTACAACGCTTTCCGGTTAATTCTCCCGCTACCCATTCTAAGAATAAATCCCAAAGGCAGCGTCGCTACCAAGTTTCACTTCGTTTTATTTTTGCCAATGCTAAGAAAACCCTCGCCAGACTGCACTTAAAAACTTCAAATGGAGAAATCCGCTCCGTTTTGAACCGTTTTTTGTGCCAAATTCAGCCAATCGCCACGCTAGAAGCCATTTCCATTTCAAAATACTCTCCTGCGCCACGATTGGAGTCATTTCCATTTCCAAATGTCTTCCTACGCTTGGATTGGAGGTATTTCTGTTTGCAAATGTCTTCCTACGCTTGGATTGGTGGTATTTCTGTTTCCAAATGTCTCCCTGCGCTTGGATTGGTGGTATTTCCGTTTCCAAATATCTTCCTGCGCTTGGATTGGGGTCATTTTTGTTTCCAAATATCTTCCTGCGCTTGGATTGGTGGTATTTCTGTTTCCAAATGTCTTCCTGCGCTTGGATTGGAGGTATTTTTGTTTCCAAATGTCTTCCTGCGCTTGGATTGGTGGTATTTCTGTTTGCAAATGTCTTCCTGCGCTTGGATTGGGGTCATTTCCGTTTCCAAATATCGTCCTGCGCTTGGATTGGGGTTATTGCTATTTCAGAACGACTTTCTACGCCTTGATGCGCTAAATGTGGAGAAAAAGGAATGTAGCTTAAATTGATGCTTTTACAGCTCTAATCCCAATGATTACGGCACTTCATTTTTTTTTCACGAATAAAACAACTGAATTGTTTTTTTTATTAAATTGCTACTTCAAAACCATACAAAGTGTATGATTTTCTAATTTAAAAATTTAAATCATGATTAAAGAATTTCCAATCCTCGACCTTCGCAATGCCGAATTGTTGACGTATGCTAACTCAAGTACTGACCTTGTGGACGGCAACGAACCGGACTACTTAAAAGTAGCCCCTCAACTCAATGCCTTTAAAAGCCGCGTGACAGAAGCCGAAGCCCTATTTATCCTGCCCCGAGAAAGCAATTATTCGCCCGAAATACAAGCGCTAGATACCCTTAGAGATACTAACTTTAGAGGTATTCGTCAAGTAATCAGTGGTTATACGAATCATTATGATTCTCAAATTAGCGCTGCCGCAAACCTTTTGACCAAAAATATAAAGTTGTACGGACCGCAAATTGCCAAACTCAACTACCAAGCAGAAACCAGTGTGATCACCAGCATGACAAAAGATTGGGACGATAAACCCGAGCTTACCAATGCAATAAATGTCCTGAACTTAAAAGAGTGGAGCGTTGAGTTAAAGAAAAACAATACCGACTTTGACACGCTTTATACCCAGCGAACCCAAGAATACGGCGGCAGAACCCAAGATAAACTAAAAATAAAACGCGAAGAAGTAGCTCAAGCCTACTTGGTACTGATAGAAAACATCAATGCCCGAAATACCCTAGACGATACGGGCATGTACACCAAAGTAATTAACGAGCTCAACGCGCTTTCGGACCAATATACCAACATGCTCCACATCCGGAAAGGCCGAAAAGGCGGTGATGATGCGGACGATACCGCAAGCGAAGATTAACTTTATAAACCCTTTTCTCTGTAAAAAGAGGGAAGGGATTTTTATTATAAAACAACCTACTAAATTCTTAACGATGAAAAAATTATTACTTATTACATTATTATTTACAGCTTTTTTTACTAAAGCCCAATGTTGGGAATCGGTATCCGTAGGCGGAGGTCATGTATTGGGTATCCAGTCCGACGGTACTTTGTGGTCCTGGGGGTATAACAACTGGGGACAACTGGGAAATGGAACGAACTTTATAAGCCCTGTTCCTGAACAAGTAGGTACTGCAACCAATTGGACAACAGTACACAGTGGTGGTGCCCATTGTTTTGGCATTAAAGATGATGGGACGCTATGGGCTTGGGGGCATAACGGTCAAGGCAAACTGGGAATAGGTACTTTCACTTTAGAGATGAGTGCCAATCCCGTGCAAGTGGGTATTAGTACATGGAAAATGTTAAGTACGGGAACTAATTTCACTATTGGTATTCGTGCCAACGGCACCCTTTGGAGTTGGGGCCAAAATCAAGACGGTACTGTGGGTGATGGTACTACTATTGACCGGGCTGCCCCTGTGTTGATTAATGCGAGTACTAACTGGAAAATGACCAGCTCCAGTAGCTTTAGGACACTTGCTGTAAAAGAAGACGGCACTTTGTGGGGCTGGGGTTCTAATGACTCTAATAGGTTGGGATTTCCTGGCGGAACACCTGCTAGTTACATGAATGTTGTAGCTGTACCCACACAAATAGGTACAGCTACCGATTGGAAAAGTGTAGCATCTGGTTTTGCTCATACTATCGCTTTGAAAAACGACAATACTTTATGGATTTGGGGGGACGGTAATCACGGGCAATTGGGTAATAACTCAACCACTACTTTTATTCCCTATCCTTTGCAGTTGGGTACTGCGACAGATTGGGCAAATATTGAATCGCGATCTAGTAGTTGTCTTGCTATTAAAACAGACGGTACTTTATGGGTTTGGGGTTTGAATAATAACGGAACATTAGGCAATGGTACTCAAACCAATCTATTAGTACCTACACAAATTACAACTGAGAATAATTGGTTGAGTTTATCCTCAAGTAATAATGTAACCGCAGCACTCAAAACTGATGGTTCGTTGTACACTTGGGGCTATAATTTTTTTTATCAAATAGGCGATATTACTGTAGATACGGAAACAGTAGTAGTAACTCCGTTGCTAATTAATACTTGTAACTTAGGAACAGAGGTTTTCAATCAAAAGAGCGTAAAACTATATCCTAACCCTGTACAAAATCGGTTGTATGTTGCTAGTGAAGAAACACAGCAATATCAAATCTATTCTATATTAGGAACGAAAATTAGTGAAGGAACACTTACTGTGGGAAATAGTATTGATTGTAGTGGAGTGTCTGGTGGGGTTTATTTGTTAAACTTGATTGATGAGATGGGGAATGTTTCTACGGTTAAGTTTGTAAAAGAATAACTTTATAAACCCTTTTCTCTGTAAAAAGAGGAAAGGTTTTTTTTATTATAAGAACCTACTAAATTATAAAACATGAAAAAAATCTTACTTATTACATCATTATTTATTGCCACTTTTACAAGCGCCCAATGTTGGGAATCGGTATCCGTAGGTGAAGGACACGTGTTAGGTATTAAGCCGGACGGTACTTTATGGTCTTGGGGAAATAATAATATGGGACAATTAGGCAATGGCACAGTAGACTGGATTAGCCCTTTTCCTGAACAAGCAGGTACGGCTACCAATTGGGCAACAGTATATAGCGGTGTTATTCATTGTTTTGGTATTAAAGGTGATGGCACGCTCTGGGCTTGGGGCAGTAATGAAAAAGGCAAATTAGGCATAGGTACTTTCACTTTAGAGATGAGTGCCAATCCCCTTCAGGTGGGTACTAGTACTTGGAAAATAGTGAGTACTGGAATTAATTTCACTATTGGTATTCGAGCCAACGGCACCCTTTGGGGTTGGGGCGAAAACCAATACGGCACGGTGGGTAATGGTAGCAGTGTTGATCAGGCGGCACCTGTGTTGATAGATGCAAGTACCAACTGGAAGATGACTAGCTCTAGTACCTTTAGAACACTCGCTATTAAAGAAGACGGTACTTTGTGGGGCTGGGGTTCCAACAGTTCCAATAGGTTGGGGTTCTCTGTCGGAACACCTGCTAGTTACATGAATGTTGTAGCTGTACCCACCCAAATAGGTACAGCTACCGATTGGAAAAGTGTAGCATCCGGTTTTGGTCATACCATCGCTTTGAAAAATGACAATACTTTATGGATTTGGGGGGACGGTAATCACGGGCAATTGGGTAATAACTCAACTACTACTTTTATTCCTTATCCTTTGCAATTGGGTACTGCGACAGACTGGGCAAATATTGAATCGCGATATAGTAGTTGTCTAGCTATTAAAACAGACGGTACTTTATGGGTCTGGGGTTTGAATAACAACGGAACATTAGGTAATGGTACTCAAACCAATCTATTAGTACCTACACAAATTACAACGCAAAGCGATTGGATGAGTATATCAACGAATTACGGAGCAACGGCTGCACTCAAAACCGATGGTTCGTTGTACACTTGGGGGAATAATTTATTTTATCAAATTGGTGATATCACTGTAGATACGGAAACAGTGGTAGTAACGCCGTTGCTTATTAATACTTGTAACTTAGGAACAGAAGATTTCAATCAAAAGAGCGTAAAACTATATCCTAACCCTGTACAAAATCGATTGTATGTTGCTAGTGAAGAAACACAATCTTATCAAATCTATTCTATATTAGGAACGAAAATTAGTGAAGGAACACTTACTGTGGGAAATAGTATTGATTGCAGTGGATTGACTAGTGGGGTTTATTTGCTGAGTTTGACTGATGGTTTAGGGAATGTTTCTACGGTTAAGTTTGTGAAGGAGTAATAAAGCCTCATACAATAGTTGTAAGTATAGTCATATAAAAAATGCTCTTCAATCGAAGAGCATTTTTTTTTATAAATCAAGTAGGAATTATTTCTTTTCAATCCATTTGCGAGCATTGACAAATGCCTCTAACCAAGGAGAAACTTCATCTTTCACACCTCTTTCTGGATAATTCGCCCAGTTCCAAGGAAAAGTAGAACGCTCAATGTGCGGCATCGTTACCAAATGACGTCCTGTTTTGTCCGTTAGCATTGCCGTGTTATAATCCGAACCATTTGGATTAGCAGGATAACCTTCGTAAGCATATTTCGCTACAATGTTGTAGTCAGATTCTGCATTAGGTAATATGAATTTTCCTTCGCCATGCGAAATCCAAACACCTAATGTAGTTCCTTCCAATGTAGACAACATCACCGAATTGTTCTTCTGAATTTTCACAGAAGTAAAGCCACTCTCGTGTTTTTGCGACGTGTTGTACGTCATTTTTCCGTGCGTTTCATGTTCAGGATTCATCAATTCTAATTCCATGAACAATTGACAACCGTTGCAAATTCCCACAGAAAGCGTGTCTTCACGTTTAAAGAAGTTTTTCAAAGCCGTGTTTGCTTTTTCATTGTATAAAAACGCTCCAGCCCAACCTTTCGCTGAACCTAAAACATCAGAGTTGGAAAATCCACCAACCGCTCCAATGAACTGAATGTCTTCTAAAGTCTCACGACCTGAAATCAAATCGGTCATGTGAACATCTTTAACATCAAAACCTGCTAAATACATAGCATTAGCCATTTCACGCTCGGAATTACTTCCTTTCTCACGAATAATCGCTGCTTTAGGAGCCCCACCCCGGCCCTCCCCAAAAGGGAGGGAGTTTGGAAGTTTTCCGTCAAAATGATTTGGGAACGTATAGGTTAACGCTTGCTTTTTATAATTTTCAAAACGGGCTTTCGCCATTCCGTTTTTAGATTGTTTTTGGTCTAACAAGTACGAAGTTTTGTACCAAGTATCACGCAACGAAACGACATCTAAATTTAATGTGGTCTTTTCAGAAATAATCTCTAATTTTCCTGTAGAGGTAACAGTTCCTAAATTGAAAAATTCAATTTGGTTTTGAGTTAATTGTCTTTCAAATTCTATATTATTAGCGGGTTGTACAACAACCCCAATATTCTCTGAAAACAATATTTTAACTAAATCTTTCTCCTCAAAGCAATCAAAATTTAGCTGCATCCCCGTTTCTTCAAAGTGAGGAGTTCCCCCTTCGGGGGTTAGGGGGCTAAAACACAATTCTAATAAAGTTGTAATCAATCCACCGCTTCCGATGTCGTGACCCGCTTTAATTTTGCGTTCCTTAATTAAATCTTGCAACGTATTGAACGCCTTTTTGAAGAAAGCAGCGTCTTTAATGGTAGGAACTTCCGTCCCAATTTTATTCAGAATTTGAGCAAAAGAACTTCCGCCCAATTTGAAATTATCTTGAGATAAATTAAGGTAGTAAATGTTGCCACCGTTTCGTTGCAAAACAGGTTCTACCACTTTGGTAATATTACTACAGTTTCCTGCCGCCGAAATAATTACAGTTCCTGGCGCGATTACTTCGTCACCTGGATATTTTTGTTTCATCGAAAGTGAATCTTTTCCAGTTGGAATATTGATTCCCAATTCAATTGCGAAATTTGCACAACTTTCAACCGCTTCGTACAATCGTGCATCTTCACCCGGATTTTTACAAGCCCACATCCAATTGGCCGAAAGTGAAACAGATTTCATTCCTTCTTTTAATGGAGCCCAAACTAAATTCGATAACGCTTCGCCAATGGCGGTTCTCGATCCCGCAGCCGCATCAATTAATGCAGCGATAGGCGAGTGCCCAATGGAGGTGGCCAGTCCTTCTTTTCCTTTGAAATCCAAGGCCATAACGCCCACATTATTCAAAGGCAATTGAAGCGGACCCACACATTGTTGTTTGGCGACTTTTCCTCCCACACAACGGTCAACTTTGTTCGTCAACCAGTCTTTACAACCTACAGCTTCTAACTGTAAAAGTTCGTTCAAGTAGTTTGGAATTTCAGCAGTAACGTAATTCAATTCTGAATAATTAGCAGGAATTGTAGTATCGTTCATTACCGTTTTTGGCGAACTGCCAAAGAAATCTTCCAAGGCATAATCCATTGGTTTTGCACCAGTAGATTTAGATTCAAAAGTAAAACGATGGTCGCTGGTCACTTCACCCACTTCATACATTGGCGAACGTTCTCTGTCGGCAATTCGTTGAAGAATTCCCATATCTTTTTCACCGATAACCAGTCCCATACGTTCTTGCGACTCGTTTCCAATAATTTCTTTTGCTGAAAGAGTAGGGTCGCCAACAGGTAATTTGTCTAAATCAATCAATCCCCCGGTTTCTTCCACTAATTCAGAAAGACAATTTAAATGTCCACCTGCACCGTGATCGTGAATCGAAACAATAGGGTTGTGGTCGCTTTCCACTAAACCACGAATGGCATTTGCAGCACGTTTTTGCATTTCAGGATTCGAACGTTGGATAGCGTTTAGCTCAATTCCCGTTCCAAAAGCACCTGTATCAGCTGATGAAACCGCAGCTCCACCCATACCAATTCTATAATTTTCACCACCAAGAATGACAATTTTGTCTCCGGCAGTTGGTTTCTTTTTAATCGCTTGGTCTAATTTTCCGTAACCAATTCCACCCGCTTGCATAATTACTTTATCGTAACCAATTTTTCGTGCATTTTCATTGTGTTCGAAAGTCAAAACTGAACCTGTAATTAATGGTTGTCCGAATTTATTTCCAAAATCAGAAGCTCCGTTAGAAGCTTTAATCAAAATATCCATTGGCGTTTGGTACAACCAAGGACGTTCTGGCATCGCTTGTTCCCAAGGTCTGTTTTCTTCTAATCGAGAATACGAAGTCATGTAAACGGCAGTTCCCGCCAGAGGCAATGAACCTTGTCCACCCGCCAATCTATCCCGAATTTCTCCTCCCGAACCTGTTGCTGCACCATTGAAAGGTTCAACAGTTGTTGGGAAGTTATGTGTTTCCGCTTTCAAAGAAAGTACAGATTCAAATTCTTTTTCTGCGTAGAAATCAGGTTTATCAGCACTTTTTGGAGCAAACTGAACCACGGTTGGTCCTTTTACAAAAGCGACGTTATCTTTATAAGCAGAAACAATTTCGTTTGGATTTTCAGACGAAGTTTTCTTGATCATTTTGAATAAAGAAGTTTCTTTTTCTTTTCCATCAATGATGAAAGTTCCGTTGAAAATTTTGTGTCGACAATGTTCTGAATTGGCTTGTGAGAAAGCAAATATTTCAGAGTCAGTTAATTTGCGTTCTAGTTTAACCGATAAATCAGCTAAATAAATCACTTCTTCCGGACTTAAAGCCAAACCTTCCGATTGGTTATATCCTTCAATATCTTCAATATCTAAAATCACTTCAGGATTCACTTTAATATTGAAAATATCTTGATTAAGGTCGTTGTATTTTTGCGAAAGCATCGGGTCAAAATATGAAAAGTCAGGGTCCACTTTTTCAAATTCTTCAATTCGAATAATTCCTGAAATCGCCATGTTTTGGGTAATTTCAACGGCATTCGTACTCCAAGGCGTTACCATAGCGGCACGAGGACCAACAAAAAAATCCGTTAGTACGGATTTTTCTATTTTATTTACGTCGCCAAAAAGCCAGTTTAATTTGCTAATGTCTTCTGCTGAAAGTTCGCTTTGCATTTGAACTGCAAAAACCTTTTTCGTTGGGTTTCCGAAGAAATGAATCATTGTATGTAGTTGTTGTGTTGTGGATGCAAAATTAGTTTAAAAAGTTAGAAGTTCAAAGCAAAAAATCTAATCTAAAAAAAAAGCTGCTCGTCAAAGAACAGCTTCATAAATTGTTTCAAAAAGTGTTATTTTCTTCTTTTAGAATTAATTTCCATGTTTTTGAACTCTTTTCCATTCGCGTCAATGTCAAACATCTCCATTTTTTGCGTATCATCATCAATATAAGTGATGATTTCTTTCACTTTCTTTTCTTTTCCAGTGACAGGGTCAACCATTGCTCCACTAAAAGTTATTGTTTTACTGGTTTCATCATATTGTCCACGAGATACTAACATTCCTGTTCCCATATTGTCAATCCAAGTAGTTATAAATTGTTTTGACGCATTATCATAAGCGGTGGTTCCACGTCCTTCAAAAGCCATTCCCCACATGTCACCTTTAAAAACCCCTTCTTGATATTTTCCATCAAGAATCATTTTGTAGGTTGCTACAGAAGTTGCTTTTTGTGGTTCTGGACTTTCAGGCATCCAAAAAGTCATTTCTGCATCCCAAGTTCCTGTATCTTTTGCTAACATTTCGTGTGCTTTAGAAGGCGTTGCATAATCAGCCCAAGCTTTTGCAACGGTTGTAGAATCTGGAGTGGTTTCAGTAACTTCTTTTTTAACTTCAATAGTTTCAGGTACAGTTTCAGATTTGACCTCTTCTTTTTTGCACGAAGCAAGGCACAAAACCAATGCCCCAAGATAAATGTAATTTGTTTTCATAAATAAGATGTTAAAAGATTTAGTTATAAAATTAATAAATTATGTAACTTAAAACTGATTTTACAGTTATTCTTCTTCAAAAATTATCGAATTATAAGCTCCCATATCCGAAGAACCTCCACGAGGGTTTCCTAAAATATCAGAAGTTCCCGCTGAAAAAGAAGGATTTCCAGTCTCTTTTGCCGCAGAATCAGCACCAGTTTGCAATTTGTTTTCTGCAGGATTTAAGAAGTCAGCTTTAAAATCGAAATTATTCTTTGCGATAATACAGTTAGAAAACAAGTCAGAATTTTCAAAATCATATAGGAGATTACCATTAAAAGCAGCGTCAGAATTATTGAATTTCAACAAGCAATTGGTAAATTTATAATTGAATGCTTCACTATTACTTTTATTCAAAGACAATTGTCTGCTATTGGAACCATAAATGATACAATTGTTGAAATTTGCAGCGGTTAATGGAAAAGCTACTTCATTTCCATTTGCATCTTCCAAGAAATTATCAATAAGCACTGCATATTGTGTTGAACTGGAACTTTGATTGTTAAAGGTACAATGGGTAAAATTATACGTTCCTCCAAGTGAACAAGCCAAAGCGCCAACGCCACGTGTTCGTGAATTTATGACAACATTAAACCCATCAATTGTAGCAAACCGACCTAAAATTCCCACTACCGATGAATTGTAAATTTGCGTATTTTCAATTGCGACAGTAGTTTGGAAGTCAGCATAAATTCCTATGGTCGCATTTTTTAAAGTCAAGTTTTTAATAGAATGATTCAAACTTCCTTGTCGCAAATATACAAAACCCCATTGTCCGGGAGTTTCAGCAAAATTGGGTTCTAATCGGTCGCCTTCAAAAACCACTTCATTTTCAAGGTTATCTGTAATCGAGGGTTCTCCAACAATATTTAAAGTTCCACCTTCTTGCACGATTATTCCAGAATCTTGGTGAAAATGAATTCGAGCACCTGGATTTACTGTTAAAATTTTTCCATCAGGAACGCTAGCATAACCGTAAACGACATACGGTTTTGTGTTATTCCAAATGTATTCATTTCCGTTATCGGGATGCGTTTCTTGTAAATTTCGCCCAATAACTTGAGTCGTATTTCCATCTGCGTCAAAACCAAAATCAACAGCTTCTTTTATGCCATCGACTTTGTTTGGGAAAATAAAGTAAGCATCTTGAATTAAAGTCACCAATTCAACTTTTTGAACTTTATCCAATGAGCCAAAAACAATTTGGTCTGTATATAAAAAATCAGTTGGATTTGCATCATCAATATTTGCGGTAGTTTCAATGAAAATAAACAAACTGTCTTTTGCTAAAAGTTCGACATTTGAGAATGATTTTGTAGCATTTTCAGTCATTCCGTCAACGGTCATTCGGTATTTAGAAGTGGCTCCTTTTGCAAATCCAATAGAGGGAATGCTAATATTAGAACTACTTTTGTTGTAAACTTTCAGGGTATAGGTGCTCGAACCAATATCTGTAAATACCGTGTCTAAATAAACAGTATCACGAGAAAATTGAAGTTTTCCGGTACTTTCCGTGAATTCAAAGTCGGTTCGACAAGAACTCAATCCTAACAATAAACCCAAGAAACCCAATAAAACTAAGTGTCGCATAAAAATCGAATTTTGGTAAAAATAATAAAATTTACGGTATTAAAGTTTGTTTTTTAATATATCGCAGGTGATATAGTAACGCATTGTTTTAAGATTTATTTAGATTTGATACCGTATAAAATAGTTTATTTTTGTGAAAAATAATTTACTAATGACTTTTGATAGAGAACAGATTTTAAAATTGTGTCAGGATTTTTCCAAAAACACGTTGATGGAAACTTTAGAAATTGAATATATTGATGCAGGTCCAGATTTTCTAAAAGCGAAAATGCCTGTGAATTCAAGAGTACATCAACCGATGGGGTTATTGCATGGTGGTGCAACAGTCGCTTTAGCAGAAAGTGTAGGAAGTGCCGCGTCGATGATTTTTATCAATCCGGAAAAGCAAGAAGTGCGTGGGATTGAAATTTCTGCGAATCACGTTAAAAGTAAAAGAAACGGAATTGTTTATGCTACGGCGAAAATTATTCACGAAGGTCGAAGCATTCATTTGTGGGAAATTCGCATCACGGATGAAAATGATAATTTAATCTCGATTTGTAAATTGACAAACATGATTTTGCCAAAACGGGAGAGAAATGGCTAATATTTTAAAAAAAGTAGTACGACATTTTGAGCAGAAATTGCCTTTCGTGGTGTATTCGAAGCCAAATTCGACGCAATTAACTGGTTTTTTTCAGCAAAATTGTACCTTGTATGAAGTGAATGATTTTTCTGAAATGGGTTTTGTATTTTCTAATTTTAAGGAGAATCAATCCATCTTATTTCCTGAAAAGGAATGTGAAATTTTGCAAGAAGAGTATATTCTAAAAAGTGAAATCGATGAAGTTGTAAATTCAGAAGTATCAACTGTCGGGAAAGAGCGTTTTGAACTTTTAGTTAAAAAAGGGATTAAAGCTATTGAAGAAGGTGTTTTTGATAAAGTAGTTTTGTCACGAAAAGAAACCTTAGAATTTGAACGTTTTAATTTTTTAGAAGTGTTTCAAAAAATGCTTTCTAAATATCCAACAGCCTTTCGCTATTGTTGGTTTTACCCAGAAATAGGAATGTGGCTTGGCGCTTCTCCCGAACAATTGTTGAAAGTGGAAGCTGCTAATTTTGAGACAGTCGCTCTAGCAGGAACTCAAAAATGGAATCCAAATTCTGAAACGATTTGGCAGGAAAAAGAGCGAAAAGAACAGCAATTTGTAACTGATTTTATTGTTTCTGAACTGCAGGATGAAGTTGATTCACTGTATAAATCGAATCCCTATACATTTCAAGCAGGAAACATAGTGCATTTAAAAACAGATATTAAAGGTGTTTTTAAATCGGATTATAATTTGAAAAATATAATTGGTATTTTGCATCCAACTCCTGCGGTTTGTGGACTTCCGAAAGAAAAAGCGAAGCAATTTGTTTTGAGAAATGAAGGTTACGACCGTAAGTTTTATGCTGGTTATTTAGGAGAATTGAATCTGAAAGCCAATTCGGATTTATTTGTCAATTTACGCTGTATGGAAATTCGGCAAAATCAAGTGCATTTATATATAGGTTGTGGAATCACGAAAGACAGCGACCCAGAAAAAGAATATTTCGAAACTGCTAATAAAGCGATGACGATGAAACAAATTTTAAAATAAAAACCATGAAATTAGATATATTAGCTTTTGGAGCCCATCCCGACGACGTAGAATTAGGTTGTGGAGGAACGATTGCCAAAGAAATTCATTTAGGAAAGAAAGTAGGGATTGTAGATTTAACTCGTGGTGAATTAGGAACGCGAGGTTCAGCAGAAATTCGAGATAACGAAGCCGCAAAAGCTGCTGAAATTTTGGGAGTTTCTGTTCGTGAAAATTTAAGAATGCGTGATGGATTTTTTCTAAATGATGAGGTGCATCAATTACAAATTATTGAAATAATCAGGAAATACCAGCCTGAAATTGTAATTTGTAATGCTATTGACGACCGACATATCGACCACGCGAAAGGAAGTAGTTTAGTTTCGGATGCGTGTTTTTTATCCGGATTGCGCAAGATTGAAACGATTTATGAGAATCAAAAACAAGAAGCGTGGCGGCCAAAGGTTGTCTATCATTATATCCAATGGAAAAATATCGAGCCTGATTTTGTAGTGGATATTACGGGTTTTGAAAAAAAGAAAGTTGAAGCGATTATGGCTTACGATTCACAGTTTTTTAATCCTGATGCAAACGAACCTGTGACGCCAATTGCGACAAAAAACTTCATGGAAAGCATCAATTATCGGGCTCAAGACCTTGGTCGTTTGATTGGAACTGATTTTGGAGAGGGATTTACGGTGGAAAGATATTTGGCGGTCAATAGTTTAACAGATTTGATGTAATTTTTCGAAAAAAACATTTGCAAGAATGAAGTTTTGCAGTATATTTGCACTCGAATAAACATGGTGATTGTAGCTCAGTTGGTTAGAGCATCGGTTTGTGGTACCGAGGGTCGCGGGTTCGAGCCCCGTCTTTCACCCATTTTTTGAAGCCTTAGAGAAATCTAAGGCTTTTTTTATTGTACGTTTTTGAGATAAAAGTGTCCTGCTTGAATGTCCTTTTTCATAACTTTTGTATATTTGAAATAATTGATTTTCATTTAAAAATTTTACAATTTGTCGTATTCTTCAAAAACAGTTTTCACATTATTTTTCATTATACATTTTTTTCAAGTAAATGCCCAGGATTCAAATCAGAAATCTGAACTCGTTCAAAATGAAACGTTAATAGCTGGTTTTGCCGGAACAGAGCCATTTGTCATTAACGAAAATGAAAACTGGAAAGGAATTTCCGTTGAAATTTGGGATTTGGTAGCCGAAGAAATGCACATTAATTATGTTCCAAAATCGTATAGCAACGTTTCTGATGCATTAAAGGATTTAGCTGAAGGCAAAATTGATGTCGTTGTAGGACCAACTAGTATAACTTCAGAACGAGCCGAATTAGTTGAGTTTTCACAGCCGTATTTTCAGTCGAGTTTAGCAATTATGTCACGAACGGACAGTCCTTCTTTTTTTGATCGAATTTCAACATTATTTACGATTAACTTGCTTTATGCATTACTCATTTTTTTATTTATACTTGCCATTGTAGGCACTTTATTATGGTTAGCGGAACGAAAAGTATCTCCCGAACAATTTCCAAATGAACCCGTAAAAGGTATTGCAAACGGAATGTGGTGTGCTATTGTTACCATGTCAACAACTGGATATGGGGATATCGCACCTGTTACTCTAATGGGACGAATTGTGGCGGGAACCTGGATGATTGTTTCCATTTTATTTGCAACAACAATGGTCGCTGGTATCGCAAGTTCATTGACAATTTCGGCACTAGGAAAAAACACGATATCTTCTGCAGAACAGTTTGAAAGTAAAAAAATAGCAGTGCTTAAAGATTCACCAGCGACTGATTTTGTGAAAGAATACAGTGGTACTATCGTTGTGGTTGAAAATTTAGCAGAAGCACATAAATTGTTGAAAAATAAAAAGGTTCAGGGAATTGTATTTGACAAACCCCAATTGAAATATTTTCTAGAAATGCATCCTGATAAAAACCTCACCATCTCTGTTACTGAATATTTGAGACAAGGTTATGGTTTTGCATTTCCACTTAATTCGGAGAAAGTTTCTTCTTTTAATATTGAACTGCTTAAATTAAAAGAAGAAGGAGTGTTGCGAGATATTACAGTTAATTGGTTAGGTAAAGAAAAGCAATCGGAGTAATGCAGTTAAATTAAGTATTCATTTCCAAATCCTCGATATAGTCTTTGTATTCATAAAAAAACCGCTCGAAAGTATCCATTTTTTCATTGAAAAAGTCAAATATTTCAGGCCAGGTGTTTTTATTGAAAACACTGATTTCGGTTTTTTCAACCCAAATTTTACTGATGATTTTTCCAGTTTCCAAGTGAAAATGACGTTCAAAAACAGCATCATTCATAAAATCATCGTGCAAAATTTGCTTCAGAGATTCAATTTTCTCGAAGTAGATTTTTCTTTTTTCGTCGTCTTTAGGCTCGATGTCTAAAGTAACTTGGGCTTTTTTGTTGTCTACATAAAATTTGAATGAAAAGTCTCTGATTTTAGTATCATACAACAACCATTTTCGTGGATAAACTTCCGCAAATTCAATCCAGAATTCTCTTTTAATTTTTTGTGAGTCGGCTTTACTAAACATAATTTGGGACGATAAAATGATGGAATTTTTGTACTTTCGATTTTTAAAACAAGTAAAATGATTTTTACCGATTTTCTCAAATACGTACCAAAAATAGCAAAAGAAAACCTGATTGGCGAAGAAGCACACAAAAAAATGTCTCCCCCCGAAAGAGTAGCATTTATTGAAAAAATGGATCCGACTACTTTTAACCCTCGAAAAGCGGCAGTTTTAATGTTATTTTACCCTAAGGAATTAGAAACACATTTGGTACTGATTGTACGTAATGCTTATCGCGGAGTACATTCTTCTCAAATTGGTTTTCCCGGAGGAAAAGTCGAAGTTTTTGATACAAGTATGGAAGCCACAGCTTTAAGAGAAACGCATGAGGAAATCGGAATTTTGCCAAGTCAAATTTCAATAATTAAAGCTTTTTCGGAATTGTACATTCCACCGAGTAATTTTACAGTTTTACCATTTCTAGGATACAGCAATGATGCGTTAACATTTACGCCTGATCCTCGAGAAGTATTTGGGATAATTGAGTTGTCACTTGTGGATTTTTTAGACGAGAAGAACTTTACGACACAACTATTGGAAACTTCGTACATGAGAGAGGTTGAACTTCCGGTATTTAAATTTGGAAATAAAATAGTTTGGGGTGCTACGGGAATGATGTTAAGTGAACTTAAAGAAGTGATAAAAAAAGTGTTATAAAAAGATAGTTTTCGTATGTTTGTAGCTTATTTTATTAATAAATTTCCGCTATGGGATTGTTTAAACGCGGGCCTTTTGGTCATATTCTTTTTATAAAAAAATGGCTCATCCGAATTTTCGCGTTGTTAACACACAGAAGATACCGCGGTTTTAACGAATTGCAAATTGAAGGTTCAGAAATAATTAAAAACCTTCCCAATACCAACGTACTTTTTATTTCAAATCACCAGACTTATTTTGCGGATGTAGTGGCGATGGTTCATGTTTTTAATGCCAGTTTGAGCGGACGAGTAGACAATATTAAAAACATTGGTTACATATGGAATCCAAAGCTTAATCTGTATTATGTTGCAGCAAAGGAAACAATGCAATCGGGGATTTTACCTCGAATTATGTCTTATGCAGGAGCGATAGCAGTAGAGCGAACTTGGCGTTCTGAAGGAAAAGATGTTCAACGAGAAGTAAATCCTAACGATACGGATAATATCAGAATTGCACTAGAAGACGGTTGGGTAATTACTTTTCCGCAGGGAACTACCAAGTCGTTCAAGCCGGTTAGAAAAGGGACCGCTCATATTATTAAAACCTATAAACCCATTGTAATTCCGATAGTAATAGATGGCTTTAGACGTTCGTTTGATAAGAAAGGTTTGCGATTGAAAAAGAAAGGAATTTTGCAATCTTTTATCATTAAAGAACCTTTAAAAATTGATTATGATAACGATACAATCGATGAAATTGTAGAGAAGGTAGAATTTGCAATCGAACAACATTCGTCATTTTTGAAAGTAATTCCGCCTCAAGTGCAGGAAGAAGAGGAAGAATTGAATCAAAAACGGAGGTACAGTTATAAAGAAGGGGAGTAATTACCGTTACAGTACTTCTACATGGTATATAGTTCATCTTAGCAAATTCGGCACACCTTCACCACCCAATAAATGTGCAGCACCGACTCCTAAAAATGTTAGTTTTTCTTTGCTAATTCTTTCAATATTAGGAACCCCATTCTTTTTTCTATTATTCAGTAGGAAATCTTCATAACCAGTCATAATCGTCTTTTAACTTGTTGAGGAAAGTTGCTGCAATTCAATAAAAATTTTTAATAATCAATTTTCTTCAACTCCTCGTAATTTTTATAAAGTCTTTTTAGTAAAACTCCATAAATAAGGCGGTAAAAGAGCCAAATACAAGCAATAAATAATGCTAAAAACACGATAGTTATTCCGATATAAATGGCATAAATAAGTGCACTATTACCAGTTTTTTCAGAGGCATTAATCATCTCAATCAGTTTATTGTCATAATTGAATTGAATACATAAAACGATAATGGTGCTTAAGACAGCATAAATAATATTAAACCAAACGTATTGATTGACTTTTTTACGCGTTTTAAGAATCGTATTTATTAATTTTTGCACGTTGTCTGTGGCTGTTATTTTTCTGTAATTCATGTAAAACTGAAAGAAAAAATAGGCTAATCCTAAATATCCAATAATCATAAAGGGCGTCATAATATGTTCCACATGATACGCATTAAACTTTCGCATCACTTCACCATCTTTCATGAAAAAAGACAAAACAGACCACAATAAAAACTCTAAAATACTAATTATAAAAATCCACTTCACAATCGAGCTTGAACTCTTGTGAATCATTTTATATATCTGTTCTTCAGAAACTTGCTGGAACGAACTTTCATCCGTTTTCCAATGTTTCTTTAATAAATCTAACTCTTCCATATTTTTTTCTCCTTACGGATTTAAAATTTTCTTTAATTTTCCTTTGATTCGGTTCATCTTCACCCTCGCATTCACTTCACTAATTCCCAATGTTTCGGAAATCTCTTCATAATTTTTATCCTCAAGATACATGTAAACAAGCGCTTTTTCAATATCATTTAGTTGATGAACAGCCTTGTATAGTAACTTAAGTTGTTCTTCCTCTTCATAATTATAGTCTTCTGCCTTAAAAAAATGTTTGGTTGTATCGTATTCTGTTGTTGCAATTGACCGTTTACTTTTTCGGTACAAAGTAATTGCAGTATTCAATGCTACACGGTAAGCCCAAGTCGAAAATTTGCTTTCTCCTCGAAATTTTGGAAAAGCTTTCCAAAGCTGAATCGTGATTTCTTGAAACAAATCCTTGTGTTCATCGTCACCAGAAGTATACAACCTACAAATCTTGTGGATGATATTCTGGTTTTCCTGTAATTGCTGCACAAAAGATTGTTCTAAAGAAGCACTCATATATTCGTTAGTAGGTTTAGTAGTGTATTTGTTACAAAATTTTAAAAATTTACATTTCTATAAAGAAATAGAATTCTTTTTAGAGTAATTCACCAATAGGTTTAGAAACTTGCTATAACTTTTTAATCCATCTTCTTGCTGATTGGCCTTTAAAAAATTATCATAGAAAATTTTAAATCCATCTTCGACAACCGATTCATACTGTTTCCAAAAAACCGCCGAATCCTCGAAATTTTGTAATACGCCTGGATTAATTTCTGCCAACAATTGTTTACCAAGCGCTGGATTTCGAACTTCCCAATTGCGCAAACAATACCGTAAAGCAGTACTATAACCCGCATATTTGAAATGTAAATTTTCGTTTTGGGTTACGGCTAAAAAGCCAATAAAATTAGCTTCATTTTCAGAAGCATAGCCAATTTGGTGTGCCATTTCGTGGCAAACCGTAAAAGGAAAGTTAATCATAGGAACCCGGTCGTTAACTTGTGCTTCATTCGTAAACGGATTTAAATAACCTGAAAACCCCATATAAGTAAGCGGTAAACTAATCAGTGATTTTTTAATACTTGCATTTTCATAAGTGAAAAAAGCGTGACGTTTTTCTAAATTTTGATAACCATACAAGCTTTGGTCAAAGATTTCTTCTTGGGTCAAATTAGTGATAACTTTAGCATTTGGATTATTAGTAATCGCGACCTGAATCGCATTAGTCTGGCGAATCATCACTTTGGTAAATCGCAATAAATCTGCATCACTGTATTCTTTTTCAATATGCATTTTTTCAAAAAGAGGTTCGCGATAATAGTTGAAAGCCCAACAAATATGGAATAAAAAATAAAAAACACTCAGTCCTGTTCCAATTTCTATAGCAATAATTTTCCACGTTTTCGACTTTCTAAATATGCGAAGCACCCATTTTAAAAGTAAAAATCCTACAACAAAATAAATCAAATCACCAATAGAAAACGGAATCCAACCTAATAGTCTACGCGAAACTTCCGCCAAAATAGGGTAGAAGCCATTACTGTAAAATTGCTCCACAAATGCTGGGAAAAAACCAAGAATTTGAATCAAAACAATTTGAATCGCTAAAAAAAATACCCAACCTACCCGACGGTTTTTCATACATTGATTTTAATCAAGCTAATGTAATAAATACTTTGCGATTCTGTAAAAGGATTTCAAATTAGAATTTGGAGCAAATCGCTTGGGAACTGTTTTTACCATTTTCCTGCTGCAGGAACTCGCTTTCCGATGAAAAATCGGAAGAGCTCAGACAATTCCTGCATCAGGGCTAGGCTAAAATCTTTCGGCTTCTTTTTCTCTTTTGGCTTTTCTCAAAATTTTATATTTGTGCTTCCGAATAATTTTAGGGAGTGAAAACTAAAATTCTGCTTTTCTGAACTACAAATCTTTTACTAATTTTAATCCTTTATTTAGAATAGATAAGAATAAAAATGTATTTTTGTGACGTATTAAAAAATACAACTTCAATATCTTACGAATGGGCAAGAATAATAAAGAGAAGGTAATACTATTTTGCGACGGCAAGAAATGTTGCAAGTACAATTCTGAAATTAAAGAATGTTTCAAAGATTTAGTCAATGAAGCAGGTTTAAGCGATAGTGTTATTGTTCAGAAAATGAAATGCCAAGGCTTTTGCAAAAGCGCTCCAATAATATGTATTCACAAAAATGAATGCGTAGGTAAAGTTTCTACTGAAGACGCTAAAAAACTTTTTGCACAGCATATTGCTTAAATTTAGGACTATTTTTAGACCTTTCCCACACTAACTTTGTAACTTTACGGCCATAACTTTATAATCAATTATAAGCATGAGCCAAGAAATTCGTAATCTCGAACCCCAACAACTCTGGAATAAATTTGCCGACCTAAATGCCGTACCTCGTCCTTCGAAAAAAGAAGAACGTGTGATTGCTTTTATGAAAGATTTTGGTAAAAAATTAGGTTTTGAAACCATTGAAGATGAAGTCGGAAATGTAATCATCAAGAAACCGGCAACTGCTGGAATGGAAAACCGCAAAACCATCGTGATGCAATCGCATTTAGATATGGTACACCAAAAAAATGCAGATACTGATTTTGATTTTGACACACAAGGAATCGAAATGTATGTAGATGGCGACTGGGTTCGTGCAAAAGGAACTACACTTGGAGCTGATAACGGTTTAGGTGTTGCCACAATTATGGCAATTTTAGAATCAACTGACATTCAGCATCCTGCAATTGAAGCTTTGTTTACAATTGATGAAGAAACAGGAATGACTGGAGCTATGGGATTGAAAGGTGGCGTTCTTTCTGGCGAAATTCTTTTAAATTTAGATACTGAAGAAGACGACGAAATCGACATAGGTTGTGCTGGAGGAATTGATGTAACTGCAACTCGTACGTATGAAGTAGAAGAAGTTCCTGAAGACGCAGTGGCTTATAAAATTACCGTAAATGGCTTGAATGGTGGACATTCAGGCATGGATATTCATAAAGGTTTAGGAAACGCAAACAAGATAATGAACCGTTTGCTTTTTGATGCTTTTGAAAACTTTGGTTTACAAATTGCTGAAATTAATGGTGGTAGTTTACGAAATGCTATCCCGAGAGAAAGTGTTTCAACGGTTGTTGTTGCAGGAATGTATGATGAAGCATACGTTTTTGACATGCAAGAAATCATTGGAGACATCAAAACAGAATTCAAAACGATGGAACCAAAATTAGCCATCACAATTGAAAAAACTGATTTGCCGACTAAAATCATGGACTTAGGTGTTCAAGAAGGTTTGCTTCGCGCTATTTACACGGCTCATAACGGCGTTTACAGAATGAGTCCGGATATGGCTGATTTAGTAGAAACATCAAACAATATTGCAAGAGTAATCGTTAAAGACGGTGAAATTTCTGTTGGTTGCTTAACGCGTTCTTCTGTAGAGACTAGTAAAATGGATTTGGCAAACGCTTTACGTTCGGCATTTGAACTAATGGGTTGTGAAGTGAATTTATCAGGTTCTTATCCAGGTTGGACACCAAATGTAACGTCAGAAATCTTAGATGTTTTAACAGATTTATACGAAAAACAAAATAACGAAAAACCAAAAGTGGTAGCTTGTCACGCAGGTTTAGAATGTGGGCTTTTAGGAACACATTATCCTGATATGGACATGATTTCTTTTGGACCAACTATTCACGGAGCACACTCGCCTGACGAAAGAGCTTCGATTTCATCGGCTCAAAAATACTGGAAGTTTGTATTGGAAATATTAAAGAATATTCCGGTTAAGAATTAATATAGAGTACAGAATAGTTTTAAAAGTTCGTTGATTTATTTCAACGGACTTTTTTCATTTTAAACAACTCAGATTTTAAAACACCCTCTTTCATCCCAGAAATTTCCGCCACCATACTATCAGAGCCAACTTGATTATAAATAATCTTAGTAGGGAAATCGTGCTTTGGATTTTCAAAAATTAATTTATTACCTGAATTCTCAGTTAATTTGAACGCAACAGGTTGCTCCTTATTTTGATTTGGAACACTGACAACAAGCGTAAGTTGACTATTCCGTTCTTCCAACTGAATTGTTTCGGCAAAAACGGTATCATTTTCAATTACAAAATAACTTTCGCCAGAAAAAGTAGAATCGTTTAGCTTTTTCCAACTTTCAGATAAATTACCTTCTGCTGAATTATTTTCCCATCGTCCTAAAAACCAATCTACTTTTTGAAGTTCAGTAAATTGATATTTGTTTTGTTCAAGTACCGTTTCTTTTTTGCAGGAAAGACAACTAAAAAGAATTAGAATTGCAATTGTATTTTCAAATAGTGACTTCATCTATGGTTTCGCTTTTATCTTTTTGGAAATATAGGGAATAATCTTATGAAAACTTATGCTTCGAACAATCGGATAGTGTCGTTTGGGAGTCATATTATTGAATACTAAAGCCACAATTAAGAGAATTAAACATCCCACAAAAACAGGCGATACCACATACCAATACCCAATATTTTTCAATTCAGCCGAACCAGTTACTGCAATCAAAGCGGTTGCACCACCTGGAGGATGTAAAGTTTTGGTAATTTGCATCAATACAATTGATAATGAAACGGCTAAAGGTGCTGCAATCCATAAAATATCAGGAATGAGTTTTTGGATGCTTACGCCAATAATTGCCGAAACTACATGGCCTCCAATTAAATTTCGCGGTTGAGCAAGCGGACTTTCAATAACGCCGTAAACCAAAACACTTGAAGCTCCAAAAGAACCAATCAAATAGATAACATCTGAAACAGGGAGTTGTAAAGTTTGAATGTAAGAAATAATTCCAATTCCTACAAAAGAACCAACAAATGCCCAGAAATGTTCTCTAAAATCAACTAACGTTTCTTTGTAAAGAATGTATTTTGTACGGCGATAACCGCGTTTAATTTTATGAATTGCCATTATTTAGCAGTAGCTGGAATTATAGAGTAAACATTGTAGGGGTACAAGAATTTTGAGGTGTATTTTGCAATTAAACAAACACCTAAAAGTGGTAAAAACAACGTGTAATTTCCGGTTACACCACAAACCAAAAACAACGAAGTAAATGGCGCGTGAATACTGGCACTTAAAACGGCAGCCATACCTATAATAATAAAATTCAAAGGAATTACTCCCGCATTAAAATACGTATTTAAAATATTGGCAAGTAAAAACCCTAAAAAAGCACCAACAAATAAACTTGGAGCAAAAACACCTCCATCGCCACCTGATGCTAAGGTTACCGAAGTAATGATAGGTTTCAAAAACAGAATAGCAAGCGTTGAAAGTAGCAATGCAATCGTCATCGAACCGTTAGAATGCAACAGTTCTTTTACCGCATGATAACCATCGCCGTAAAGTTGGGGTAAGAAGTATAACGAAACGCTCAAAATTGCTGAACCAATCAGGATTTTATAGTAATCGTGATTTAATTTAGCAAAACTCCTTTTGCAAAACATGACACATTTAGTTATGTAAACCGAATTCATACCAGCTAAGATTCCCAATAGAATAAAGTATGGAATTGCATAATAATTCCAAGTCATGTGTTCCAATGCAAACAGCGGTTTCTCATCTAAAAGAAATAATAAAGCGAATGAAATCAATACTGCAATTCCATTGGTCAAGAAAAAAACTTTAGTTGTTTTTCTGGAAATTACTTCCAAAACAAATAAAATTCCCGCGAAGGGACTTCCAAACAATGCAGTGATTCCTGCAGCAACACCAGCTCCAATAAGTTCTGCTTTGTACTTTCGGAAGGTATTTTCCTTTTTTTGTGCAATTGAACCGATCGTGGCGGTTGCAACAACCGTTGAAACTTCGACTCCTGTAGAACCTCCAAAAACCACAGTAATTAACCCATTAATAAAATGAGACGGAATTTTATAAACGGGCAAATTTTTATTTTTGTTTTCTGTTACTTCAAAAATCTCCTTAATACCTTTATTCGCTTTTCCTTTGAATAGATATTGACGCAGAAAGTAAATCACCGACAAACTAAATACCGGAAAAATCAGCAACAACCACGGCGAATTGCTTGACTTAAAGAAGAATATGGTTTCGTAATATTCCGTAATCTTTTTTAGTGATATGGCTAAGAATGAAGCTAAAAATCCAATGAGAATAGAAACGACCACTAATTTTTGCAAAATAATGTAGCCGTGATTTTTCTTGATTTCCGATATAGAACTCATTTTGAATGTGTTTTTTGCAAAATTAGTTCAACTTACAAAGGATGTGACAAAAAAGCATCAAAATTATTTGTTAAAAAAAAAGCTGAGAATTTTATTTCAAATCAGGCATAAAAACTTCTCCATCCGTTATCATAAAAGTCAATCTGTAAAAGTCAATGTTTGTTGCAATCCAGGAATCGGAAAACTTATGGTCTTTAAAAGTATCGTTGCTCAACAATAAACAATGTCTGGATTTCACATGAGAAATCAAGAAGACATCTGCCGTAGTTGCCGCTGGTGCAATTTCGTATTTTGCAATTTGTCCCAACTCTTTAATTCGTTCTGCATCTCCTAATTTGTGACGCAAGGAAGCATCGGCAATAATTAAAATATCTATAAAACCTTTCTTTTTTAGGAAATTAACCATCGTAATTAGATGGGCAATCATCGGTTTTTGTCCGTCACCACGACTAACACTGTTATAAGCCACATTACTTCCGTCAATCACGATACTCCGGTCGTTAATTGTATTGATTTCAAAAAATTCACCATCAACATCAAAACCTCCGAATTTTTTTACATGTTCATTAGTAGCCAGAAATGCAGCAATATCTTCTATTTTTTCAAAGGCCTTTGTGAACCAACCTTCTACTTTTTTAGAATTTGGATTTTCATACTCTTCAAATGCAGTTTCCAGCAAAGAATAAAGTTTGTTTAACCCCACTTTTTTATCCTGCGGCAATTTGCTCAATAGGAAAAGCAGCACACTTTCATCGTGTTTCAAATCTGGGTAAGCGACTTCAAGACTCATCTTTTGTTGTAATTCTAGATACGTTTCAACAGCATCCTTTTTGGCAATCTGATAAACCTCATTGTTTGGAAATCCATTTTCTAAGGCGGTATTAAAATCCTGAGCATTTTTAAACCCTTTTTCTAATGCAACTTGATAGTTTTCAAAATTTTCAAAACCTGCTTGAAAGGCATCAAAGAAGAGTTCAAAATTTTCAAAATTATTGACTTTCGCAAAATTAAAGAGGGCTAGAATATCGGGGAAATTAGTTCTGTTTGAATCCTTTAGTTCTACTTCAGCGTACGCTTTGTATTTTTCAAAACCAGTAACAAAACCGCCACTCTGAATTTCGTCAAAAAGTGCTTTGTCTGTAATACCGCAAACTTTTACAAGCTGAAAATCTTGATAATTAGAAATATTCAATTCAAGTGCCTCGTAAAATTCTGCAGCACCTGGAAACTCATTTATACACGCATTTTTTGCATCATCCAAAGTCAAAAAAGCATTGGTATTGATTTGAATCAATGAATTATGGGCCAATACAGCAAATTTTAAATTGTTTTCGATGACAAAAACATCCTTTATATTATGATGGTCAATGTATTTACAGAAATCTAAAATAGTGGAGATTTCGATAACCGTTGCAGCAGATAAAACGCTTGCTTTAAAATAGTTTTTGTGGTTTGGTTTCATAGTGGTGGTTGGTTTTTAGTCTAAAGATATTGATTTTCGAACGGATTGTACGCCATCATTTTCTGTTTCTTCATTGATGTCTTTTAGGGCATCTTCAGTTAACTTATAAAAAACAATTGGCCATCTACCTTCAAATCTAGGAAATTGTTCGGTTTTAATTTTCATTAAATCATCATAAACATCCTGACTAATGTTTTTTGAATCAAGATAATGTTGCCAGATTTTTTCAATAGGTGCTTCGCCGATTATAATTTGAGATTCTAATTTTTTGTTCGTCAAAGACGAAACATTTTGCAACAGCGGGTTTTCTAAAATTTCATTTTGAGTAGATTTCAAGAAAGGTTGCAATTCTTTCTTAAAATGTTCTAAACCTAAATTAGTGTTGGGATTGGCTAAACAAATACTTGCCCATTCATTTATTTTTTCTCTAAAGGCTAACGTTGTTTTTTCTAAATTTTTTCTAGTTGAAATCAGTTCAGTACTTGATAAGGAATCTAATAAAGGAAAAGTATAACTTACTTCCCCATAAAAATTATTTTTATCCTCGGCTTTTTTATCCATAGGATTTAAAAATTCAACCTCCACATCAACTCCATCAATTTTATTATTACTTAAGAAAAGTATGAAATATTCCTCTTCCTCTTCGTTTAGTGTCATCATTAATACTTCAAGTTGAACTTCATTATTTATAGTACAACTGCTAGAAGTACCATCATTATTGAAATAAAAATAAAAAATATCTACGGCAAGTAGCTCTTTTAATCTTGCTATATCAAACGCTTTACCAATAATATCTACATGATAATTTTGATAAACTATAAATGCATTTTCCACCCATTTTTTTGTTGTATTGAGGAGTATATTTTCCTTAGAACTTTTGTATTTAATTTTGGTTAAAGCAAAATATGATTGTTTAACTTCTATCAGGTATTGTTGATAATCATCACTAATATCATTTTCGTTTATCAAATACTCTAGTTTAGTATCAATATTCAAATTATCTTTTAGATTAGATAAATAATAGATGCTGTCATCAATACCAATACTAGCTATTTTTAAATTAAGTAGATAAGCAATCTTTATAGAATTATAATAATTCGAAGCCGAAATAGTAGAAGTTAATTGTTGAAAAATAATCCATTCCATACTATTGTTTTTAAGATTAAACGATTTGATAATGTCTTAATTATAAAGAAATAAATTGCGCTTTTTTAGTCTAATGAAATTGATTTCCGAACGGATTGTACACCATCATTTTGCCTTTCTTCAGTCATGAATTTTTTAGCAGCTTCGGTTGGTTTAAAAAAAACAACAGGCCATCTTCCTTCAAATTTAGGAAATTCTGCTGTTTTAATTTTCATTAAATCATCATAAATTTTCTGAGTAATCGTGTTTGAAATTAGATAAAGTTCCCAGATTTTTTCAATAGGTGCTTCACCAATGATTATTTGAGATTCTAAATTTTTGTTGGTTAATATTGAGGTGTTTTGGAGCAGTGGGTTTTCTAGAATATCGTTTTTTGTCGATTGCAAATAAGGTTGCACTTTTTTAATAAAATAATCCAAACCCAAATTAGTATTGGGATTGGTGTAGCAAATGCTAGCCCACGCTTCTATTCTTTTTCTAAACTCTTCGGTAGTTGTATCAAGAGATGTTCTAATTGCAATTAACTCAGTACTTGAAAGTCCGTCAAACGGTGGAAAAGTATAACTTGTTTCTCCATAAAATGTAGTTTTATCCTTTGCATGAATGTCTTGAGGATTTAAAAAATCTATTTCCATTATTTTTCTTTCTCTGTGAAAATCACTTAAGAAAAATAAAGAATAATCGGTATCTAAATCGGGTAATTTAAGTTGTAAAATATCGGTAATCATTTCAGATTTCAGATATTCTCTTTCGGTATTAAAATTAGCGTGGTCAAATATTTTAAAATTTTTATTGTCGATTAATGCTTTTAATGTAGGTATATTATACATTACCTCCATTTTTAAATAGGCTCTAGCCACAACATTTTCGTGTATACTTTCAATCCTTTTTTTCATTAAGTTGAAAGCTATAATTTGCTTTGAACTCTTGTTTCTCGACTTTCCAAAATCTTTTATGATACATTGAATTTCAAGAAAGGTTTCATGATTTTCAGGGTCATTTTGCAAACTGTCTCTTACTATGAAATCAATTTTTGATTCAATTTTCATGTTTTTGCCATATTCACAAAAATTGTAAACTAAATCATCCATCCCACAGCTAATAACTTTGAAATTTAAAATATATGCAATTAGCATTGAATTTGGATAGCAAATTAAATCAAGTTTACTTTCTAAGTTTTGAAAAACAATCCATTTCATAACAATTTGATTATAATTAAACATCCAAGTAAAATGCTTTATTTTATAAATATAAAACGACAGCTACTTACAAACTTAGAATTTAATTTTTAAATTATTATCGAATTTTAAAACTATTTCACAACCAAAAAACTATTTTTTTTATTGATATAATTGTTGAAAAGTAAACAGTAATACAAAAAAAAGAGTTTATACGAAATGAGGTCCAGTCTCTCTAAGGCATATTATGTTTTTGGGGATTCTTCTGATATTCCCAAGAGTTGTACTCAAAACCTGAGAAGTTTTGTAAATCATCGTAAACAAAAAAAAGGTGTACATTTCTGTACACCTTTTCAATAAAAGCTAACTTTTAATAGTTATGCTCTCTTTTATAAGCTTCGATATCAGCGTCGATATCATTTTTGCTTTTTTCAATTCTGTTCTTAAAGTCGTTCCAGTTTTCAGAAGCGCCATCTTTAAAATCATCGATATCGTCTTCTAGTTGGTCGTTTCTTTTTTCCATGGCATCAATTTTTGATTCCCACTTCGCTTTGTTTTCAGCAGATTCTGCTTTCAATTTTACTTTGAATTCTGCAATTCTAGTTTCATTTTCAGCAATAACTACTTTTGTAGCGGCTTTAAATTGTTCGTAATCGGAAGCATTTTCATATGTCGCTTCGTTTAAATCCTGTTGAGCATCCATTTCGTCTTCTCTTGCATCAACTACATCTTCTTGTGCATCTTCTACTTTTTCAGCATCTGTTTTACAACTTGTTAATACAGCTCCTGACAATAATAAGGAAGCAACTAATAATCCAATAGACTTTTTCATAGTGTTTAATTTTATAGGTTATTGATTTTACAAATTTCTACAAAACTGATTACCTATGTGTTATAAAACATCCATTGAGTTTTATAAAATTTACCAGATGATTATTCTACGGTGTAAATAACCCTCGCAGTTTCTGATACGCTGAAAAATCCTAAGGCATAATTATCAATATCAGTAGTGTTAACAATGTTTCCTCTTACGGTTGCCGGTGGCGATTGAAACGGACCTCCGCCTGAACTTCCTGCAATACTTAATAACACTTGCAGATAATTATAATAACCTTGTGAAATACCACTTAAGGTATAATCTATGGTGTCTTCTGGTTCTACATCTTCATCGCTGTAAATGTCAAAGAATTCATTTCCTTGATAAAATTCATCGCTACTAACACCGTATTCCGGAATTGTATATCTTGAAAGTTTGGCACGTGACAAATAGAAATTATCAGTCAAACCATCATCAGTAAAGAAAAACTTAATCTCAATATTCCCTCCGCCAAAACCACCGTCGTCATTTTGCTCAACTCTATCAATTACGGGTACGGGAAACATCTTTTCGGTTGCTGTATAAGTGGTTCCGTTTTCAATTACGGTCAACGTATACGTTTCATCCATAATAGGGATAAAGTTGGTGCAGATGTATTCGCCTGAATTGGCAACAGTTTCCACAAAATCAAAAACTTGTTCTGTTGAGTTAGTAACGAATACCGTAGCTCCAGAAACCGTAGGGATTTCAGTATTAAAATAACCAGTTGTGGTGGTCAATTTAATCATTTGGGTGGCACCATCGGTTCCTTTTTCCCACTTTAAACTTGCATCAATCACCAGGCGTGGTTTTGCAGTATTTAAATCGATATCAATGACTTCTTCACAAGAAGTAAAGCTAAAAGCTAATGTCAATAACAACATTATGTACGTATATTTTTTCATCTTCTTAAAATTTAAAATTATAACTAACTGCAGGAACTGCTCCGAAAATAGAGAATCTCACGGCTTCATTTACACCGCTTTCGTTTTGTCTGAAATTGATTGAAGCTGCATTAGAACGGTTGTAAATATTGTAAATACTAAAAACCCATTCGCCTTGCCAGCCTTTTTTCTTATCGGGTTTTGGCGTGTACGTTGCTGCTAAATCTAAATGGTGGTAAAGCGGCAGTCGCTCTTCATTTCGCAAGCCATAGCTAGGAATTGAAATACCTTGATATTGGTATTGTCCATTTGGGTAGGTTACTGGCTGACCGGATTGTAAAGCAAAATTAGCTCCCAAAGACCACTTTTTACTTAAGTCATAAGCGGTAGTTACGGCAACGTTATGCAATTTGTCGTAAGCTGAACTGTACCAATTTCCGTTGTTAATACCAATTTCCGTAGCCGTTCGCCCTGGAGTTTGTTGTTCCGATTTAGAAAGGGTATAGGAAATCCAACCGTTAAATCGACCGGTATTTTTTCTAAACATCAATTCGAATCCATAAGAACGTAAACGCCCGTTAAGGATTACTTGTTCCAAGGCTTCATTGGCAATCAAATCAGCTCCGTCAATATAATCTATCCTGTTTTTTACGGTTTTATAAAAGGTTTCGACTTCAAGACTGTATTCGTCGTTCTTGAAATTTTGAAAATAACCCAGAGCTACTTGGTCCACAATTTGGGGTTTGATGTAACTATCACTCGGGGTCCAGACATCCAATGGGGTAGGAGATGAGGTATTAGAAACCAATTGCAAATACTGCGTCATGCGGTTGTAACTCGCCTTTACCGATTGATTGTCATTCAAAGCATAAGAAGCGGAAAATCGTGGTTCGAAATTATTAAACGACGCCAATGTTTTATTGGAATCATAAAATTCAGTACCAATAGGCGTTCCCTTTTTATAAATCTTCAACACTTCGTCGTATTCTACCGCTTGATTGTTTTCGTATAGATTCATTGTAGATTGTCCTAAACGGTAGAACATACTGTAACGGAAACCGTACATTAACGAAAGCTTTTTGGTCACATCATGTTCGGCTTCTAAATATAAGGAAGGTTCAAAGGCATATTTCTGTTCCAATTGACGAGCGTTTATTCCCGAACTTGAAGAATTAGGGGTGATTTTGCCTGGATTGAAATCATAATAAATGGTATTGGCTCCAAAATTCAATTTCAACTTATCCGAAATATAGTTTTTAAAATCATACTTAATATTGTAATTTTTAATCCCTGAATCGTATTGAAACCCAACAAAATCTAAAGTCAGTCCGTAATAATAATCGCTGTATATTACAGAAAGGTTGGAAAATAACTTGTCGCTGTACAAATGATTCCAACGAAGATTGAGAGAGGAATTCCCGTAGATGTTTACAAAACTTCCGTTTAAATCAAAGACGTCACGCCCAAAATAACCCGACATGTATAAACTATTGTTGTCGTTTAATTTATAACTCAGCTTCGCGTTCAAATCATAAAAGTAAGCTGAGTTATCATTGTCTGCCAATTTCAAAAACAAATGGGCATACGAACCACGACCCGCTACCAAGAACGAACCTTTGTCTTTTTCAAGCGGTCCTTCCACGAGAAGTCGGCTGGAAATTAAACCAATTCCTCCATTGGCGTGAAAGCTTTTAGAGTTACCGTCCTTTTGATAAATGTCCAAAACCGAAGAACCACGACCGCCATAACGAGCAGGAATTCCTCCTTTGTATAGTTTTAAATCTTTGATGGCATCTGGATTAAAGACAGAGAAAAATCCAAAAACGTGCGACGAATTAAAGATAGTAGCTTCGTCCAATAAAATCAAATTCTGGTCGGCTCCACCACCTCTTACATTAAATCCCGAAGCGCCTTCACCGGCATTGGTAACACCCGGAAGTAATAATATAGACTTGATAACATCTACTTCGCCAAGCACAACCGGCATTTTTTTTATGGTAGCAATCGAGAGTTTGTTGACACTCATTTCCGCTTTCCTGATGTTCGCCCGAGGCTTTTCAGTAATTACAACTTCTTCCAGTTGTTCGCCACTGTTGCTCAAACTCAAATTCTTTTTTACGTTTTCAGTCATTGCAATAGATTCAGCAATCGTCTGATAGCCCACATAACTAAACTCGAAATCATAAGTTCCCTCCGGCAAAGTCATCGAATAAAAGCCGTAAGCATTGGTAGTGGTGCCTAGTTTTAACGCGGGAACATAAATGTTGACGCCAATTAAAGTTTCGTTGCTGTTTAAGTCAGAAATGGTGCCGCTTAGTGTAAATTTTTCTTGAGCCATCCCAAAAGCGAACTGAAAACAGCAGAATAAGAGTAGTAATCTTGTCTTTAAATGCATGGATTTTTTTTTGATGGTCAAAGATGAAAAAAAATCCCAATACTTAATAATAAGCAATTGTTAAGGTTTTCAGAATTAAAGGAGTAACGTTTCGGGGGATTTATTATAAAATAGGAGAAGGTGGGGGAGTTGGGATAGTAGTGAATAATTTTTATTCCTGAGTTATAGGTATTAAGTAAACACTATCTGTTTCGCTTTCTATTGTATCATTGACTTTCTCCCAAAGTTCAAAACCGTCTTCTACTTTGCCTAATTTTATTATTTTAATTTTTAATTTCCAGTCATTTCGCTTAATTATTTGTCCAATCATTTTTACGTCTATCAAAGAAGCACCATTTTTACGCTTTTTCAATGCTACAACACTTCCTAAAACGAGCCTGTCTTTATAAAAATATGATAGATAAATTTGGTTTAAACTATCTGTTTGCTTTTCAGGATGATTTTTTTTCCACCAAATACTTTTCGCATCCTCTCCAATACTTGAAACTTTCCAAAATTCTTTAAAATGTTTTTTCTGTTTCTTAAATTGAATTGGTTTGTCATTTAGTCTGCGATGAAAAGTTGTCAAAATAATACTACTCATATCATCAGGGTGCCAAATTCCATTTAGTCTAAAATATGTTTTTAACAGACTTCCCCTCCATAAACCTTTTCCATTTCGCAAATCCAAGCCTAAACCAAAATGATGTTTAGTTCCAGCTACTTCTTCAGGTGCAATTTTAAAATCATATTTGATTGTATCATTTAGATTTCTTTCCATTTGGTTAATCGTTTTTCGAAGTCCTAATGGAACTGACTTTTTAGAACAGGATATAGTTATCAATAAAATTGTAATTATATAAAGTACTTTTTTCATAAATTATTACTACTTGGTTAAATGTTTGAGAAAGTAAGAAATATATAATATACTTTAGATGTGCCAAAAAGTCCTACATTATTTATCAAATATACACTTTTCCACCTTCAAAACTCAAATCCACCAACCTAGTACAATTATTTACAAATCTTCGCAATATATCCCAAAGCTTTTCTGCTAAAGAATCAAAGCAGGCTTAGGTTCCGATAAATCAGCCTCAATGTTTTAAAGGTTATGTGTTATAGTTCGAAGGTTTTGGGTTCAAGCCCAAGAGTTCTGGGTTCAAGCCCAAGAGTTCTGGGTTCAAGCCCAAGAGCTGTGGGCTTAAGCCCAAGGGTTGTGGGCTCAAGCCCAAGAGTTGTGGGCTCAAGCCCAAGGGTTGTGGGCTCAAGCCCAAGGGTTGTGGGTTCAAGCCCAAGAGTTGTGGGCTCAAGCCCAAGGGTTGTGGGCTCAAGCCCAAGAGTTGTGGGCTCAAGCCCAAGAGTTGTGGGCTCAAGCCCAAGGGTTGTGGGCTCAAGCCCGAGAGTTTTGGGTTTAAGCCCAAGAGTTGTGGGCTCAAGCCCAAAAGCCCTCATGTCAATTATTTCATGCTATTTAAAGATAAAATAACTACTATTTTAGATACTAAACACCCCGCTTTACCTTAATACATTTCTATTTCTACAGTTCAGACTCCTTTTTCTACACTTCAGCACTTTTAAATTTCAAAATAAAGCAGTCACATGCATCTTTGTCCTATAAATAAACGCAATATGAGAACATTAATTACTTTTTTAGTCTTAACGCTTACGCAAATGCTACTCGGGCAAACCACCATTTCAGGAAAAGTACTCGACGAGAAAAAGCAACCTCTTCAAGGAGCCAATGTTTTTATTGACGGGACCTACGACGGTACTTCATCGGATGCCGAGGGGAATTTTAAGTTTGAAACTTTTGTAAAAGGAACGCAGGTACTGAAAATCACGTTCCTTACATTTGAAACGCTTTCGCAAACGATTAACATCGAAAACTACGCAACGCAAACCTTTATTTTACGCGAAAGCATCAACAGTCTAGACGCCGTTGTTATCAATGCCGGAATGCTTGAAGCAGGCGATAAAGCCCGAGTTTCCGTGCTAAACCCCTTGGATATCGTTACCACAGCGGGTTCGGCAGGCGATATTGTTTCGGCTTTGCAAACGCTTCCCGGAACGCAAACCGTGGGCGAAAGCGGAAGATTATTTGTTCGGGGTGGCGAAAGTGACGAAACCCAAACCTTTGTTGACGGGCTTCGAGTGGCACAACCTTACGGCGCTTCGGCAAATAATATCCCCACTCGCGGACGTTTTTCTCCGTTTCTTTTCAGCGGAATATCATTCTCCACAGGCGGTTATTCTGCTGAATACGGCGAAGCTTTGTCAAGTGTTTTGTTGCTAAACACCATTAACGAACCCGTTCAAGAACAAACGGATATTTCGCTAATGACCGTTGGTTTAGGTTTAAGCAATACGCAAAAGTGGGAGAAAAGCAGCCTTTCTGTCAATACAGCTTATGTTGATTTGGCACCTTATCAACTTGCCATCCCTCAAGCCGTAGATTGGAACAGACCGTATCAATCCTTGTCTGGTGAAGCCGTTTACCGCTACCAGTTTGACAATAGTTTGCTGAAAGTGTACACGGCTTTTGATGCTTCCCGTTTTGATTTAAACCAAGACAATATCAACACCAATAGTAAAGACCGCATCAATATGAACAATAATAACTTGTATTTTAATGCAGTTTACAAAGGTTTTCTAGTCAATAATTGGCAACTCATCACAGGGGCAAGTTATGGTTTTGGTGAAAATAAAATCGATTTGAATCAAGACTACGTTGACAATGCCGAAAAAGCATTGCACCTTAAGATAAAAGTTTTTAGTAAAGTAACCACTCGCTTAAAATTGAGCTTCGGAACGGATTATTTTCTTACCAACTTTCAAGAGAACTATACCCCAATGGCTCAATCTACTTTAAATGCAGGTTATAATGCAGGAATCACAGCCTTTTATAGCGAAGCCGATTATTATTTCAGCAAAAAACTCGCTGTCAACATTGGAATTCGCGCTTCTAATAACAACTTGATAAATGAATTTTCGGCAAGTCCGCGTTTGTCATTGGCTTACAAAACAGGAAAGTTCAACCAGTTTTCCTTTGCCTACGGAAAATTTGAGCAAGCCCCAAAAGCCGATTACCTTAAATATGCTACGAATTTTGAAAACGAAAAAATACAACATTACATCTTTAATTACACCTTTGCAAAAGACGGAACTACTTTTCGAGCAGAAGCCTATTATAAAAACTACAATGACTTAGTGAAATTTGACACAGACGCGCCTGTTTTCAGCAGCAGTTACAATAATTCAGGTTTTGGATATGCCAAAGGACTGGACATTTTCTTCCGCGAAGACACCCGAATTAAGAACTTGCAATACTGGATTTCCTATTCCTTTATTGACACACAAAGGGATTACAGAAATTACGTACAAGAAGCAACGCCAAGTTTTGTAGCCAAACACACCGCATCTGTGGTAACGAAATACTGGGTTTCTAGTTTGCGCTCGCAAGTGGGGATTACCTTCAACTTC
Organism: Flavobacterium sp. SM2513; assembly: GCF_050908145.1. GTDB lineage: Bacteria > Bacteroidota > Bacteroidia > Flavobacteriales > Flavobacteriaceae > Flavobacterium. The sequence goes on along the minus strand of NZ_CP194228.1, from coordinate 3,692,384 downwards.
AACTCCGGTCGCCCTTTTGAAAACCCAAATACCGAAGGATTCTTAAACGAAAAGACAAAAACCTTCTCGAATGTAAACCTTGGTTGGGCTTATTTGATGAGTCCACAGAAAATCCTTTATTTATCCGTTTCAAATTTATTAGGAAGCAAAAATGTTTATGGATATCAATATGCAAGTACCCCTGATTCCAACGGTGTTTTTCAAAGCAAACCTGTAATCCCAACCGCCAGTCGTTTTGTTTTCGTAGGTTTCTTTTGGACCATCAGCAAAGACAAAAAAACAAACCAGCTTGATAATTTATAAAACATACGGTTCAGTCATAAATATCGACAACTCAGTCAGTCCTTTTTTTATTTTATTCGAAAGTGACGCAAATTTGTACAAGTAATAACGAAGTTTCAATCATTAATAAACAACAACATCATGAAAAAATTTATCTTCACATCAGTAATCGTACTTTCTGCCTTTTTTGCACAAGCACAAACCCAGTACGAACAAGGAATGAGCAAAGCATTCGAACTTTGGAAAACAGGAAATCCAACAGAAGCTTCGGCAATGTTCGAAAGAATTGCATCGGTTGAAAAGGACAATTATTTGCCTAATTATTACGTGGCTTTTGTAAACACAACAACTGCTTTTCAAGTCATGAACGACAAACAAAAAGTAGCAGCTCTTTTAGACAAAGCACAACAAACACTGGACATAGAATTTGCAAAAGACCCCAATAACCCTGAAATTTTAGTGCTTCAAGCCTTAATTTATACCGCCTGGATTTCATCAGACCCAATGACCAACGGAATGAAACTTTCAGGAAAAGTAATGGAACTGTATGCAAAAGCAGCGGAAATAGCACCCAATAATCCAAGGGTAGTTTTTGGAAAAGCAGAGTTTGAAATTGGGGGAGCGCGTTATTTTAAACAAGATACTTCAAGAATGTGTGCTCAAATAGACAAAGCAATCACACTTTTTAGTAATTTTAAACCAGAAACGGTTTACCATCCAAATTGGGGTTTAGACAGAGCTTTGGAAGCACAAAAAGAATGTGCTAAAAAATAATTCAACGCATAAATTGCAAATATAATTCTCATGCAAAAAGTCATTCAATATATTTTTAAAGTCATATTCACAGGATTTGTACTCAGTGTTGTCATTGCATGTGTCTTCATCGGTATCGAATGGGTTTACGGACGGACGGTGAATTTTAATAACGCCATGCTTGTTGAAATTGGATACTATTGCATGTATGGAATTGTGTTAACCTTTGCCAACAGTGCCTTTTTCGACTACATCAACAACCAAGTGGAATGGAAAAAGTACTCTAAATACCGATTGCTTATTGGTCTCATAGGAAGTATTACAGTAACAATGTTAGGGATATTTTTCATCAGAATGGTCATCAATACCGTCATTGAAGGAAAAACATTGGTTGTATTTATAACGGGCGAAAAGTTTAGATACTACATCGTTTCATTACTCATCACGATGGTGATTACCCTGTTTTTTCATGCTATTTATTTCTATAAAAAGTCGCAAGAAAAGAAAATCAAGGAACAAAAAATAATTGCAGGAACGGCTTCGGCTCAGTTTGAGAGTTTAAAAAACCAGATAGACCCTCATTTTCTCTTCAATAGCCTTAACGTTTTGAGTTCACTCATTGAAGAAAATCCTGAAAATGCACAACGATTTACCACTTCTTTGTCCAAAATTTACCGCTATGTTTTAGAACAAAAGGACAAAGAATTGGTGGCTGTTTCAGAGGAATTGGCCTTCGCCAAAACCTACATGAACTTGCTGAAAATGCGTTTTGAAAACAGTTTGTTTTACGAATTGCCCGAAGAACTTCCAAACGCAGAAGCAAGAGTAGTTCCTTTATCGTTACAACTTTTACTCGAAAATACCGTAAAGCACAACGTCGTTAGCGAACAAAAACCACTTTACATCCGAATTAAAATTGTTGGAGATTATTTAGTTGTCGAAAATGATTTACAAAAAAAAGAAGTTCTTGGGGATAGGAAAGGAGTAGGCTTGCAAAACATCCTGAGCCGTTACGCCATTTTAACCCATAGAAAAGTACAAATTGAAGAATCAAATAAGCAGTTTTCAGTAAGCTTACCGATTCTTACCAAAAAAATCGCCTATATGGAACCCACACAAACCATCACGCAAGACCGTTATTTAAAAGCCCAAAAAAAGGTCGAAGATTTAAAGGGATTTTACGGAAACTTAAGTTCCTACATTTTTGTCAATATAGGCTTACTCATCCTAAACCTCCTCACGAGCCCCGAATACCTTTGGTTTTTCTACCCCCTTTTGGGTTGGGGAATTGGCGTCGCTATTCACGGAATGTCCGTCTTTAACTACATGCCATTTCTAAACCGCGATTGGGAAGAGAAAAAAATCAAGGAATTGATGAACAAAGAAAAATCCAACCAATGGAAATAAATCCAACCAAAATACTTTCTGAGGCTGAAATGCATTACCAGAAAGCTAAGAAAAAAGCCAGAGAAATTCGCAGTTTCTATATCAACCTGGGCTTGTTTTGCGTTCTAATTCCTGTTATTATCGGAATTAATTTATCCTTCGTTCCACAATTTCATTGGTTTTGGTTGTCCATTCTCGGCTGGGGAACAGGTCTTGCATTTCATGGATTGGCAACATTCAACTTTCGACCCTTCGTGAATAGCAATTGGGAACAAAGAAAAATACAACAGTTCATCAAAGAAGATTTAGAACGAGAACAAGCAGCAAAATATTTTGAAGAACAATAATTTGTGTAATTTATAAAACACTTTAAATAAGGCTTTCGCCAAAATGAAAAAGGAAATATCTGCCGAAACTTTGCGTCTTACCGTCTTTGCGAGATAAAACCCAACGCCAAAGAAGTGAAACACCTTTGCGAATTTAAATCACACACAGATAAAAAGCACATAAGTAAACCTAGTGACCTTAGCGGTAAAAAAAATTAATAAAAAAAAATCAACTTTAAACATATAAAACCATGGAACGATACCTCACACCAGACGAACAAAGACTAGAACGAGCTAAAAAAAGAGTCAATAAAATTAAAGGATTTTACAAACACTTGATGGCCTATATTGTAGTTAACGTAATTTTAATAATCATGCAGTACATCAGTCTAGATGAAGGAGAAGTGTTCTTCCAGTATTCTACATTTTCTACAGCGTTTTTCTGGGGAATCGGATTGTTTTTTCACTCCATCAATGTTTTCGGGAAAAACTTCTTTCTTGGAGAAAATTGGGAAGAAAAGAAAATCAAAGAATACATGGATAAAAATCAAAATAACAAGTGGGAATAAAAAAAACGGTAACTTACACTTTTAAAAAAGCGACAAATGAACATCATCATCATCGAAGACGAAAAGCCAGCTGCTCGATTATTGAAACGAAAAGTGGAACAATTAGGACTAACAGTGACCACAATGTTGCATTCCGTAGAAGAATCCATCGATTGGTTTTCCAAAAACCAACACCCCGATTTAATTTTCCTCGACATTCAACTTTCCGACGGTCTTTCCTTTGAAATTTTTGAAAAAGTAAAAATCCAAAGTGCCATTATCTTCACCACCGCTTATGATGAATATGCCTTAAGGGCTTTTAAACTCAACAGCATTGACTACTTATTAAAACCCATCGACGAAGACGAATTAAAAGTGGCAACTGATAAATTTCAGGAACAAATCTCCAAGAAAGAATCACTTTCACTGAATATCGAACAAATCAGAAGCATGTTTGCTCCAACAGAAAAAGTATATAAATCTCGTTTTACTGTCAAGATTGGCGTTCAAATGAAAATTATAAACGTCGACGACATAGAGTGTTTCTACAGCGAAAACAAAGGAACGTACATCCACACTTTTGACAATAGAGATTATTTAATTGACACACCACTAGAAATTTTAGAAGACGAACTTGAAGCTAAGAATTGGTACAGAATCAGTCGTAAATTTATCGTACCCTTAGTTTCTGTCAAAGAAATCGTAGTATACAGCAATTCTCGATTAAAAATTATTCTTCCTACCTACAAAGAAGACGAAGTAATCGTAAGTCGTGAAAAAGTAGCTGATTTCAAAAACTGGATGGCATAAAAAAAATCGATAACAATTGTTATCGATTTTTCTGTTTGGTTAGTTAGGTAATCCAATCAAGATGTTAGTCAAACATTGATTTGATTTCTTTTTCAGTTTTACCTAATTTGGTTTGCAATTTTCCCCACATTTCTTGTTCTTGACCTTCTTCATAAAGTAAGTCATCATCAGTTAAATCAGCATATTCTTGTTTCAATTTACCTTTTAACTCTTCCCAAGAACCTTTAATTTCATTTGAATTCGGCATAGCATTAATTTTTTGCGTTAGTAATATTCTTTTTCAATTACAAAGTTGCATATAATTAGTGCTAGATTACTTACAATATTTTTTATAAATTTTATAAATTCTAAACTGATAAACAAAAAAACGCCTCCTAAAGGAAGCGTTTTAATATATATGGAAGCGTAATTATTCAATAATTTCGAATGATTGATCATCTCCACTAACCGCTTTTCTAACATTGATTGCTTTTTTATCAGCACCAACTACGAATGCTACAAATTCCATATTTGCAGAATTGGACACATTAGTTGGTACAGGAAAAGAATAAGTTTTAGTGTACGTGTTATCATATACAGATTCAGATGAAGGAATTTCGTCACCTAAAATATTAGTATAAGTAGCTTTTAACACGTGGTTATGCGTAAAGCCAACGATAGTTGAGCCACCACCATAATAGGAAGTATAATTTGTTTGGTTGTAGATTAGTCCGTTTTCAAGAGCGTAAACTACAAGTTTCACTCCAGTCATTGTTTTACCAAATTTTGTTTTAACAGTTAAACTCACGTTACCTCCAGATACATTTGCAGTCATCGCTAAACCTAATTTTGGTGCAGTACCTTCCGTATATGAGATAACTTGACTTACATTACTTGGTTCAGGGTAAGCCCATGCTGTTAAACGGTTTAACCTTGCATCAGGGTAACCTTGCAATCCAATTAAACTTTCCAAAACACTTGCACCAGCAAAATTGTAAGGATCTTGACCTCTGTGAATTGCTACAGGTACTGCATATTCAGTTTGCGCCATTACCAAATCAATTCCTTGAGCTACTCTAGGACAATAGCCACACCAAGTTCCTGTGTAATCTTCAATTAAAACTCTTTTTCTGAAGTTAATCGCTGGATTATAAACAATAGTTACTGTTTCCGATGTAAAATTTTCAAAAGTTGCAATCGCATTAAAACTTCCAGGTACATTAGATGTAAATTCACCTCCAGTAATAGGATTACCATCAACTTTGATAACGGCAGATTGCGTAATATTAATTCCAGTATTCGTTTTTACAGTGAAAGTAGTTTTATCTCCTTGAGATAAATTTGTAGAATTAGCTAACAAAATAATTGAAGTAGGAGGAGCGTCAGTAAAAGTAACTGTTACGCTAGCACTTTTTCCACCATAAGTAGCTTTCACAACAAAGTTCCCAACAGTATAGGAGTTTAGAGTGGCATTTTGCAAAATCGTACTTCCAGAAGTAATATTTGAAGTAGCTGTTACGTCTTCATCTGCATCCGTTTTAACAGTAAATGTAATTGGCTCTCCTATAATTTGAGTAGAAGTACTTGGTGTGATAGAAATTGATGCTGAACCTGCTGATCCATTATCGTCTGATGAAGAGCAAGAATATAGCCCTACGAAAAGAACACTTAAAAATAAAAATTTAAAAATTCTCATAATGATTTGGTAAAGTTTAGTTAGTAATAATATTAATTTATAGATTACAATATTAAAGTATTATTTTTCAAAACTACAATTTTATCGGGTTTTTTTTGTTTAATTTGCAACACTAAACAACTATATTATGAAAAAAATAGCATTACTATTGTTATTCGTATGTACAGCAGCTACAGCACAAAAGGAATTACCGAACCTTAATTTAAAGTCACTAGACAATAAATCCGTTAATATAAAATCGGATTTTAGTGAAAAAGACAAAGTATATGTATATGTTTTTTGGGCTACTTGGTGTGCACCATGTCTGCAAGAATTAGATGCAATGAATGATATTTATGCAGATTGGAAAGAAAATTTAAACCTTGAAATTATTGCCATTTCAATTGACGATGCACGAACTGGGAAACGTGTTATGCCTTTAGTTAATGGTCGAGCATGGGATTACACAGTGCTTTTAGATACCAACCAGGACTTGAAAAGAAGCTTATCTATTGCAAGCCCTCCGTATACTGTAGTGGTAAAAAACGGTACAATTCTGTTTGAGCAAGCAGGAAATACACCAGGAAGCGAACATGAGTTTTTCGAAAAGTTAAAATCTTTATAATCTATTTAATGAACATAAAATTAATACTTGGCATTACACTTTTATCAGCTATGAATGTATTTGCACAGCAAGAAAATGATACTATTAAAAAAACAAAATTAAGAATTAATGGCGGTTTTGAATCAAGTTCGCAATGGTATTTAAACGATAGAGAGCGAGAAATCACTCATCCTGAAGATCCATTTCGCTCGAACAATTACTTATTTGTAAAAGCTAATTATGGTCGATTTACGTTAGGTACCCAAGTCGAATCATACGAAAAGCAAGCACTTTTAAATTATAATCCCGCATTTGAAGGAACAGATTTTTCCCTTTATTACGTTAACTATAAATATAAAACATTAGATATTACTGCGGGATATTTTTACGAACAATTTGGTAGTGGATTACTACTTCGTGCATGGGAAGATAGAGCGTTAGGAATAAATACAGCTCTCCGGGGAGGAAAAGTAAACTTCAAACCAGTTGATGGAGTTTCAGTCACCGCATTATACGGCAAGCAAAAATCAGGATTTCATGTATCTGATGCAAATATTTTAGGTGTTAATACTGATTTAGATATTTCAAATTTAATTAACCATGAAAATTTTGGATTGACAGCTGGATTCAGTTATGTAATGAGAAGTCAGGATATTCGCGAATCCATAGTAGAACCACTATTCAATAAAAAAACTTCGGCTTACTCAGGAAGATTAGGTTTTTCTAAAGGAGGCTTCTATGTTTCTTCAGAATATAACTTTAAGGAGAAAGAGCCTGTTTTAGAACGCACGAATATCAATTATAATTTTATTAAACCAGGGAATGCATTTTTAGTAAACATGGGTTATTCCGAGAGAGGCTTGGGAATTGATGCGACGTTAAGACGAATGGAAAACATGGTTTTCTTGAGTGATCGTGAGCCAATTATTTATGCACCGGAAGAAACAAGCGTGAATTATAATGACCGTATTTTAAATTTCACGCCTGCTTTAACTAAACAACACCATTCTAGTTTAGCGAATATTTATGTGTATCAAGCACAGAATAAAGTTTTTATTGATCCAGATGGTATTAAAAAAGCAGGCGAAATTGGAGGACAAATAGATGTTTTTTATAATTTTAAGAAAGGAAGTCCATTAGGAGGAAAATACGGGACCAAAGTGGCGTTGAATATGTCAAATTGGTTTAATTTAGATGCAACCTATTCTTCTAGTACTGTAAATGGATTTTATGTTACTGATTATGATGCTAAATTCTTAGGCGGTAAAGAGAAATACTTCTCAGATTACAACATTGAGATTTCTAAGAAAATATCTAAAGATTTTAGAGGTAATTTTATTTATGTCAATCAGTATTATAACAATCAATATATTCAGGGAATTGCACAAAAAAATGTAATAAAAACGAATATACTTTTTGCAGAAGGAATTTACACCTTTTCAGGAGGACGAGCACTTACCATGGGAGTAGAACACATGTGGGCGGATAATGATAGAGGAAATTGGGCGTCTTTATTAGTGGAATATAACCACAACCTGAATTGGTCTATTTTTGCTATGGATATGTACAATTATGGATTTGATAATGATGCCGTTCTTATTGATAAAAAGTCTGACTTATTTAAAATTCACTTTTACAATGCTGGTATTACCTATAGAAAAAATAGCTCAAGAGTTTCTCTGGGTTATGGACGTCAAAGAGGTGGCTTAGTGTGTGCTGGTGGTGTTTGTAGGGAAGTTCCAGCAAGTACTGGAGTATCATTTACAATTAGTACTTCTTTCTAAAACGAATCATTTTATAATTAAAAAAGCAGTTAACGTTGTAAAGATGTTAACTGTTTTTTTATTTGTTTAAGTGAGTTATTTGCTTAGTCGATGCAATGTGTAAGTCATTGCGGTTAGTAGAAAGAATGCCATAATTTGATGGGCTAAGCCTAACCATAAAGGAACGTGTTCTAACAATGTGAAAACTCCTAGAGTAAATTGCAGGAAAACAAATAGTAAGAGTACATTCAGGCCTCTCTTTTGACTAGTAACAAGGATAAATTTTCTTGATTTGTAGTATAGAAATAAAATAAGTCCAACAACAAAATAAGCAACTGTTCTATGTACAAATTGAACACCACTTTTGCCTTCAACTAAATTTAAGAACAAACTAGGTTGTTCGATTAAAACCGTTTCATGCATAAACTTTCGTTCACTCATCATTGGCCAATGGTTGTGAATTAATCCCGCATTTAACCCTGCAACGAATCCACCATAAATAATTTGTAGTAGTAAAACTGCTAGAGCCAATCGAGCTGTATTTCGAAGAGAAACAAACACGGTTTGACGTTCTGGATAAATTAAATCTAAAGCTACCCATAATGTATAGGCAAAAGTGATAAAAGCGAAGGTCAAGTGAAGTGAAAGTCTAAAATGGCTTACATCGGGATTGTCAATTAGGCCACTTCTTACCATATACCAGCCTAAAAAGCCTTGAAAAGCTCCCATCGATAAGAGAACAATACATTTTTTTTTAGTTGCGGCATCCAATCGTTTTCTAATTAAAAAATAGACGAAAGGAATGATAAAAACCAATCCAATTATCCGACCGATAAAGCGATGAAACCATTCCCAGAAATAGATGAATTGGTAATCGTCAAGTGTAAAATCATTGTGAATATTGATTTTCTGATACTCTGGAAACTTCTTATATTCATCAAAGGCTTGTTGCCATTTTTCATGGCTTAATGGCGGAAAAGTATCGGTAACCAAATGCCAGTCGGTCATTGACAATCCTGAGTCCGTTAGTCGAGTTATTCCGCCCACCACGACCATAATAAACAATAATGCACATCCTGAAAGTAGCCAAATTATGACTGATTTATCTTTTTTCATTTTTATTTAATTGGAAAATAGTACCAAGTAGAATCATTATTATTTTACTAAAAAAAATTGCAGTTATTAACCGCTGATAAGAAATATAAAAGTACAATTTTTATAAAATGCGAGTAAACAAACAATCGTTAATCTTTATTTAAACCCATTTTAATCGCTTTCTTAGTTACAAACTCTAAAGCGGCTTCATATTCGTTTGGAATTGTTCCTTCTAAAATTGCCTCTTTCACAGCTTCTTTTAGAGAGCCAATTTCTCTACCGGGTTGCAAATTAAAAAGTTCCATTATTTGTTCGCCAGAAATGGGCGGTTGAAACTTTCTTACATGATCGCGTTCTTCAACTTCAACAATTTTTTTTCGAACAACATTAAAATTATTATGGTATTTTTTAAACTTCGAAGGATTTTTGGTAGTAATATCAGCTTCACACAACGTCATCAAATCATCGACTTCTTCTCCAGCATCAAATACCAATCGTCTCACGGCTGAATCCGTAACTTCTTCTTGAGCCAAAACTATAGGTCGCGAACTCATTATTACCATCTTCTGAACAAATTTCATCTTCTGGTTCAAAGGCATGTGAAGGCGTTCGAAGATTTTCTTAACCATTTTTCCTCCCAAAAATTCATGACCGTGAAAAGTCCAACCTTGTTTTTTTGTAAAACGTTTTGTTGGTGCTTTTCCAATATCGTGCAATAAGGCAGCCCATCGAAGCCAAACATCATCCGTATTTGGAGCAATGTTATCAACAACCTCTAGGGTGTGGTAAAAATTATTTTTGTGTGTATGTCCTTCAATTTCTTCTACCTGATTTAAAGCGGTCAATTCAGGCAAAATATAATCGAGTAATCCTGCTTTATATAACAATAAAAAACCGTTAGAAGGTTTGTCCGTCATCAAAATCTTATTCAATTCATCAACGATCCTTTCGCCAGAAATGATTTTAATTCGGTCTTTGTTTTTAGTAATTGATGCAAACGATTCACTTTCAATTTCAAAACCAAGTTGAGCCGCAAAGCGAATTCCTCGCATCATTCTCAACGGGTCATCCGAATAAGTCACATCAGGACTTAAAGGCGTTTTGATGGTTTTATTTTCTAAATCTACTAAACCATTGAAAGGGTCAATTAGATTTCCAAAAGTTGACTTATTCAACGATAACGCTAGTGCATTTATAGTAAAGTCACGCCGATTTTGGTCGTCTTCCAATGTTCCGTCTTCAACTAAAGGTTTCCGACTTTCAAAATTATACGATTCCTTTCGAGCACCAACAAATTCAATATCGGTATCTTCAAAGCGCAACATTGCTGTTCCGTAATTTTTAAAAACTTGTACTTTGGGATTTTTCGGAAGTAATTGGGAGACTTTTAAAGCAAGTTCAATACCGCTTCCTACCGCTACAATATCAATATCTTTTTTTGCAGTTCGGTTTAAAAGTAAATCCCGAACAAATCCACCAATGACGTAACTCTCAACTTCAATTTGTTCGGAGGCTTTTGCAATAATATCAAATATAGGATTATCTAAGGCTTTCTTGTAGTTCATTATTTATTTCTAGGTTAAAGTTTAAAGTTTAACTTTTGCCTAAACTTAAAACTTACTTTCTAATCACTTTTACTTGCAAATCATTGGTCAACTTAATAATTGTAGAAGGTTTTCCAGCGATTTTTTCGTGATGCAAATTTACAACATAGTCAACGCCTTTTATAATTTCAGGGCTGATTTCTTTAAAACTTTTTGGAGTAGGTTGTCCGGAAATATTTGCGGAAGTTGAAACCAATGGTTTTTTCATTCGTTCCAATAATTTATAGCAAAATGGCTCTTTTACCAATCGCATTCCTAAGCTTTTGTCTGCCGAAATCAAGTTTGCAGCGACATTTCGTGGATTGTCTAATATTAAAGTTGTTGGGTTGTCGGCTACTTCAATTATTTCCCAAGCTACGTCAGGAACTTCTCTAAAAACATTATGAACCATTCGGTCACCGTTCATTAGCACAATCATACTTTGCGTTTCTGCTCTTTTTTTTAAGGCGTAAATTTTTGCAACCGCCTCTGCATTTGTGGCATCACATCCAATCCCCCAAACTGTATCCGTTGGATAAAGTATTATTCCGCCGTTTTGAATAACTTCAAACGCATTGTGAATTTCAGCATTAATATCCATGACTTATTTCTTTTTATAAAATTTATTAACTGTTTGTATTCCTTCAAGTACCAAGTTATAATTAATGTTCTCGTCGCTCAGCTTATTGAGTTTTTTATCCATAACATTCAAATTTCCTGATGGAGATATGGTCATTATTTTATCGGATTCTATGATTGAAAATTTTTGATTATAACCACAAATGAAATACTTTCTCCTGTTTGTAATGGTAAATAAGTCTTCACCATAACTGTAATCAGAAAAATTATTCTTTACACCTAAATAATTACTTAAAATTGTTGGTGCTAAATCATAATGCAAAGTAAGTTCAGTTTCGGTTTTGGGTGGTTTAGTTGCATCAAATAGCATCATAGGTACGTGAATTTGATAATTGCCAAAGTTACTACCATGTTGCCAATACCCTTTTTTCAGATCGTTAAATTCCTGACCGTGATCACTTGTAATAACAATGATTGAGTTTTCTAAAAGGTTCTTGTTTTCTAGTTCAACCAATACTTTTCCAATTAAACTATCCACATAATGCAATGCATTTTTATATCTGTTTATCAATAATGCGGGGTTGTAATCATCATCTAAAGCTAAATAATTTACACTATCTAAATCGGGTGAAAAAGGTTTCTTGTAAGTAGGAGGATAATCAAATCCATGAGCGGAATCATAAAAAAGAAAACTAAAAAAAGGTTTGCTTGTATCTTGCTTTTGTATCGTTGAAATAAACAAGTCATTAATTTTTTGATCGCGTTCTGACGGTGTTTTTCCTTCCGTAAATAATGGAAATGAATGGATATTGGCAAATACATTTCTATTAAATGGAGGATTTTCAAGGGTTGAACTTCCAAATATATGAAACTGATACTGTTGTTTTTGTAATTCGGTCATTAAAACGGGTGGAAGTTCTTGTGACGTAAAGTTGTAAAAATAAGTAGCGGGAATTCCATAAAAAAGAGAAAAAATTCCTCCAGTTGTCATATTTGAACCGCTCATGTGATTATTAAATACACTAGCTTTTTTCGAAAAGGAATAAATATTAGGTGTTATTTTGGGAGACATATAATCAAAACGCCACGTGTCAACCACGATATAAATAATGTTTTTATGTGTTGCATTTGTAGCTGTAATTTCCTTTAAAGGATAAGCAATTGTACTGCTGCTAAAATTAGTGTTGACCGATTTGTTTTTTGTACGTTCTAAATCAATTAAACCCAACTGGAGCATTAAATCGTCGTCTACTAATGGGAAATAAATTGGGAAAACCTCTTTAGTTTGCGTAATCGAACCATAATAATTAGCATCTGACCAAGCATAAATTACGTTTCCGAAAAGAGTACATAGTAAAAATACAAAAAGAGAAATCTTAATTTTCAAATCATTTCTTTTCTCCATGATTTTTCTCGCTATAAAATGAAACAAGAGTTGGAGAAGTACCAGTAGAATTACAAATCCTATTGCAACAAGAATGTTTTCTGCGGAAAACTGAAAAATATCGCCAGATCGCTTTCCAAATGCCATTTTTAGTACCATTGGAGAAATATGATAGCGAAATTGACTAAAAATGATTGTATCTACTTGAATATACAGTAACCATAAAACGGATAATATGACATTGAACCCGATTACAAGCATTCTTTTTCTAGTTATTAAATAAAGAATTATTGAAATTAAAATAGGTAAAACACTGATGAGTATAAAATGACTTAAACTAGTAACAACAAGATAAAACAGCGTTAACGCATCATTTACATCTTCTAAAAAATACAAATATTTTACTGAGATTATAAAGGTAACAAGACAATTTAGTAAAAATACGATGTATAATTTTTTGAAAAAATATTTAAAACTGAGATTAAGAATCATAAATTTTTTTTTGTAAATATAAATAAAGCTCATATAATTTTAAATGTATTTTTTAGAAGTTATTATAAAAAAAATTTGGGTTTGATTTTTAATAAAATCAAACCCAAATAATAATTTAGAGTTTATGTAATTACCTCATTTAATTTAATTACCAATTAATGTAATGATCCCATCGATTAGAAGAATCGTCACCATTAACTTGATGATGTATAGCTCCTTCAATATTTACTGACCATACAGGTGCTGAACCAAAACCTATAATGTATTCATTTACTTGTAAAACCCTTCTGATATTTCCAATTGCTGGATTGCTACATTCATAATTTCCATTAATAGAAAATGTAGCGCTCCCAGCATTAGAAAATATACCTGAAGTAGCTGAATAGTATCCGCTTAAATTGTAGGTTAATAAACGTCAGTCTGTGAAAAAACCTCCGTTTTATTACTTCCAAATATATAAAACTATTTGCATAAAAAGACAGGATTTCGTATTTTTAAACATGCAGCACATCACCGGAATTTCCCGTAACCAAATGACCATAGCGTCTTTAGAATCTAGTATTTCTACCGATAATCCCATTCGATTTATAGATGCCTTTGTAGAGAATATCGACTTGAAAGCCTTAGATTTTACAGTACAAACCCTAAAATCAGAAGGTAGACCAAGTTTTGATACCAAAATCTTCCTCAAACTCTATTTGTACGGCTACCTTAACGGACTTCGTAGCTCTCGAAAACTGGAGAAAGAGTGCGTCAGAAATACTGAAATGCAATGGCTTTTATGTGGACTCGTTCCCAATTACCATAGCATATCGGACTTTAGAATGCAAAATCCAAAAGGACTGAAAAAACTCTTCAAACTTTTTGTGTCCTTCCTTAAAGATGCCGATTTAATCGCAGGAGAAACCATCGCCATTGACGGGACCAAAAGCAGAGCACACAACAGTAAGAAAGCCAACTTTAGCCAGAAGAAAATAGACCGGCACTTGGCTTATATTGAAGAAAAAACGCTAGAGTATTTGACTGACTTGGAGCAAAACGACAACCAAGAAAACAGCACCAAAATCACAAATATTCAAGCCAAAATAGAGCGGCTGAAAACCAATAAAATCAACTATGAACTTTTGGCTGATAAACTAAAAGAAAGCGACGAACCCCAGATTAGTACGACCGATGAAGATGCACGAGCCCTTTTGGTACAAGGAGTTGTGGTAGAAGTGAGTTACAACATTCAAGCAGCAGTAGATAACAAACATAACTTAGTGGTTGCCACTCATACAATCAATCGCAACGATTTAAACGCTTTAGGAGCGATTGCTTTGGAAGCCAAAGAAAATTTGCAAGTCGAGACCATGACCGTTTTAGTTGATAAAGGCTACCACAACGGGCGAGAAATCGCCCAATGCAAAGAACATAATATTACCACCATTGTCGCACATCCTACTCCAGGAAGAAGCAAAGAAAGCGTGACCCAACCCGAATATTTGGTAGCTCAATTTAAATACAATAAATCAGACGACACCTATACATGTCCCCAAGGAGAAACCTTAAAAACCACAGGAAGATGGCATAAAAAAAGCGGTAGAACCGAGCAAAGCGGTTATCAATTTAAGAAATACCGAACACCAGCTTGCAAGGAATGTCCCGTAAAACATTTATGTACCAGTAGAACTGCAGGACGCGAGATTGATAGGAACGAATATGCCGACGCCGTGGAAGAAAACAACAAACGCTACCAAGAAAACCCACAATTGTATCGAACCAGACAGGAATTGGAGCATAGCGGAAATCATGAAGACCAAAAAAACAATAAAAACGCCTGAATAAATTAATGAACACATTTTTGGCACCATTAAACGCCAATGGGGTTACAACCATACCAACTTAACGGGACTTGAAAAAGTAAATGGCGAACACAGTTTAATCATGCTGGTTTACAACATCAAACGCACGATAAATATCTTGGGAGTTCCTGATTTAATTGCCAAACTTAGGAACTGGAAGTCGCCTTACAAGACCAAAGTCTTGCTTTTCTTAAAAAGGACTTATATAACGCTTTTTAGAGCTTGGATAAAAAATCAACTAGACTATTACAACCTAAAAATCAGCATAGCTTAAAACAGATTTATATAGGTATGGAAGCTGAATTTTGTTGCGAAATAGAAGTAAAAAGGGTTGTTTCACAGCCTGACGTTCTGTACTATTTGCATCTGCCCAACCATTACCTGCATCATAACTCATTCTAAAGTTCATTGATAATTCACTGTAAACAAATGAATTAAAACTAGATTGTATAGCTTTTAATTCATGTACGAGACGGAAATTCAATGGTTTGCTAACAGACTCGCCACATCCTTCTCTATAGGTTTTTCTTTTAAACTGTATATATTCTTTGTAAGTACCATTAACTCCAAAGGTTTTACCTTGTAACTTTTCATTCATAGGAATATTTACAACTTCAGAAGTTCCAATTTTTTTAGCATTTAATAAATTTGAAGAGTTTGTTTCGTAAAATGTGCCATCTTTAAAGCTTACAATATTATCACCAATTTTAAATTGTAAGTTTTCATTAAATATGGCAATTAATGCTAAGGGTAAAGCATCTGTTTGCTTTCTGTTTAATGTGTTGATATTGTTTAACAGTGAATTATGACCTTCACGACTAATCTACTCTTGAAAATCTTCATTATCCTTTAATTCGGATAAACTGTTGAGCGTTTTTTCAAATTCAGCCTGATTTTTAAAAGTAACTAAATCTTTTGTCACTTTTGTGGAAAGTGTACTAGAATTTTCGTCAGTAACATTGTCATTTGAACATGATACTAAAAAAAACAATGTAAGAGCGGTAAAAAAAAAGTTTTTTCATAAATGTACAATTTAAGTTAAAATTAGTGACAAACGTAAAAAAAAATAAATATCTATATTTTTTTTAATTAAATATTTTTATTGTATCGAGTAGAAAAAAGGTACTTAGAAAATTTAATTGTTAAATCAATTTAAAAAAGTACTTTTGTTTAAAAAAAGACATAATGTTTATAGATAGTTTAGATTTATTTTTTAAAAAAATTTTCCAGCACAAAAATGAAGTTGTGCCTGCTTTTATATTAAGTAATTTATATCATCAAGGGAAGTATTTGCCTTATACAAATGCTTCTTTAAGTTTTAAGTTATTGGCGAATATAACCAATGATATTATTATTAATAATAAGAAATCTATTCTTGAATTTGGTTCTGGAATATCAACAATTATCTTTGCAAGGTTAATAAAGTTGAATAATCTAGAGACTAAAATTATTTCGATTGACGAATCTGCAGAGTGGATATTAATTGTAAAAAAATTATTAAAGGATGAAGGAATCGAAAATGTTGTAACTTTTATTCATGCACCAACTATTAAAAGTTCTCAGATGGATAAGTCATTTGAGTACGATGAAAATATAGTGAGCAAAGAACTAGGAGACACAAAATTTGATTTAATTTTGATAGATGGACCAATTGCTTGGTCATCAAAAAAAAGATATAGTAGAGCTAGTAATATAAAACATTTTATAAATAATTTGGATGCGTCTTTTACAATTTTTGTTGATGACACAAATAGAATAGGTGAGAGATATTTAGTTAAACAATTAAAGAAAAAATTAAATTTGAAACCTAATAAATTAGATGCAACGTTTATGTCATTTACTGAAGGAATGATGTTTAATTATGAGATTTAACAAAATATAATTTTCACTGCATGAGATTAATCCAGTTTACAGTATCAAAGGTATGGAGAGGACATGAACAAAAGATAATATACCTCTATGAAACTTTTAGAGATAATCATTATATTGAGGATCAAATTATTGTTTGTCCATTAGATTCAGAAATTTATAAAGTTGCATTAGAAAAAAAGTTAAAAGTTATAACTATTGATGTAAAATCAAAGCTTAGAGCAGCAAAAGAACTTAAAATGATTGCTGACGATTTTAATAGTGACTTGCTTTTTATACACAATAGTAAAGCGCATACAATTTCAGTACTTGCAGGTGTTTTTTATAATTTGAAAATACCAATGGCTTTGTGCAGGACTTTAATAGTAAGAGTTGATACTAATTTTTTCAGAAAGTGGAAATATAATTATGAAGGTATAAAAAAAATTATTTGTATTACACAACCTGTAGTTGATGTGCTTAAATATGCGGTTAAAGACCATAGTAAGCTTAGTATTGTAGGAATTTTGACAGATATAGATAAATTTAAAACCTCTAAAAAAACGGGAAAACTTCATAAGGAATTAAATATACCTAATGATTATAAGATAATTGGTAATATTGCTGCATTTACATGGTTTAAAGATCATTCTACTTGGTTAAGAACAGTAAAAGAATTAAAAGACAGAAATGTGAATGCTAAATATGTTCTTGTCGGAAAGGGAGAAAAAGAGGCAGAAATAAGAAAGCAAGTCAAAGAATTAGGATTGGATAATGATGTGTATTTTCTCGGCTTTAGAAAAGATATTGAAGAAATAATGCCAGAGTTAGATGTATTGCTTTTTACGTCAAATGAAGAACCTGCTGGAGGAGTTATTTTGGAAGCATATGCTTGTAGAACACCTGTAGTTGCGACAAATGCTGGTGGAATTCCTGAAGTTTTAATAAACAATGAAACCGGCTTAATGGCTGAAGTAGGAAATCATATTGATTTTGCTAATAAAGTAGAAATTGTCCTAAACGATAATCAACTTAGAGAGAGATTAACGGAAAATGGTTATAAGTTTTTAGAAGAGAACTATACAAAAGAAGTAATAGGTAAAAAAATGATTGCCGAATTGAATTTAATTATAAAAAAATAATTTAAATAATTTTTATTTTTTTATTTCTTCTGTCTTATTTAAAATTTATTTTCTCTATATAATCTATTCAGTTCTTTATACCTCGAAGAGACACTTAGTGCATTGAGATAACAAATAATAATTCCTTTTCGACCATCTAAAATGCCTAGTCTAATAAGGTATTGGTATAAAAAATTATAAATAGAATGGCCGTATTGGTGAAAAAAAGTGGGCTTAAATCCGATTTGGTATTTTTCCATAGCTTTTAATTTCCCATAAGCAACCATCTTGTTTTTGTAGGAATTATAATCCGCATAAGAATAATGCACCAGACGATTTTTAAAATAAGCGATTTTACCGTCTACATCGAGTTTTTCATGGACTAAACGTCTATGGGTGTATCGACATTTGTCTTTTTTAAACAATCGAAAAATTCGATCGGTTTGCCAACCACTAAAACGTAAAATTTTCTTTTTAAAATAAAATTTCCTGTAAAATAAGTACGCACTTACATCGTCGTCCTTTTTTACAGTTTCTATAATTTCAGTTTTTAATGGGGGAGTCAGACGTTCATCGGCATCAATAAATAGAATCCAATTGTTTTTTGCTTGCTCAATTGCGTAATTTCGCTGTGTGGTATAATTTTCGAATTTGTGTTCAAGAAATTTTACATTTTTAAACGATTCACAAATCGACTTTGTTCGGTCTGTACTGAAAGAATCTACGACGATTACTTCATCAGCAAAGCCTAAGTCGCTCAGTAACTCGTACATATGAACTTCCTCATTCAAGGTGATAATCAAAACCGAAATATTGTTGCTTTGTTGGCCGTTCATTAATAACGATATATTCAACAAATATAAAATATTTACTATTTTTGCAAAGCAATAATTAAAAAAAATATGAAAATTTCTGTAATAATGAGCACTTATAATGCTGAAAGTTGGCTGGAAAAAGTTTTGATTGGTTTTAGTTGTCAAACTTTCACTGATTTTGAAATCATTATTGCAGATGACGGTTCAAAAGAACCAACGAAGTTATTAATTGAACGTTTGCAAAAGGAAATGAATATTCCTATAGTTCATGTTTGGCAAAAAGACGATGGTTTTCAAAAATCACAAATACTTAATAAAGCCATTATAGCTGCTAAAGGAGATTATCTGGTTTTTACAGATGGCGATTGCATACCCAGAAAAGATTTTGTGGAAACGCACAATTACTATAAAGAGGAAGGCTATTTTTTGTCTGGTGGTTATTATAAATTGCCTATGAATATTTCATTAGCGATTACAAAAGAGAATATTTTGAACCAAGATTGTTTCAATGTGAAATGGTTAAAATCCCATGGAAAAATTTCGAGCAGTAAAAAAATGAAATTGATGACAAAGGGCATGCTATCTAAGTTTTTGAATAAAATAACTCCCACCAATGCTTCCTGGAACGGTCATAATGCTTCTGGTTGGAAAAAAGATTTGGTAGAAATAAACGGTTTCAATCAAGAAATGCAATATGGTGGTCAAGACCGAGAATTAGGCGAACGCTTGTTTAACAAAGGATTGAAATCAAAGCAAATTCGGTATTCTGCGATATGTGTGCATTTAGACCACAAAAGAGGGTATGTAAACGAAGAAACTTGGAAGAAAAACTTCAATATTAGAGAAAACACCCGGAAAAATAAAGTTATCAAAACTCCCATTGGTATCGAATCCAACCTATAAATTAAGATAACCATTATGCGTATTTGTATCACTCGTTCCAGTCGTTTTGCTTATTCAGAAACATTTATTCGGGACCAAATTTCTTGTATTTCAAATTGGGCAGAAATACACACACTTCACAGTGGACGACTTCCCGAAAAGAGCGAAGATGGCAAACAATTAAATTCGAAAGTTTTCTGGGTTTTACATAAAATCTTGAAAGGCGTTGTAGGTCGGAATAATTATTTTGGCGAATACGGTGTCAAAAAATACCTGAAAGAAAACAAAATTGAAGTTGTTCTTGCTAATTATGGAATGCCTGCTTCACACATGGTTTCGGTTTGCAAACAATTGGGAATTCCTTTACTCGTTATCTTTCACGGTCACGATGCTACAGACAAAAAACTGTTAGAAGAATACAAAGACAAATACATCCAGCTTTTTGAATATGCGACTTACACAATTGCCGTTTCAGAAGAGATGAAAAAACGTTTGATTATCGCGGGAGCCGTTCCTGAGAAGGTAAAATTAATTCCTTATGGCGTTGATATTACTAAATTCAAACCGATTGAAAATAACGTAAATAAAAACACTTTTCTTGCCGTTGGACGATTTGCTGGAAAAAAAGCACCACTTACTACAATCAAAGCTTTCAATAGGGTTTTGACACAATTTCCAGAGGCAAAATTGGTAATGGTTGGTGGGAAAACAGGATTATATGCTGAATGCGAAAAACTCGTAGCCACTTTAGGAATTCAAAATGCGGTTGAGTTTACAGGGATTCAAAATTCGGAACAAGTGGCTCAAAGAATGTCGGATGCGCTTGCGTTTGTGCAGCATTCTATAACCGCTGCTAATGGTGATATGGAAGGAACGCCTCTGGGAATTCTGGAAGCTAGTGCTTCAGCTCTTCCAATTGTCAGTACGTTACATGGTGGAATTAAAGAAGCCGTAATTCATAATGAAACCGGTTATCTTGTTGAAGAAAATGATGAAGAGGGAATGGCAAAATACATGATTAAATTACTAGAGAATCCTGAACGAGCTAAAGAAATGGGTATCAGTGGTAGAAATCACATCGCTAAAAACCACCACCAAGAAACGCAGGTTCGGAAAATATATGAGCTCGCTGAGTTGGCGGTAAAAAATGCTCACAAGTAGAAATCTAGTTTTTTAAATACTTTTTAAGCATTGGAAAAATGAGAGAAGGAGTAAAGAGTTGGTACAAATTCAAGGCTTCTTTTTTCATCACTTTTGGAGATTTGTCGCCGTATATTTCGGGTTTAAAATCTTTTAAATGAACCGAAACAATTGTACTTCCGTTTTCAAATGAGTTCCAAGACTCTTTTTTTATCCATGTGGAGAAAATCGTAAATGTGGGAATATCCAAAGCTTTCGCCATGTTTACAGCGCCACCTTCATTACCAATCAAAGCGTTACAATGAAGGGTTATCGAAAGAAACTCTCGAATGCTTCCGGGAATTAAATCAATTTTTATGTGCTTTTGGGTTTCTTTTTGGCACAAATCATAAATGGCTTTCGCTTCTTTAATTTGAGACGGCATATAGTTGAATAGGAGTGTAGCATTCGTTTCTTCTACAATAAAATCCAGTAATTTGGCCATGTATTCAAATGGGTAGGTTTTATTTGTCCCGCTTCCTAGAACGCCAATCATGTAGATTTTTTGAGATAAATCGATGTTGTGGTTTTGCAGTATTTTCTTTCCGTTTTCAATTTCGGTTTCCGTCAAAAAGATTTTGGGTTTTGCATTCAACACAATTGAATTATCAAGTGCTCTTACTAAATTCAACCTACTTTCGATAGCCAAACCTGCATTAGAATCAGTATGTGAAACCGTATTTGTGGTTTTTGTATAGATGAAATTGGTATATGATTTTTGAAAACCAATCTTTGTTTTGGCACCCGAAAATGCAACGATTAAATTACTTTCCAACTTTCCGTAAGCGTCTAGAACCAAGTCATAATGCGACTTTCTGATGGAAAGAAGAAATTTTAAAAAGGCTTTCTTGCTTGTACGGTATTCATCTTTAAAGAGAATCAGGTTGTCAATATTGGGGTTTTCTTCTACAACTGGTTGTGTAAACGGATAAATCAAGTAGTCTATTTGCGACTTAGGATACATCGTTTTCAGGTTGTTGCAAATAATGCTACTTGCTAGAACATCGCCTATCATTTTCTGTTGAATAACCAATATTTTCATCTGTCAAAACTAATTAATTGATTTGATTTATGCTAAAGTGGGGTTTGGTTTTTTACAGCAAAGCTTGCAAAGGTTTTTTTACCGGGAAGTTCGCAAAGTTTTATTTGTTATCTGTTTTGGTTTTTTTTGCTCGATTGACCCAGAAATTTTTGAATGTATCTAATAGAAGTACCACCTTCTCATAAATTTGACAATCCAGCTTACCCAATCGTTTTTATAATCCGTCATTGCGAGGAACGAAGCAATCCTATATAATCGATACGTGTTACTTTAGAGCTTGTGTTTAAGTTTTTCCGCTTGACCTATCCTAAGCTATTCACAGGACGCTGACGTGTGAGAGGCTCTCCCTGCTAATTTCTAGCGGGGCAGTCTACTCGATTAGTGGATGTTTTTTAATTTTTTAATGAGTTTCGGTGCTAGAAATAATAATAATCCAATGAACAAAAAAATCAGTGCACTTTTTGAAAGTGCTCCAGATTCTTTCATATGACTATCATATTCCGATTCATATGGTTGTTTATGCTTGATTGAATTAATAATTACAGTTATTGCTTGAAAGCTTTTCCTATCGTTATTAGGTAAATCGAAGTATTGAATGTTTATCCAACCCTTTTTGCCCAAACTCTTTATTTCAAATAATGATTTCCCCATTATTGAATATTTAGCTAAAGAGTAATTTCCCGATTCTTTTATAATTAGAGTGTCGGCATTTATATCTTTTGTCATTATTTCGTTTAGGCTTGTCAGAACTTTTTGAGAACTTTCCAGTCCAAATTCAGGCATTTCATAATATTGATATTGGATTTTTGGAAACTTCTCCAAATCGATAGAGTCAGTATATATTTTTCCAATTTCGTGAAAGTTCTCATATTCAAACTTTCTGTTTTGTTCAGTGAAGTAATTAAATTCACTTGGTACGGAAAAAATCAAATCCCTTAATTCAACTTGCTTTTGAGCAAATAATGAATTGGATAGAATTATGATTAAGATTGTAATATTTTTGTTCATTCTCAATTTTGGTTCAAATGTTACCTAACTACTAAATATACCTAAGTTTATACAACTTTTCTCATATTATTTTCATCTACCCTTATAACTAGAGGACTTATAATTTTATCTACAGTTTGAGAGGCTCTCCCTGCTAGTTACTAATGGGGCAGTCTACTCGATTGCAGTTATTTTATTCGGGTTTAATTTCCATTGTTGCTTCATTACTTTCTATTCCTTTTTCTGGTTCTTTCAGTAAAACTAATTTCTTATTAACATATTTTGTCCAATCTACTGAAAAATATTGTTTTTGTCCTAAAACGCTGTCAGGAACAATTTCGAAACTTAAACTCTTTATTGAATTTCCTCCACCAATTGATGTTCCATAAAATGTCGAAGGATTAAATCCAACAAGATTTTTGTCAAGATTTTTACCGTCTAATTGTTCAACTATTGGTCTTGAATATGTTTTGTTAAAGGTCCATTCATTTAAATAGCCAATTCCATTACTGTCAACAGTTAGAATGTTGTCTTTTACGTTGGATAAAACGAGATTTATTTCGCCTTTATATCCATTTGGAACTTTAATTGTCAAAGTCGGTGAGTATAATTGATAATGGAAAGCTAAAAATGAAATTGTTGTCGTGATAAATAATATTGTCAAAAACGATGTTTGTTTAAAAACTGATTTCAAAATTCCACTCAAAATTAAACAGACAATTATAATTCCGATTGTCATCATTCCGCCTAAAAAAAGCCCAGACAAAATCATTCCGCCTGGAATATTTGACAACTTAAAAAGCAAAGTTGTCAATAGTCCAACCGATAAAAGGCCGAATATGATTTTTAGTTTACGGTCTGTTCTCATAATTGCTCATAACTACTAAATATCCCCAAGTTCATACAACTTTTCTCTTATTATTTACATCTACCCTAATAACTCGAGGACTTTTATTTTCATCTACAGTTTGAGAGGCTCTCCCTGCTAGTTTCTAGCGGGGCAGTCTACTCGATTGCAGTTATTTTATTCGGGTTTAATTTCGATTGTTGCTTCATTACTTTCTATTCCTTTTTCTGGTTCTTTCAGTAAAACTAATTTCTTATTAACATATTTTGTCCAATCTACTGAAAAATATTGTTTTTGTCCTAAAACGCTGTCAGGAACAATTTCGAAACTTAAACTCTTTATTGAATTTCCTCCACCAATTGATGTTCCATAAAATGTCGAAGGATTAAATCCAACAAGATTTTTGTCAAGATTTTTACCGTCTAATTGTTCAACTATTGGTCTTGAATATGTTTTGTTAAAGGTCCATTCATTTAAATAGCCAATTCCATTACTGTCAACAGTTAGAATGTTGTCTTTTACGTTGGATAAAACGAGATTTATTTCGCCTTTATATCCATTTGGAACTTTAATTGTCAAAGTCGGTGAGTATAATTGATAATGGAAAGCTAAAAATGAAATTGTTGTCGTGATAAATAATATTGTCAAAAACGATGTTTGTTTAAAAACTGATTTCAAAATTCCACTCAAAATTAAACAGACAATTATAATTCCGATTGTCATCATTCCGCCTAAAAAAAGCCCAGACAAAATCATTCCGCCTGGAATATTTGACAACTTAAAAAGCAAAGTTGTCAATAGTCCAACCGATAAAAGGCCGAATATGATTTTTAGTTTACGGTCTGTTCTCATAATTGCTCATAACTTATAAATATACCCAAGTTTATAAAACTTATCTCTTATTATTTTCATCTACCCTAATAACTAGAGCACTTATAATTTTATCTACAGTTTGAGAGTCCCTCCCTGCTAGTTTCTAGCGGGGCAGTCTACTCGATTGTAGTGCGTTATTTTATTCAATATTACTCGTATAATTTGCGATTGCTTTTAATTCCGCAATTCCATCTTCTTTTTCCGCTAATGATTTTAATTCTCGACAAAAGACATCTATTGCGTTCGGTTCAATAATTAATTCCATTGAGAGTTTGTCCTTTTCTTCTTTTCGGTATTCAGTTGATACATTTTCTTCCATTGTTATTAGAACTCCGCATTTTCCAGTCGGTTCAATCTTATAAAATTCCATTTCGAAATATGCATAACTATCTTTTTCTCCGCAAGAATGAGAGACTTTATCTTTTCCAAATGAGAAATCATTCAGTTCGTTTACAAATCCGAGTAAAGATTCAGACAATTCATAAACTTCTGTAATTCCAGAATATCGTCCGTTATTTGCTGAAATTCGCATTTCAAACATATCATCATCTTTCCAGATTACTTCAAATTTTAAATTTCTATTATTCATTTTCTATAATGCCCTACAACGTCAGTCTGTGAAAAAACCTCCGTTTTATTACTTCCAAATATATAAAACTATTTGCATAAAAAGACAGGATTTCGTATTTTTAAACATGCAGCACATCACCGGAATTTCCCGTAACCAAATGACCATAGCGTCTTTAGAATCTAGTATTTCTACCGATAATCCCATTCGATTTATAGATGCCTTTGTAGAGAATATCGACTTGAAAGCCTTAGATTTTACAGTACAAACCCTAAAATCAGAAGGTAGACCAAGTTTTGATACCAAAATCTTCCTCAAACTCTATTTGTACGGCTACCTTAACGGACTTCGTAGCTCCCGCAAACTCGAAAAAGAATGCATTCGAAATACCGAAATGCAATGGCTTTTGTGTGGCTTAGTTCCCAATTACCATAGCATATCGGACTTTAGAAAACACAATTCAAAAGGACTGAAAAAGCTCTTCAAACTTTTTGTGTCCTTCCTTAAAGATGCCGATTTAATCGCAGGAGAAACCATCGCCATTGACGGCACCAAAAGCAGAGCACATAACAGTAAGAAAGCCAACTTTAGCCAAAAGAAAATAGAGAGACACTTGGCTTATATTGAAGAAAAAACACAAGAGTATTTGACTGACTTGGAGCAAAACGACAACCAAGAAAACAGCACCAAAATCACAAATATTCAAGCCAAAATAGAGCGGTTGAAAACCAATAAAATCAACTACGAACTTTTGGCTGAAAAACTAAAAGAAAGCGGAGAACCCCAGATTAGTACAACCGACGAAGATGCACGAGCCCTTTTGGTACAAGGAGTTGTGGTAGAAGTGAGTTACAACATTCAAGCAGCGGTGGACAATAAACACAATTTAGTTGTAGCTACTCACACTATAAATAGGAACGATTTAAATGCTTTAGGAGCGATTGCTTTGGAAGCCAAAGAAAATTTGCAAGTCGAGACCATGACCGTTTTAGTTGATAAAGGCTACCACAACGGGCGAGAAATCGCCCAATGCAAAGAACATAATATTACCACCATTGTCGCACATCCTACTCCAGGAAGAAGCAAAGAAAGCGTGACCCAACCCGAATATTTGGTAGCTCAATTTAAATACAATAAATCAGACGACACCTATACATGTCCCCAAGGAGAAACCTTAAAAACCACAGGAAGATGGCATAAAAAAAGCGGTAGAACCGAGCAAAGTGGTTATCAGTTTAAGAAATACCGAACTCCAGCCTGTAAGGAATGTCCCGTAAAACATTCATGCACCAGCAGAACAGGCGGAAGAGAAATAGACCGAAGCGAATATGCCGATGCCGTGGAAGAAAACAACAAACGCTACCAAGAAAACCCGCAATTGTATCGTAAACGGCAGGAGATAAACGAACACATTTTTGGCACCATTAAACGCCAATGGGGTTACAACCACACCAACTTAATAGGACTCGAAAAAGTAAACGGCGAACACAGTTTAATCATGCTGGTTTACAACATCAAACGCACGATAAATATCTTGGGAGTTCCTGATTTAATTGCCAAACTTAGGAACTGGAAGTCGCCTTACAAGACCAAAGTCTTGCTTTTGCTGAAAACGGACTATTTAAAGCTTAAATTAAGCCTTGTTTTCTGCCCACTTAAATCTGCAGCCTAAAAAAAAGGCCTTCTTAAAAGGCCTGATTTGGGTTGTGGTAAAAGAAAAATGTGGGAATTTTAAAGAAAAAAGAGGTTATTTCACAGCCTGACGTTTCGCTGCTTTGAGATGGCTGGAAGTTCGTAACCGCTCAATTTTCCGCTTAACGAAAACTTGATACGGAACGATAATTCCACTAAATTCCAGCTAGCTCAAAATGGCGGTTAGCAATAGTAGTTTAGATTCTGTTTTTTACTAATCCTACCACGAGTGTTGAGCTTAGTGTGATTAATAATATAATAATTGCGACGGGGATATTATCTCCTATTCCAAAATTTAGTTCTTGATAAAGTATGTAAAAATCGTATAATCCATAAAATAAGAAGATAATACTTATTGTAACCAAAACTATAGTTGTAAAGCGTAGAACTTTTCGATGTGTAATTTTGGTATTATCTATTTTTTTAAAAGCAGTTAGTAAAATTGGAGTAAGAATGACAAAAATAAATATAAAATAATCTGTAATTTCTACTTTTGAATTATGACCAGCTGCACCAACCATTAATTTTGCAAAGAAAATTAATAGTATAATCAAAACTAAAATTATTCTGTAAACGTAAAAACTGATTTTATATATTCTGTTCATCCTGTAGTCCTTTACTATTATTGCTAACTACTAAATATCCTCAAGTTTATACAACTTTTATATATTTTCAAACCCAAATATACACTTTTCTATCTTTTAAATACAATCCACCACAAATCACTCTTTGCTCGACGTTTTTCTCTTGCTGTAATTCTAGTTTTTTTACGAACTCAAAAAACGCCCAATTACATTATTTCTATTTTTTAGTACTTGAAACAGCTCTTTTTTGCTAAAAATTAATCATTATAAATTATTCCTTACATAATTTTCAAAGAAAGGCAACTAACTAGCAGTCAGAAAAATAATTGAAAAATACCTACTTATAGGGAGTTTTTTATAGATAATTGTTTTCTAAATTTACAAAACCAGTTTGATATACAATTGAAGAGGTATTCAGTGTTAATTGTTAGCTACCGAATGTTCTAAATTTTAAATACAAACTCCGTATTGCAGCCCTACGAAATGGAGCAATGCATTACTAACCGCCTTATTAATTTAAATAAATGCCAAGATGAGTCTGCAAACTAAAAATAATACCACTATTACTTCCTACACTTATTTACTCACCTTCGGGTGGTATCCCAAGGGTTTCACATTGCTTAGGTAAAGCGGGGTTAGGTTTCCCCTAAAGTAGAACACGTGTTTTTTGTGCTTTAAGACGTGTATTTAGGGTTCTGGGCTCAAGCCCAAGAGTTGTGGGCTCAAGCCCGAGAGTTGTGGGCTCAAGCCCAAGGGTTGTGGGCTCAAGCCCAAGGGTTGTGGGCTCAAGCCCAAGAGTTGTGGGCTCAAGCCCAAGAGTTGTGGGCTCAAGCCCAAGAGTTGTGGGCTCAAGCCCAAGAGTTCTGGGCTCAAGCCCGAGAGTGCTGGGCTCAAGCCCAAGAGTTGTGGGCTCAAGCCCAAGAGTTGTGGGCTCAAGCCCAAAGCTACTTTTTAGACAAAAAAGGCACAAATAGTACAAACAAATGATATAATTATCAAATTTATAAAGTAATAATTTAATATGTAGAACTTATGCCAAACGAAGGACCATTTCCTAGTAAAGAAGCGGACAGAGATGCCCATTTTAAAATTGTTGTTCCTTATTTAGAAGAGAACGAGACGCGTTTAAATGTTTCAAAAGCTAATAATACTGAAGCAAAAGCAGATTTATTGAATTGGGAAGATTGGTACAAACAGTCTAAGGACAAAAATAAAAGTACCACACTAATAATAGCTAATAAAAATAGTGCTGACAAGAAAATGAAGGATACGTTGCGACGTATCTACAAAGATATCCCGCAAAGTGCCTTAACAGATGATGATAGACTTATCTTAAGTTTATTGGAGCGAAGCACTTCGCATACACTTTCGCCTATACCTACCACATATCCTTTGGTAAAGGTAAATAACAATATTCGTTTAGAACACACCATCTCGTTTACAGATGAAGATGGAAAACACGGAAAACCTATTGGTGTGAGAGGTTGTCAAGTTTGGTACAAAGAAGGTGAGCCTGTTCTTTCTGTAAAGGAATTGCGGTTCTTGGGTACTGATACGGCTTCGCCTTATTTAGTAAAGTATGATGTAACGGATGCCGGAAAAATGATTCACTACTGGCTTCGCTGGGAAAATACCCGTGGCGAAACAGGTCCGTGGAGTACGGTAACATCCGCCATCGTAGCAGGATAGTGTAAGCCTAATAACCCACAGTTATTATGCGTTTTTTATAATGCGAAAGCCCTAATTTCTTATATAGAAGTTAGGGCTTTTTATGTGGAGGGGGGAGAAGTAGATGTTGGGAAACGTAAAGTATGGTTGCAGGGAAGGGAAATTGTGTATATTTGGGAAACAATTGTAGTTGACACAGGTGAGATGCTTGTGGTAGCATGACAACTGTAGAAAAAAAATTGCTAAAAAATGAAATATGGAACAAGAAAATAAAGACCAATTTTATGCCTTACAAAGAGCATTAGACAAAACATATTTTTCTGAATCATTCAACGCACGTTTTGATAAAAATAGTAAGAGGTTCGCTCATAAATTATTAGACCACGAAGGAACTGAATATATCGTTAAAGACGAAAAAAATATAGGGATAACTTTTAGTGGCAAAAGACAACTAAAAGCTTTGTTTTTAGAAGATAATAGAAAAGTTGAAAAATTAATAATTCAGCAGTTTGGAACTAAAGACAATCCAATTAAAAACAGTTTGAAAGAAACATCTTTTCGAGGAAATGAAGTTGAAAGGCTTTACCTTTTTTTAAAAGGTTTGAAAGAAGTAGATTTTCCAGACGATAGCAAATTTAACGTTCAAGATTCTGAATTAGCGAAAATGCTTCTCAACAAAAATCAAGCAAGTAGACTCATTGAAGATAATCTGGATTTACTACAAGATGCTTTAAATAATAATGTAACGACTAAAGATTTAATAAACTTTGGTTATCGAAAAAAACAGTTAGAAATATTTTATAATCTATTATCAAACTCTGAATTTTTCTCGGAATTCCAACAAAAATTAGAGGATGAATCGGCTAAAAAGGTTTCAAATGAACAAGTTTGGCAGAAATTTTTTGAAAAAAATTCTTGGATACTTGGTTACGGATTAGACTATATATTTAATTCAGAATTAGACACAAAAAAATTGGAGCAAATAACTTCTGGTTCAAATTTTAGTTCAGGTGGTAAGCGAACAGATGCACTATTAAAATCTTTGGGAGCAGTTAACTCATTATGTTTTTGTGAATTGAAACTCGCTGATGACGAATTATTAAAACAAGTAAAAGCTGCATATCGTGGAGAGTCATGGCAGATTTCTGATTCACTTGCAGGAGCGATTGGCCAAGTTCAAAGAACAGTTCATAAAGCAATTCAGGACTTATCAACAAAAATTGAAATGACAGATAAGGAAGATAATTTAACAGGAGAAACGCTATATCTTTATAATCCAAAAGCATTCATCTTAATTGGAAATTTAAAAGAGTTTGAGATTGATGGCAAGATTAACGAAAAAAAGTTTTCCTCGTTTGAAATGTTTCGGAAGAATTTAAAAAATATTGAAATAATAACCTATGATGAACTTTATCAAAGAGCATATTATATTTGTCACAGTAAATAAACATAGGAAAAGGGCTGCACATTAAAGCTAGTATTTCTCCCTCTAGTTCTCCATTACATCAAGTACCTATTTAGTGTTTTCAAATACTTACAATCCAAAAGCCCTACTTTCTTACATAGAAAGTAGGGCTTTTTAGTATACTAATTTTAATCAAACGTTTTAAACCGCTACATCATATTCTCTCAAAGCGTCGTTCAAACTTGTTTTTAAATCCGTTGAAGGTTTGCGAGTTCCGATGATTAAGGCACAAGGCACTTGGTAAGAACCTGCGGCAAAAGTCTTGGTATAACTTCCGGGAATAACTACCGAACGCTCAGGAACAAAACCTTTTCTTTCGACAGGAGTATCGCCGGTAACGTCAATGATTTTTGTGGAAGCCGTCAAGCAAACATTAGCACCAAGAACAGCTTCTTTGCCAATATGAACACCTTCGACCACGATGCAACGGGAACCGATAAAAGCGCCGTCCTCAATGATTACGGGTGCGGCTTGAAGGGGTTCGAGTACGCCACCAATACCTACACCTCCTGAAAGATGCACGTTTTTGCCTATTTGGGCACAACTTCCTACAGTAGCCCAAGTGTCTACCATGGTTCCTTCGTCTACATAAGCACCAATGTTTACATAACTGGGCATCAATATCACACCTTTAGATATGTAAGCGCCATGTCTGGCAACGGCATTGGGTACTACGCGAATGCCTTTTTCGGCATAACCTCTTTTTAACGGAATCTTGTCGTGGTATTCAAAAATACCGGCTTCAAGGGTTTCCATCTTTTGAATAGGGAAGTAGAGCACTACGGCTTTCTTAATCCATTCGTTTACTTTCCAGCCGTCAGCTGTAGGTTCGGCAACCCTTAGTTTTCCTTGGTCTAATAGGTCTACCACTTCGCGAATGGCGGTTGTAGTTGCTGATTCTTGAAGCAAGTCGCGGTTGTCCCAAGCTTGCTCTATGATGATTTGTAAGTTTTCCATGTGTGTAAGTTTTTTACAAAGATAGTTTTTTGAATAGTTTACCGAAGTACTTTTTTATGCGAGTCCATAAAAAGTGCATACTACTGAACTTATTTTCTTAATGAGGGCATTTGTGCTTAAAAAAATATAAAATTCCATAATTTGCAAGCTATAAATTATATCTTTATTGCCATTATATCTTGAATTGTAGTAGCTATGCTTAGAACGTTAATAAGAATGTTTAACCTCCATGAGGGAGAGGACGACCGCGAGAAAACGCTTGAAATCATCAAGAAGAATATTGATTTTCAAGGAGCAAATCTCTGGATTTTGGCTTGTGCCATTATTGTGGCTTCCGTAGGTTTAAATGTCAACTCGACAGCGGTGGTTATTGGTGCGATGTTGATTTCGCCATTAATGGGACCTATCGTAGGTGCTGGTTTTGCCCTAGGTGTTTATGATTTTAATTTGCTCAAAAAGTCTTTGCGCAACTTAGCATTAGCCACTGTAATAGGTTTGGTCTTTTCGACCTTGTATTTTTACATCAGTCCTTTTAAGGATGTGCAATCGGAAATCCTGGCACGTACGAGTCCTAATATCTATGATATTCTTATTGCTTTCTTTGGAGGAATTGTGGGTGTAATTGCTGTTACACGTGTAGAAAAAGGGAATCCCATTCCGGGAGTTGCGATTGCTACAGCATTGATGCCACCGTTATGTGTAGCGGGTTTTGGTCTAGCCACCGGAAACTGGAGTTTCTTCTTTGGTGCCGCCTATTTGTATTGTATTAATTGTGTTTTTATTGGTATTGCCACGTTTTTGATTGTGAAATACTTGAAGTATCCGCCTAAGATACAAGTGGATGAAAGAGAACAAAGACAAGTGCGGTACATCATTTCGGCACTTATTTTAGTAATGTTGTTGCCAAGTGCTTACCTGGCTTACACGCTTTACAAAGAGCAAGAGTTGAAAAAGAATATTGAACGTTTTGTGACCAATGAGTTTGTGGACAATGGTTTTACCATCGTTTATAAAAGAACGGATTTAAAGAGTGCCAATAAAAAGTTAGAGTTGGGATTCTTGTCCAAGCGTTTTGAAAAAGACGAGATTGCTTTGTATAACAAGAAGTTAAAGAACTATAATGTAGATAATACCAAGCTTGTTATTTTGCAAGACAGCACTGATAGGCTACTGACTTTGAAAGGCGATATTTTGAATGAAATTCAGGGAAGTCAGAAAATTGATGATAGGGACATTCGAATTGCAGAATTGCGGAATGAAATTGCATTAAACAGTTTTGACGACGTGAGCATCTACAGTGAAGCAAAGATTTTATTCCCTACACTAGAGAAGTTTTCTATTGCAAACCATAATTTCTTGATGAAAAAAGACAGTGTATTTAAAGAAACGGTGGTCATTATCTCTAGCGAAAAACCATTGGAAAAGGAAGAAGCCAAGAAATTTGAAGACTGGTTGAAATCGAAGTTGGCACTTCAAAACTTACAAGTACTACAGGAACAGCGCGATTTAAATAAAAAAGTAAAGAAATAAGGTATGAATAGCAGGTTTATAGAGATTAAGTGGGGAGTTATATTTGTCATCATGTCCTTAGTATGGATGGAAGTGGAAAAAATCTTGGGCTTGCATGATAAATATCTGAACATGCATCAGTATATCACGATGCTTTTTATGATTCCCGCCATTTGGATTTATGTTGCGGGACTTAAAGAAAAGAAAAGGAAAGATTATAGTGGAGTGATGAGCTACAAGCAAGGATTTGTATCAGGATTAATAATCACTATAGTTGTAACGCTTTTCTCTCCATTAACCCAATGGATTATTTCAGAAATTATTACACCTGATTATTTTACGAATGTAATTGCTTATTCGCTCGAAACAGGCTATCATAAATCTCTTGCGGAAGCGGAAGCTCAGTTTAATCTCGAAAACTATATCATTCAAAGCACTGTTGGCGCGTTATTGATGGGTATTGTAACATCTGCCATTGTTGCTTTTTTTGTAAAAACGAATAGAAACAACTTAAATAATAACGTATGACAACAGTAAATGTTTATTTGAATTATCTGGGTAATTGTGAAGAAGCTTTTCTTTTTTACCAATCTGTTTTTGGAGGGGAGTTTTCTTATGTAGGACGTTTTAGCAATATTCCTGAAGGTTCCGAGATGCCTCCCGTACCAGAGGATTTGAAAGATAAAATTATGCACATCAGTTTGCCCATTAGTGCCGAAACCATGTTGATGGGAAGTGACACTGGTGGCGAATGGGGACCACCTTTTAAGCAAGGAAACAACTTTGCAGTAAGTATCACGGCAGATAGCAAGGAGAAAGCAAACCTTTTGTTTGAACAATTATCAGCAGGTGGAGCTGTAACCATGCCTATGGCCGATACCTTTTGGGGTGATTACTTTGGGATGTTTGAAGATAAGTTTGGCATCAACTGGATGGTAGGTTGCAGTACCCAACAGGAATAAGACGTAATATATAAGGTATAAAAAAAACTCTTTTGAACAGGATTCAAAAGAGTTTTTTTAGTTTTAATAAAGGATTAGAACCCTTAGGTTTTATTCACACGCGTTACTTTATCAATCCCGTCAATTTTCTTAATGTTGTCGGTCAATTTTTTTAGTATAACATTGTTTTGAACAATAACAACGAGTTGTCCTTTAAAGATTCCCGCTTCACTACTCAGCGAAATACTTTGAATATTTACGTGCATATTGTTAGAAACTACCTTAGTCAATTCATTTGTAAGGCCCAAACTGTCCATTCCTGTAATGTCGAGCATTGCTTTAAATTCCTGTTGAGACGAGTCAATCCATTTGGCTTGAATAATTCGATAAGCATAATTCGACTGCAAGCTTATGGCATTTGGGCAATCTTTCTTATGGACTTTTATACCTTCATTAATAGTAATAAACCCAAACACATTGTCACCGGGGATGGGATTGCAACAAGCAGAAAGTTTATAATCCAACTTGTCTTGCTCTTTACCAAAAACCAACATGTCATAATGCTGACTGATTTCCTCTTTAATACCATGCTCAGCAGGCAACGAAGGGGCACGTTTTATTTTACTCTTAAAGAAGTTCATGAACGAATTGCTCTTTAGCGACGCAAATTCTTTTAACTGTGCATTTTCAATAGTACCAATTCCTGCTTTGTAAAATAAGTCTAAACTTGTTTTAAGTTTGAAAAAACTAACCATTTCGTTGATTGTATTTTCATTGAAAGCAATTTTCAAATGACGCAGTTTACGTGTCAACAATTCTTTACCGTCTTCGGCAATTTTCTTGGTATCTTCGTTTAGTACATTCTTAATTTTATTCTTAGCCCGCGAAGTCGTCACATAATCAAGCCAATGTGAAGTAGGTTTCTGATTGACCGACGTAATGATTTCCACTTGGTCACCACTTTTAAGCTCGTAATTCAGCGGAACTAATTTCCCGTTGACACGTGTTCCTCTGGTTTTTACGCCAATTTCCGAGTGAATACTAAACGCAAAATCAAGTGAAGTAGCGCCTTTGGGCAATGATTTTATTTCTCCTTTTGGAGTAAACACAAAGATTTCCTTTGAATAAAGGTTCATCTTGAAATCTTCTACAAAGTCAACCGCATTGGATTCTTGGTTTTCTAAGGCTTCTTTTAGTAAGTTCAACCAAACATCTAGTCCGCTTTCTTCGGTAGCACCTTGTTTGTATTTGTAATGTGCAGCATAACCTTTTTCGGCAATTTCATCCATTCGTTCACTTCGCACTTGCACTTCTACCCAGCGGCCTTTTGGTCCCATAACGGTAATGTGCAATGCTTCGTATCCGGTAGATTTAGGCGAAGAAATCCAATCCCTCAACCTACTCGGACTCGGACGGTAATGGTCAGTTACAATAGAGTAAATCTTCCAAGCAACAAACTTTTCTTGACCAGGTTCGCATTTATAAACGATTCGGAGGGCAAACTTGTCGTACACTTCGTCGTAACTGACATTCTGGGCTTTCATTTTGCGACGAATAGAGTAGATGGATTTCGGACGTCCTTTAATCACACAATCAATATCTTCGGCAACTAAAGATTCATGAATGGTATCCGATATAGTTTTGATATAAGCATCCTGTTCTTCTTTCGTCTCCTTTATTTTACTAACAATGTCGTTGTAAACTTCTGGTTCGGTATATTTTAAACCCAAATCTTCAAGTTGCGATTTGATGTTATACAATCCCAATCGGTGGGCTAGAGGTGCATAAATGTATAAGGTTTCAGAAGCAATTTTCATCTGTTTATAATCCGCCATTGATTCCATGGTTTGCATATTGTGCAAACG
Source organism: Flavobacterium sp. SM2513 (assembly GCF_050908145.1). Lineage (GTDB taxonomy): Bacteria > Bacteroidota > Bacteroidia > Flavobacteriales > Flavobacteriaceae > Flavobacterium. The sequence goes on along the minus strand of NZ_CP194228.1, from coordinate 3,656,438 downwards.
ATCGGCAAGTTTAATGAGGATTACGCGAACGTCGTCGTTAAGCGTCAACAACATTTTTCGGAAATTCTCCGCTTGAAGCGAAATATTCATGTCTTTCTGCACCTGCGAAATCTTGGTCAAACCTTCTACCAACTGTGCAATTTTACTATTGAATTTCTTCTCGATGTCTTCAACAGTAATTTCCGTATCTTCCACAACGTCGTGCATCAATGCAGCAGCAATGGAACTGGCTCCTAGACCAATTTCCGAAGCAACAATTTTGGCTACAGCAATGGGGTGAAAGATGTACGCTTCTCCTGATTTTCTTCGCACGTCTTTATGAGCATCAACGGCCAAGTCAAAAGCTTTCCGAATGAGTTTCTTATCATCGTCCGACAGCGTTTGATAACTGATGCGTAATAATTCCTTATATTCTTTTGCAATTGCTTTATTCTCTAATTCAATATCAACTTCTGTCATAAACCGTTTTCTAGTTTAGTTAAAATTAGAATTAAAATTTGGATTGTGCAAACAAATAAACCTTTAATACAGGACTGTATTAAAGGTTTATTGATTAAAGATAATAGAGCTAACATTTATAAAGTGAACTTGTAGATTACTTGTTAGCCTACTTGTATTTTGGGCGTTTCCTACGGCCGCGTCTTCCGCTGTATCTTTTGTTCCGCTACCGCTGCACAAAAGGATGCCGCTTCAACCGCTAACGCAACCTCGTTGTTAATTTACTTCATTACAGTTTTTCATCACATGCTGTAAATAGTAGCAACAATACCGTTTTGAGCCGTTTCATTTACTTCATGTCCCAATCGATTTTTCTAGAAAAGTACATCACAATTCCCAATATCAAGAACAACCCGATACTTCCTACTAACAAAGCGTAGTTTTCAAGTTGGATAATTACATAAATAAAACAGTAAAGAGAAGCTAAGGCTAATGCAATAAAGACCGAGAATTTCTTGCTTTTCAAAATAGAAAGCGTGTAAAAGAACAGCATAACGATAACGGCAAACGTGGCAATTCCGTAAGCAATTGAAAACGTAGAATGTTCCGTTATGGAAATCAATAAAGTATAGAACAACACTAAAGCCAACCCAATCATTCCGTACTGAAAGATGTGAATGCTTATTTTACTAATCGTCTGGATAAGAAAGAAGATTAAGAAAGTAAGTCCAATCATTAGGAAACCATACTTAGAAGCACGTTCGTTTTGTTGATATTGGTCTACTGTTTCTATTAATTTCACACCAAATAAATACTCATTCAGTTGAGGTAAAAGCTCTGCATACTCTTGTGAGAAAGGTCGGTTGACTTGTGAGATATTCCAATCGGCATGAAAACCATCTTCCGTGACGGATTTCGAACCTGTATTTGCAGAAAAGATACCTTCAAAGCTAGGGTCTTGCCAGTCGGAATCAATTGAAACCGTTGTGTTTTTCCCTACGGGAATAAATTTCACCGAATTGCTTCCGTTGTATTTCATCTCAAACTGAAATCTCAAGTTTTCAGCACCTGTACTATCAAACACATCCGATTGTAAGTCATCGTAGTATTTGTCAGCATTTGCTTTCGATTCAAAAGTGAGTGAGGTATCATTTACTTTCAAATTCAAATCGCTTTTACTGCTTTTTAAATTAGTAGTCTTTACCAATACCGTAGCTTGTTCCCAAAGCACATTGGCTTCGTCAATCTGTAATTTTTTGAAATTTGGCTTTGCAAAAGAACCCTCGCATTTGATAGCCGTTCCAAAAACAACGACATTATACAAACCTCGATTCAAGGAATTGTCCTTTTGTATTGTTGATTTGAAATCCAACTTTTCAGGAAAGAAATAAGCAAATGCGGTAGATTGCGTAGTGCTAATCTCTTGCTTCTTGGTTTCGGGATTAATGAATTCAGTTTTGTTAAACACCCGATAAGGAATGCGAAGAATCGGTCCATAAAGATGCACATCTGTTCCCCAAGACTTGGTCACTTCCTCAACGACGTCTTGTTTTCGGTCAGCTCGTTCCGCAATTAAACTTTGTACATAAGAAAGCGGAATTAGTAAAAAAAGCGCTAGTAAACCCACCATAATTATTTTTGCAGTGGTAGTTTGGTAAAAAGGGATTTCATTTTTAGAAGTTTCCATAAGTAGAGATTTTAATTAGATAATATTTTGATTGATAATGATAAACAGATATAGGAAAACGATTGGAATATTAGACAAAACCACTATAAGTTCTTCGGTGGTCTTTTGACGAAGTTCAGAGACACGTACAAGTCTCCTAATTAAGAATACAAAAAGGCAAAAATTAATTAAGGCGGCAGCCACAATGTATAATAATGTTAAAATCAAGAACTCTGTAGTCAACGGTACTAAGAAAGAGCTTACAAATAATAGTGTGCCACCTGTAAAAGATAGTAGTGCTATTTTTATAGGAAATGAGGCAGAGTTAAAGAGATGTATTTCATCCATGACAACATGTAAAGTACTTTGTTTTTCAAAGTAAGTAGATAAATTTTTTTAGTTTATCCTTTTTTTATTAATTTTTCAAGTGCTTCAATATGTTCTTGAAACGCTTTCTTTCCTAGTTTTGTAACCATGTAACGTGTATTGGGTTTCTTGCCAATAAATTGTTTTTCAATAGCAATATACGCTTCTGATTCCAAAGCTTTGGTATGACTGGCAAGATTTCCGTCGGTTACCCCGAGAAGTTCTTTGAGCATGTTAAAGTCAGCATATTCATTGACCATCAAAATCGACATGATGCCCAGTCGAATACGATGGTCGAACGCTTTATTGATATTTTGAACGATATTTTTCATTATTTTCTTTCGTATTTAAAATACATCACGGAACCGTAAAAAATATGGCAAACCCCAAATCCCAACGACCAAAATAACAATCCATATTCAATAAACCAAAGCGAAATAAAGGCTAAAATCAAAAGTGTGATTCCTAAATACCGAACGTCACCCAATGTGTATTTACTAGCATTGACACAAGCCAATCCGTAAAAAATAAGTGTAAGTGGTGCGATTAGTGAAAACTGTTCTTTTTCAATTAAGAATAAAATTAGAATACCTCCCGTAATAAGGGGAATTAAAAAGTTGATTACTAAACGTTGTGACGACTGGTCCCAAATCTTTTCGCCGTGCAGCTTTGCTTTTCGTACAGTCAGGAAAATACCGCTAACTATGGATAAGAAAACTACTCCAGCCGCAATTACTAAAAGTTTATAAACAGCAAATTCCGAAATTACAAGAGATTTATAAGCACCCAATTCAGCTCCGTCAAAATAAATAGTTTGGTAAGCGAGGTAGGCACCAATCAAGGAATAGATTCCGGCTAGTATCCCAGATAAACCGCTTAACGAAATAAAACGAGACGAACGGTTCATCATGTTTTTGATTTCCGAAATGTCATTTAGATATTTGTTTGCTTTCATTTTAAAGTACTTTGAAGTGCAAAGTAAATGTATTTTGATGAACCAAACTAGTTTTTCTTTATTTTTTTTCAAAGAAAATAAAATAGTAGTGAAGAAGCTTGTTGTTAATTGTCTCTTGTAATTGTTTTTATAAAAAAAAATCGCTTTCCATAAATGAAAAGCGATTGGTATCGTGTTGAATTTATTTTAAATTCTGAAAATTCCACCAACAGAAATGATGCGTTGAAAGAATGTGAAATCTTGAGAAGCCGTATCGCTAGAGCTTTTTGTAGTACGAATATCCGGCATGTTGATGTATCCTGCTTTTAATTCGCCTTGAATATAAAAATACTTGAAAAAAGTAATGTTCAATCCCGCTTTCGCCGAAACTCCATAACCTGAAATATGGAAATCATCATGTCTTTCGCGACCTAACAATTGCGTATTTGTCTTTGGATATAAAACTCCAGCACCTAAACCTTCCGTAATATTTACTTGAATCTTATCGGTATTTGTAATGCGAAATAACTTCGAAATGTCATCAAAACGAGACACTTCAGTATGTACGTAATTCAAACCATCGGTGTGTTCATATGTCAAAAAATCATTCGTCAATAAAACTTGATTGCCTGGTAAAGTTTCACCATAAACTCCCGCATCAGGATAATTGCCTGAAAAGTCAACTACTTGGTTTTGACGCATGACATATTTCATGTGGTCCACTCCTAAAGTGATGCTGTAATGGTCGGAAATAAAATAACCCAACCGGAAATTCGTTTGCGGAATCGTCATTCGAGCCGGATTTACATAATCGATGTGCCAACCTTTTGGTTTGTCATCCGCTTTTACATCATTAAGTGTAAAATCATAATCCTTTCCTTTGAAATGAATATCGGATGTAGAGTAGCTTTCGCGATTTCCACCCCAAGAGACAAAGAACTTTCCTTTATTATGAGCGGTATATTTTTCTGGATTTGGTAATTCATCTTGAGCAGAAACTGTTGCTGAAAAAGCAGTGAAAATCAATGCGATGAACGTAAATTTTGTTTTCAAAATGTTATTTTAATAGTATTAAAAACTACGAACCGTTTTTCGGATAGCGACTAATTTTTTCATCAAGTCTTCGAAATAATCCAAGTGCAACATATTGGCTCCGTCGCTTTTTGCATTTGCTGGGTCAAAATGAGTTTCGATGAAAATTCCGTCTACGCCAACTGCAATTCCCGCTTTTGCAACGGTTTCAATCATGTCGGGACGTCCTCCAGTTACTCCAACGGTTTGATTGGGTTGCTGTAACGAATGCGTTACGTCCAAAACAGTTGTTGCATATTGCTGCATCGTAGGAATTCCGCGGTAATCGACAATCATATCTTGGTAGCCAAACATCGTACCTCTATCGGTTACCATTACGTTTTGGTTGTTGCAATCCAACACTTTCTGAACGGCATGTTTCATGCTTTCTGGACTCATAAACTGCCCTTTTTTCAAGTTGACTACTTTTCCAGTATTTGCAGCAGCAACTACTAAATCCGTTTGACGTACTAAAAAAGCAGGAATTTGCAACACATCTACATATTCAGCAGCCATTGCCGCATCTTCGTTCGTGTGAATGTCCGTTACCGTAGGAACATCAAATGTTTCCGATACTTTGCGTAAAATTTTCAAAGCTTTTTCGTCGCCAATTCCAGAGAAACTGTCAATTCGAGAACGATTTGCTTTTTTGAATGAACCTTTAAATACAAATGGAATCTGAAGATTATCCGTTATTCCAATTAATTTTTCGGCAATTCTTAGCGCCATTTCTTCGCTTTCAATGGCACAAGGACCGGCTAAAAGGAAAAAGTTGTCGCTTTCTAAATGTTTAATTTTAGGGATATGTTGTAAATTCATAGTAGAAATTTGATGCTGCAAAGATAGTTAAGATTTGGTAAACAAGATTCGAAGTTTATCTTAATGTTTGATGCCAGAATTATAATGAACAATAGTTTTAAAAAGTCTTTAAACCGAATCCCTTTGGAACCATAATAGGACTTTTTTCATAGATATTAAGGTACAATGTAATTGGGCTTTTTTGTCCCACCCATTTTACCTCATAAATATCGAGTAAGGCGGCACCAGACACGGAGTTTTTAGAAGGAAATGGACAGCAAACGCCTACTTTCTCGTAAAATACGACCTCGCCATTTGGTCCTGTCAATGCATTGAAAAAACGTTTTTGATTGATAGTATCGTTCGCTGTATTGCGGTAAAATATATTAATAGGATAATTTTTATCGTAACCGTATTTAGCATCCGATGCATATTCCTTGATTAGAAAAGCGTTTTGCTTATTGATTACTAAATTTGGAGCCGATTCATCGACGTTTTGCAGTGTGGATTTCGTACTGATACAAGAAACAAATAGTAATGCACAAGATGCCAACAATAATAAACGTGCTTTCATAAAATTTACTTTTTAGGTTTGGTTTGCAAAAATAAAGCCACAACAGCAGAAATAACAACCCCTAAGGACAGAGTGCCAAAAATGCTTTGTAGAATGTAACTCGTTAAATTAAAGTAATTCTCCGCCATTTCGCGCGAATTTCCTTTTGAAATAGAATATTCAATCATATTCGGGAAAAATTCTGGAGCGATTGCCTTGTGAAATATAATTTGACAAAAAGGAGTAAGAATTGCCATAACTATTGTTAGGAAAATACCGGTAACGCAGCCTTGTTTCCAACTCATCTCATCTTTGAAAAAATCTTTTTTCTTTTCTTTTATCGCAACAAAGTACACAAATACAGTTACGAACGTAAAAAGCATGGAATACAACGCATGGTCGCTGATTTTTGCTTCATAATAGCCGCTGCTTTTCTCAATGAAAAGCCACAAAATCCACAAGAATGCATATCGAATTCCCCATTTAATTTCTACTGCAAATTTCTTCATTATAAATAACTGATTTAGTGTCGCAAAATTAAACCATTATTTTAATACGAAGGCTTTTGACCCTAAAAATGATTAATAATGTTACTTTTGCACCAAATTTTTTATAAATGGAACATTTAACCGCCACTTGGCCTTGGTATATTTCTGGATTTCTAATAGGGATGATTATGCTTTGCCTCACTTATTTCGGTAAAGTTTTTGGAATGTCGTCTAACCTTCGAACACTTTGTACTATTGCTGGAGCGGATAAATTTGCCGATTTTTTTAAATTCGATTGGAAAGCACAAACGTGGAGTTTGATTGTTGTTCTTGGAGCGATGATTGGCGGTTTTGTTGCAATTCACTTTATGAGTGACGCTTCAAATGTAACTTTAAATCCCGATACGGTTGTCCAACTTTCTAGCTTGAATATTGATGCTCCAGAGGGAAAAATCGCACCAGATGCACTATTTGGTAATGAAGTTTTTCAATCTCCTAAAATGATTCTAATCTTAATAATAGGTGGAATTCTAATTGGATTTGGTTCAAGATATGCCGGTGGTTGTACTTCGGGTCATGCTATTTCAGGATTAAGTAACCTGCAATTTCCTTCGCTGAAAGCTGTAATAGGATTTTTCGTGGGAGGTTTAATTATGGTGCATTTTTTAATGCCTTTGATTTTTTAGGAGTAATTCTAAAAGATAATTATTAATTAAGAAAATCAAAACAATGAAATTTTTAAAATACATACTAGTCGGGTTTATTTTTGGGATTGTACTTACAAAGTCCGAAGCCGTTTCATGGTACCGCATCTATGAAATGTTTCAATTTCAGTCGTTTCACATGTACGGAATCATTGGTGTGGCTGTTGTGACAGGAATTATTGGTATTCAAGTTATCAAACGTTTAAACTTAAAGGACATCAAAGGAAATCCTATTGTTATTGCTGATAAAGAACCCGGTTCTGCCCGTTATTGGGTTGGTGGATTATTCTTTGGATTCGGTTGGGCATTAGTTGGCGCTTGTCCAGGTCCTATTTTTATACTTTTAGGTGCGGGAATTTTACCCGTTGTTTTTATTTTAATAGGCGCTTTACTTGGAACTTTTATTTACGGAATCTTAAGAGATAAATTACCTCATTAATTCACTGAAAAACAGTAGTATATTTTTTTTTACTTTTTATTAGAACCTACGATGCAATTATTTTATAAATTGTTTGAGATTTTTTATAAAAAGTATATATTTACCCCGTCAGTAGAGAAATGTAATAACATTTATTAGTATAAATACAATAGAAGTAATCCAATCAACGTTTACTTTGCAACTTAATAATAAACCTTAAAATTAAACATATGAAAAAGATTAAAGCATTAATGGTAGCCTTCGTTTTGGCTGGAATGACAGTAGTATCATGTAGTAGCGACGATTCAGGTCCAGCTGCAACAATTGACGGACAGTGGAACCAAGATAAAACAATTGTAAAAATTACAAATGGACCATCACAAACAATCAAATATACTGGAAATGAAACTGGGTGTGATAAAGATTACTTAGAATTTGCATCAGCCGGAGTTTTCAATGATGTGATTTTTAACAAAAATGGAGGTGGAGAATGTCTTCAAACTTCAACTCTAGGAACTTGGGTTAAAAATGAAGATATGCTTACTATAAATGATGCAGGATTTTTATCAGGAACCTATGAAATTCTAAAACTTTCTGGTAGTGCTTTACAAATTTCTACTACATCTCAAAGTGCTGGAACATCCACAACTACTACAATTTATTTGAAAAAAGCGAACTAAGCTTTTAAAATAATTACAAAAAAAAACCTTGACTATTTATTTAGTCAAGGTTTTTTTATTTAAACTAATTCAGCACTAAGTCCCGCTTCCAGAAGCAACGAACACTGCGGTTTGAGTTCGTCAAACGAACCTGTTTTTACCGTACATTTTCCTTTATAATGCACTAAAACAGCACATTGTTCCGCTTGAATGGCGGTGTGGTCACAAATTTGAACAAGCATTTCAATTACATGGTCAAAAGTGTTTACATCATCATTATACAAAACAATCTGGTTGTTTTGATCCACTGCATCTTCAACTAATACTTCTTCTTGTATTTTTTCTATTGTACTCATTTTGAATTTGAGATTTAAGATTTATGAGTTATAACTCATAATTTAATATTCTTACTCCTTTACATATTTCAACGAAATCCAATTGTTTCGCTCTAATTTCTTCACAAAAAGCAAACCATTTTCTGCACATGAAGCGTTGATGGCATCAAAATCTTCGTTGTAAAAACCACTTAAAAATAAAAGCCCTTCTGGATTTAAACAATCCACGTAACTCTGCATGTCATTCAGCAAAATATTGCGGTTGATATTCGCAATAATTACATCGTACTTTTTATCTTTTAATAAAGCCGCATCACCTTCATATACCGTAATTTGTTTGCAATTATTACGTTCGGCATTTTCAATCGAATTTAAGTAGCACCAGTTATCAATGTCAATGGCATCAATAGGTTCAGCTCCTTTCATTTCGGCTAAGATAGCTAAAATTGCAGTACCGCAACCTATGTCTAAAGTTTTCAAACCGCGAACATCCGTTTCTAATAAATGCTGAATCATCATGTGTGTGGTTTCATGATGACCGGTTCCGAAACTCATTTTTGGTTCAATAACGATATCATATTCAGCCTTTGTTTTTGGGTGAAACGGCGCTCGAACATGGCAAATATGGTCTACATCAATAGGTTCAAAGTTTTTCTCCCATTCTTCATTCCAGTTCACTTGTGCAATTTCCTCCATTGTATAGGAAATGGTAAACTCAGGCGAACTTAAGATGTAAATATCATCCAGAATATCTGCTGTCCAAAGTTCTTTTTGAACGTAAGCTACTATACCAAAGTCACTTTCGATAAAACTTTCAAAAGCTTTTTCGCCTAGTTCAGCAATAAGTATTTCTGAACCCAACTCTTTTGGTTCAACCGTAAAATGATATCCCAGATAAATGTTTGACATAACTTAAAATTTTTGCAAAGGTAACATTATCGTAACATATTGAAAAGATAATTAATAGTAAGTTTGCCGCAACTTTACATTTTATTGACATGAAAAGATTTTTACTTTTGGTTATGTTGTTCATTTTTTGGAATAATCAAGCCCAAGTTTCTATTAAGAAATCAACAGAAAATAATGATTTAAAATTATCTTCCTTGCCTTATTATAATTATGGAAAAGGTTTGGGGCTTACTTCGCCTGATAGTTTGTTCCAATTTAATATTAGATTTCGAATGCAAAATCGCGTCTCGTATTACGACACTGAAGGAGAGAAACCAACTTACGACGGACAAATTAGACGTTTGCGATTGCGATTTGACGGATATGTAGGTAATCCAAAATTTCTATATGCTATCCAACTTTCCTTTGCACCTGGAGATGTAGGAGAATTGCAAGAGGGGCAGAATATAAATATTATTCGGGATGCGGTGGTTTTTTACCGTCCCAATAAACATTGGAACTTTAGTTTTGGACAAACAAAATTACCCGGAAATAGACAACGAATCAATTCATCGGGAGCCTTGCAACTCACAGACCGTTCTATTAATAATGCAAAATTTACCATTGACAGAGATTTCGGAATACAGATTCACAATCTCAATGAATTTGAAGAAAAGTTTTCTTATAATTTTAAAGGAGCTATTTCAACGGGTGAAGGCCGGAATATTACAGATAAAGCAGATGATGGTGTCGCTTTAACCGGTAAAGTAGAACTTTTTCCGCTGGGGGCTTTCAAAAATAATGGAAGTTTCTTTGAAGGAGACCTTAGTCGAGAAGCACGACCAAAGTTAATGCTTTCGGGGGCTTTTCAGCAAAATAATAATTCGCAAAGAACTCAAGGACAACTGGGTGCTACCTTATTTGAAAAGCGAACTACCCAAGCCGTATTTCTAGATGCGATGGTTAAATACAACGGTTGGTCGTTGATGTCGAGTTACATGTCCCGTTCCGCATCAGATAATGCGTTGACTTTTAACCCCGCAGATGCAACTGATTTTAATTATGTATATGTAGGAAATGGGTTTGATTATCAAGCGAGTTACCTCTTCGAAAGCGATTATGAAGTAATAGGCCGCTATTCGTTGCAACATGTAGGTCCGGAAATCCATCAATTTACACCTCATGTGAAGCAGTACAGTTTAGGATTGACCAAATATATTTGGGAACATACCTTTAAATTGCAAACGGAAGTTACTTATGAAAGCTCGAATTACTTTGGCAATCAATCCGTAAACGATTGGTACTTACGTTTTCAAGTAGAAATTGGAATTTGATTAAGTGTCTAATATTAAAGTAAATTCAATCATATTGCTTTTTCGTTGTTAAAAATATACTAAAGGTGACGAAATGTTAAAATTTATTAAAGTTTTCCTAATTTTTTTGCAGGTATAAACCTAAAGGATATTTTTACGGAAATTAATTAAACCTTAAATTATTATTATGAAAAAGTTATTTTTATTTCTTGCCGTAGCAAGTACATCTATGTTTGTTTCGTGTTCTGACGACGATTCAAAAGACGGAGGGGAAACGATAGACCCAAATGCAGCAACTCAAATTGTTTTAGCAGCAAATGTTACTGAGATTGAGCTTGGTGAATCAGTTACTTTTACCGTAACAGATAACAATGCAGACGTGGTGACTTCTTCTTCTTCAATCTTGGTAAATGATGTTGAAATTGATGGAGCTACTTTTACTCCAGATGTTGCGGGTACTTTTACAGTACAAGCAAATCATACAAATACAAATGATCTTGTATTAGAAAGTAATGAAATAACGATTGTTGTTTCTGAAGCAGTTGTAGTGGTTACTGCAAGTGATTCATTTGTTATTGACAATGTAAATTATGAAACATCAATAGCTGGTTTCGGTTTTAGAGGTATTTACAATGCTGCAACAGCAGGAGAATATATAATTGTTTGGGATTTTAATCCTTATTTTGAAGATGGTACAGAATACCCAAATGATTTATACTTAACGATGATTAGTGCTATAACACCTTCAGGAACTGACCCAGATACTGGAGAACCTACGTTTACTGTTGAAAACCCTACAACAGGATCTTACACATTTACTACGAACGTTCCTGGTATTGATGATGTTTGGATTGTTGCTAATAATGTAAATATACTACCAGAAGATACTGCTGAAAGAGCTGCTTTAATTCAAGGTGTAACTTTAGATATTACAGCACTTACTTTTGCTGAAAATGAAGGTGACATGTCTAACTTAGAGGCTACATACTCAATAAGTTTAACTGATGGGACTGTAATTACAGGTGAGTATAGCGGAGAAACAGGTAGTTATGATGCAACTCCACAGGAGAGAGCAATCAAAAATGTTAAAGCTAAAGTTGCTAAAAAACAAATTAAAAATTTCAAATCAATTAGCTCAAAAAGATAATTGTTTTTTAAAATTTTTCAAAACCCGATTGTGAAAGCAATCGGGTTTTTTTTTTGCTTTGTGTTGACCTACTAAATACCGAGGCTCGCTTACGACATAGCTAGGCTTGCCTACCAAACACCGAGGCTCGCCTACGAAATACCGAGGCTAGCCTACCAAAACTATAAGCGAGCCTATCAAAACCATAGGCTCGCCTACTAAATAGCTAGGCGTGCCTACCAAACACCGAGGCTCGCCTACCAAAAAGATAGGCGAGCCTATCAAATAACTAGGCGTGCCTTTAAAAAAAAAAGCCTTTCAAGTTCTTAAACAGGAAAGGCTTTATATTTAGAAAAATTCAGGTTTATTGAGCTATAAACCAGGGTTTTATGGTGGGGCAGGCGTATCGTCATTTGGTTTGTTTCTAAACCTTCTGTTGTACTCATCCACATCACGCATGTTTAAATCAAGTGCAGAACTATTTTTTCTGGAAATTTGTAAGTTATCCACATAGCGGTCAGAAAGACTCATGTTGTCCATTCCTGAACCTAATAAAATTTCGTCTGTAATTTCTAAAAGTTGCAAAGCTCCTGCTCTAACGGCTCTAACATCGGCATAATAATCTAAGCTTGTAGAAAGGTCTTCTGGCGTGTCGGCTCTACTCAAGGCATCTGGAAATTGTGTAGCAATTGTAGAAACCAAGCGCACGTAGCCTTCTCGTCCTTGCGACATGCTTCGAGCACCTACCTTTTCTTCGTCTGTAAGCGAAACTTCAAAAGGTTTAAAAGCGTCAATAGCCTTTGTAATATTGACTTTAATATCATCTAAAACCACTGTAGGTGCAAAATCTGTTATAAATTTTCTCATAATCAAATATTTTAAATAATTAATAAATAGTAATTTGTTTGATAAATTTATAAAAAAAATCAATCACTTTTTAAAAAAAATAAGCCCGCAAATTTTCCTTAATTTACGGGCTTTTTTATCAATATTTAAGCAAATTACAGTGCAAAGCGGCTTTGTTTTTTATTCAAAAAAAGCGTGAAACGCTGCAATTAGTCTTTCTTTCTATTCATTCGCATGTTCAACATTTCAACCGCTAAGGAGAATGCGATGGCAAAATACAAATAGCCTTTAGGAACAACGCCTACCTTTTCGCCCACTAATGTCGCATCGGATAAGTGCATACTTTCTGTAATCAGCATAAAACCAATTAAGATTAGAAAGGCGAGACCCAGAATCTGAATGGAAGGATTTGCATTTACAAAATTACCCACAGGAACTGCAAAAAGCATCATAACCGCTACTGAAATCACTACTGCCGTAACCATGATATACAGAGCGCCTTCGACACCATTGGTCATTCCTACGGCTGTTAATATGGAGTCGACAGAGAAAATCAAGTCGATTAATAAAATTTGAAAAATCACGTTTCCGAACGATTTGGTTGCCGTACTTTTCAAAGTAGCTTCTTCATAGCCTTTATGGTCTACTTTTTCGTGAATTTCCTTAGTACTTTTGTAAATCAAAAACAATCCTCCAGCCAATAAAATCATAGCTTGACCAGTGATATCAGCACTAAACCAACCAAAATCAAACGAAAACCAAGGTGCCTTCATGGCAATCAAAAGAGTGATTCCAAAAAGTAATGCAATTCGCATAAACATGGCAAGAAATAAACCAATTCGAGTGGCACGCTTTCTCTTTTCAACAGGTAACTTTCCAGTTACGATTGAGATAAAAATGATGTTGTCAATTCCTAAGATGATTTCAAGGAATGTCAGTGTTAATAAGGCAATCCAAGCATCGGGTTGTAAAAATACTTCCATAAGATTTATGAATTAAGATTTAAGATTTATGAATTTAAACAATAGAGTATAGCATTAAAAGAAAGTATAAAGTACGTTGGTAATAATTTTAAAACCTACAAATCATAACTTACAACCTACAACCTACAACCTACAACCCAATCAATCTTCCAATTTTGTTACCGTTCCCGTCTGTTTTTCGTCACTTCCTACTACGTTAAATTCAAACATATAACTGTCTCTCGTGGTGCTCAAAATCTTAATGGAAACCGCTTTTTTCTCCGCCATACTTTTCGGATTGATTTTCTGAATAATGTATTCACAATCATTGATCCATCGAATGGAGGAAGTATCTGATTTTCCTTCATAGAAATCAATTTCCTGATTTTCGCTTCGGATAAAAGTGGTGCTTTTTTTTACGCCGTCAATTTCATGTTCAAACTTGAATTTACCGGTTTTAAAATCGGCACAATTGCGTTCGGGCGTTTCAAAACAAGAAGCGAAAGCAAATAGGAGGACAAAAGGGATAATTTTTTTCATAGTATGGTGTACGCTAAACAATTTTGATATCATATTTTTCTAATAAACCAGGAATTCCTTGCAAGCTGAATCGTGCTTTTTTCAAAACATTAAACTCAGGGTCAATTTGATAATTAGAGGCTGAAGTAAAGTTACACTCCGTTAAGTTAGTGTCATTGAAAATTGCTCCAGCTAAATTACATTTTTCAAATACAGATTGCTTTAAATGCGTTCCTTCAAACGAAACTTCTTTTAGTGAACTAGACATAAACTTGGTCTTAGGCATTTTTTTATTGGCAAAAGAAGCAAAGTCTAAAACACAGTTTTCAAATTCAACTTGAAAAAGAAAATCGTCGCAGGTATGAAATGCAATTCCCAACAGTTTGCAGTTTTTGAAAACCACATTTTTCAAACTCGAGCCTAATAGTTCAAGCACTGAAAGGTTGCAATCGATGAATTCGCAGTCCATAAACGTGCTCGATAAAAAAGCGGTATTGGAAAAATCACAATCTTTGAAAATACAGTTTTCAAATTCGCGCGAACTTACTTTTTGGCCCGTATAAACGACCTTTTCAAAGGTTTTATGCAAATGAAGTAGTTCCTTCATGAAGATTTAAATAAACTGTTCGTGATTTTTAGTAATCCTCTGAATGCCAATAAGGCACCACCAAAACACATTGTAATTCCGATGCTCAAAATTAGCCAAAACAGCGGTTGTTGCTTATTTATAAAGGCAAAATGAATTACCGCTGGACCAACGAACATAAGGGGTAAAGAACATGCCATAAACACGATTCCTTTGTTTAGAATTTCTTTATTTGTTGCCATAATTTTATTTGTTTAAAAACGCATTGACTGCATTTCTGACGCTTCCGTGCTGCAAAAGCAACCCTTTTGCTTCGGCAGAAGTAATGCCTATCTCGTCCATAATCATTTTAATACCACGTCGCACCAGCTTGTCGTTGCTGAGTTGCATATCGACCATTTTATTTCCTTTCACTTTACCCAGTCGAATCATTGTTGCTGTTGAAATCATGTTCAAAACCAACTTCTGAGCTGTTCCTGCTTTCATGCGTGAACTTCCTGTAACAAATTCAGGACCTACAATTACTTCAATGGGAAACTGTGCCGTTCTCGAAAGCGGACTATCTGCATTACAACTGATACTTCCTGTGATTATATTATTTTCGTTGCATTTTTGTAAACCTCCAATAACGTATGGCGTGGTTCCTGATGCGGCAATTCCGATTACCACATCTTCATCTGAAATGTCGTGTCGGTCTAAATCTAGCCATGCTTGATTGGTATCGTCTTCGGCTCGTTCTACAGCTCTGCGAATGGCAGAATCTCCACCGGCAATAATCCCATTCACTAAATCAAAGGGAACACCAAAAGTGGGTGGACATTCCGATGCATCTAAGATTCCTATACGACCGGATGTTCCTGCACCAATGTAAAATAAGCGTCCGCCCTTTTGAAGTTTTGGAACAATTTGGTTCACTAAAAGTTCAATTTGAGGCAATGCTTTTTCTACTGCAAGAGGAACAGTTTGATCTTCTTTATTGATATTTGAAAGTAATTCAGCAACCGACATCGTTTCCAGATGGTCGAAAGCGGAGGATTGTTCAGTGGTTTTAATAAATGCCATTCGGAATAAAAATTTGATTTACGAATGACCAAAGTTACTTAATTCTGTGTAAATTAATGCACATGTGGGGCATCAATTCCTAAAAAATAAGCCAAGACAATTCCGATAGCAATCATGGATAATTTTGCCAGATTAAATTTGTGGTTTTCACTGCTTTCAAAAATAATCGTGGATGAAATATGAAACAGAATTCCAATGACGATAGCGGTAATTTGAGCGTGATAATCTTTTAGAAACGTCGCATAAGATGCGGTTAACGTTCCCAATGGTGTCATTAATGCAAAAACAATCATAAAGAGAAAAATCGTGGTTTTGCTCAACTTTGTATTTAAGAAAAAAGAAGTTAAAATAACAGCAATAGGCAAGTGGTGGATTGCAATTCCCCATGCTAGGTCAGGAAGCGTACTGACTGGGAAACCTTCTAAATAAGCATGAATACACAAACTGATGAACAATAACCATGGTGTTTTTTCAAAGGTATCGTGACTGTGAACGTGTCCGTGTTCGGCACCTTTAGAGAAAAATTCTAAAACAATTTGGAACAAAATTCCAAGCATGATAAAAACACCAACAGCACTTTCTTGATGATTGTATTCTGCCGTATGATACACTTCCGGAAGCAAATGCATGACGGTAAGTGATAATAAAAATGACCCACTAAAAGCCATTAACAACTTTAGGTTGTTTTTCTTTTTTGGTTTAAGAAAAAAGGCAATTCCAAAACCAATTAAAACCGATAATAAGGGAAGTATGTAACTCATTTAGTACGTAAACTAGGGTATTTTACAAATTTAAAACCTACTTAATCTATATTCTATGCTCATTTTTCTATTTTTTCTTCGCTGATATCTATTTAAACAACATAATCAAGCGTTCGCTTTCTTTTTTGTGAAATTTCTTCAGCTTATAATCACCAAAAGTATCAAGCAAGTAAATACCGGCTTCTTCCATCATCCTTTCAAAATCTTCTAATGTCAATGCCCGAACTTTCTCAGTAAAGTGATAGTTTTGGCCATTATCTTCAAAGTCAATATCTTTAACGATAAAGCCGTCGATGACGTTTCGCTTAATGTGAAAGTCAATTCCGTCCACCGTTTTTACTTCAGTAGCAACAAGGTTTTCAATAACGGTATATACATTCATAAAATCAATTACGGCAAAACCATATTCAGTCAGACTTTCGTGAATCGATTGCAACGTTTTAAAATTATCTT
This sequence comes from Flavobacterium sp. SM2513, assembly GCF_050908145.1. Classification (GTDB taxonomy): domain Bacteria; phylum Bacteroidota; class Bacteroidia; order Flavobacteriales; family Flavobacteriaceae; genus Flavobacterium. The sequence continues at coordinate 3,639,492 of NZ_CP194228.1, read as the reverse complement.
CTTCATTTTCGAAATAACCAAAACTGGTAAACAAATTCAGAATAGCATCGTATTTCTGACTGCATTTCTCACGCATGTCGTGCACTTCAAAATGCAATTTATCGTTTTCGAATTTTTTGGCTTCTGCAATGCTGTTTTCTGAGAGATCTGCACCCGTAACGTCAAAACCCATTTCGTTTAAATAAATAGAGTGTCGTCCTTTTCCACAAGCAAGGTCTAAAATTTTTGCCTCTTCGGGCAAATTCAAGTAATTGACTATATTGTCCATAAAAATTTGAGCTTCCTTATCATCTCTGTCTTTGTACAAAATATGATAATAAGGGGTATCAAACCAAGATGCAAACCAATTTTCAGCGTTAGAATTCATTTTTGTTGATTCAGAATGGGGTAATTTAGACATTTATCGATTTCAATTAATTCAAGTCTGCAAATTTAGTCTATTTTTGCACAATAATTAAAAACAGTTACCCTTTTGGGCAATTTGAGTATGGAAAATTTTAGAATGGTGGCCAAAACCTTTTTTGGCTTTGAGGATATATTAGCAAAAGAACTCCAACAATTAGGAGCTCAAGATGTAGAACAAGGGGTTCGTGTGGTGACTTTTAAAGGGGATAAAGGGTTTATGTATAAAGCCAACTTGTCTTTGAGAACCGCTTTGAAAATTCTGAAACCTATTTATTTTTTCCGTGCTACAAACGAGGAAACGTTGTACAAAGGGATTCAAGGAGTGAATTGGTCAAAATTCATAAATGCCAATCAAACATTTGTGATTGACGCAACGGTGCATTCAGACCGTTTTAACCATACTGAATTTGTAGCGCAAAAATGTAAAGATGCGATTGTAGATCAATTTCGCACAAGAACAGGTCAGCGACCAAGTATTGACAAACAATATCCCGATTTACGAATCAATATTCACATTGATAAAGAGCAAGTTTCCGTAGCATTAGATACTTCTGGAAATTCATTGCACCAGAGAGGTTACCGAACGGCAACGAATATTGCACCAATTAATGAAGTTTTAGCAGCAGGAATGTTGTTGCTTTCCGGTTGGGAAGGAAAAAGTGATTTCATTGACCCAATGTGTGGTTCGGGAACTATTTTAGCGGAAGCGGCTATGATAGCATGTAATATTCCGGCAAACATCAATAGAAAAGAATTTGCTTTTGAAAAATGGAACGATTGGGACAATGATTTATTCGACCAAATTGTAGATTCACTTTTGAAAAGAGTTCGCGAATTTCATTACACCATTACCGGTTACGACAAAGCACCTTCTGCCGTAATGAAAGCGATAGACAATATTAAAAATGCAAATTTAGACGAGTATGTAAAAATCTCCGAACGCAACTTTTTTGATACAGAAAAAGAATCCAAAGGACCGCTTCACATGGTTTTTAATCCACCTTATGGCGAACGATTGGATATTGAAATGGAGCGTTTTTACAGAGAAATTGGCGATACATTTAAACAGAATTATCCAGGAACGGACGCTTGGTTCATTACAGGAAACTTGGAAGCTTTGAAATTTGTAGGATTGAAACCTTCACGAAAAATAAAATTATTTAACGGAAGTTTAGAAGCACGACTGGTAAAGTACGAAATTTACGAAGGAAGTAAGCGAACCAAATTTCAACAAATAGAAGAATAATTAAAAGAAAAACAGTATGAGTTTAAAAGTAAAAGCATTCGTTTTACAGTTAATAAGTTTTGCTACATTGTTTATTATTGTACGCTATTTGTTAGCTAGTTATACCAACTTGGAAGGCATGTGGATTTCGATAACTGCTTTTGTTATTGGAACAATTGCAGCACCTCAATTTCAAGCCGTAAAGTCAAAAGAAGGTGAGAAGCTGTTTATGAAATGGATTTTCATGAAAGACGTGAAGGAGATAAAATAAGTTATCAGTTTTCAGTGACGGTTTTCAGTTGTTTAATAGTACGTTAAAATTTATTTACAAATAAAATTTCAAAACGATGCCGAAAAGTTATTTTCAGTAAATTAACAACGATTCAAAACTGACAACAGTCAACGGATAACTATTTTTTAACAGCAACCTTCTTCTTGTAAATCGGGACAAAATAAGTCAAGGTATAGTTAAAACCTACTCCAAATTTCCCGTCATATGTGCGGTTAAATCCGGGAATGTACAAATTGTCAAAACTACCGGGTTTTTGATTGTTTACGAGGAAATTTCCACGAAGTGTAAATCCAACAAAGAAATTATTGAAAACACGCGTTTTCACTCCCGCAACTACTTCAATCCATTGAGCAGATAACCCGCTGAACTTTTGTCCTGACTGGGTATCGGGAATTTCGCCAAAATAAGGATTTGAATTGTAGATTTCGTAACTGTTTACTTCTTGGGTAAAAGTGCTCAAGCCATACCGCAAACCCAGGCTGATCATATTTTCTAAATCGAGCCAGTTTTCGTGTGCATTGTAATCGAAACCCACTTTAAAATAGGATCCTTTTGTAGTAAAGTTAACCTGGTCGTCATTAGTTGTTTTATTTTCATTCCCTAATTCGCCAGCCAGAAAATATCTTTTGGTCAATCGGTAATCACCCACAAGTTCTAAACCTTGATAGTTGCTGTCGTAAATTGTTCGTGCAAGTTTTGATAAATCAGCACCCACACGAATTCCGTAACGTTCAATTTTTGGAGGAACGACAACCGAATCTTTTTCTTGTGCTTGACTTGAAATACTGCACAAAATCAAGAGTATACTAAAAAAATATTTTAATATGTGCTTCATTTTCATCATTGATTTGGGATTGTATCACTTGGATGTTTTTAATCCAAGTTCCAGAAGTTGCATCCGGTGTATTATTCAACACAAAAGGGTCAAACAACGGATTACCATATAAATTAAACAAGGTTTTAAAACCACAACCACGAGAAACATACACATCATTTCTAGTGTAATTAATTTCTAAAATATCAGTCATTTCGATGGTTGTTTCATCGTTGTCTGAATTTAAAATCAATTTGTATTTTGTAGCATCTCCGTTAAGTCGCAAGGGTAAGTACACAACGGTATCATTCCAAGTCAATCCTCCCGATATATTTGGAAGATAATCGCTTTCATCCATTCCATCGCCTACAATTTTTAAATTGGTTGTAGCACGTGTCAGCGAAATGTTATTGTTGTCGTAAAACTCGATAACCAATCGCGGTGTCGTCGCTGTGGAAGGATCGCAAATATCATCCTTTTCACATCCTGCAAAAACGAAACTTACTAAAAGTAATGCGGCAACTATTTTCTTCATTTCCACTTAATTATTTGATAAACTATAAAGTACGCTTTCGCAAATTAGCCAAAACGCAGCAGTTGCTTATTTTCTTTTTTCTAACAAAACTACATTTTCAACATGATGCGTTTGGGGAAACATATCGACTGGACGAACGCGTGTTACTTGATATAATTCATCCATCAGAGCCAAATCTCGGGCTTGTGTTGCCGAATTGCAACTTACATAAACTACTTTTTCAGGAGCAATTTTCAATATTTCTGCAATTACATCCTTGTGCATTCCATCACGAGGTGGGTCGGTAATAATTACGTCTGGTTTTCCGTGTTGAGCAATAAAAGCTTCATTAAAAACGACTTTCATATCACCTACAAAAAACTCGCAGTTGGTAATTTCGTTTCGTTTTGCATTTACTTTTGCATCAGCAATAGCTTCGGGAACAGCTTCTACACCAATTACCTTCTTTGCGTTTTTCGAAACAAATTGCGCAATAGTACCTGTTCCTGTATATAAATCATAAACGATTTCATTTCCTGTCAATCCAGCAAAATCGCGTGTAATTTTATACAATTCATAGGCTTGTTCAGAATTGGTTTGGTAAAAAGATTTCGCATTAATGCTGAAATGCAAACCTTCCATTTCTTCTAAAATGTATTCACGACCTTTAAATAAATGTACTTTCTGGTCGTATATCGTATCATTTGGTTTTCCGTTAATTACATATTGTAACGAAGTGATTTCAGGAAAACGTTCCGCAATAAAATTCAATAATAATTCACGATTGTCTTTTTGTTCTTCAAAAAATTGAATCAAAACCATGACTTCTCCGGTTGAAGCGGTACGAATCATCAAGGTTCGTAAAAAGCCTTCGTGGTTTCTTGGATTGAAAAATTCTAAATTGTTCGCAATGGCAAAAGCACGAATTTCATTTCGAATCGCGTTAGAAGGATCTTGCTGCAAATGACATTTTTCAATATCTAAAATTTTGTCCCACATTTTTGGAATATGGAAACCCAATGCATCTTTATTTTCAAATATTTCGTCACTGTCGAGTTCTTGTTCCGTCATCCAACGTGCGTTTGAGAATCCAAACTCCATCTTATTGCGGTAAAAAAACTGTTCTTTGGAACCTAAAATGGGTTCAAATTCAGGAAGTTCTACTTTTCCAATGCGTTGCAAATGATTTTTCACCTCATTTTGTTTGTAAAACAACTGTTGGTCGTACTTCATATTTTGCCATTTACAACCGCCACATACGCCAAAATGTTGGCATACAGGTTCAGTTCTATGTTCTGAAAATTCATGAAAACGAACTGCTTTTCCTTCGTAGTACGATTTTCTTTTCTTAAACGTTTGTACATCCACGACATCGCCGGGAACTACATTGGGAATAAAAACCACTTTTCCATCTGGAGCTTTGGCAACAGAAACACCTTTGGCTCCTGCATCTAAAACTTTAATGTGGTTGAAAACTATTTTATTGGTAACTTTTCTAGACATAGGGCAAAAATACCTTTTTATTAGATTTTTAAATTCAAAAATCGAAATATTTTCATCAATTTGCGTTAATTTGCGCCATCGAAACCATATTGCCCCTATTTTCGTAAATAATTCAACGAGATTCCCCAAATCTAAAAAAGACATGAAACTTTATTCCCAATTATCCAAAGTTATATTTTTAAAAAATAGATATGTTGCCAAATTCTTATTTGTAGCATTTCTTGGAATACATATTCCATTACTAGGTTTAGTGTATTTTGTGGTTTACCACGAACAGCGACTTTCTCCCCTTAATGTTTTTCTGATTGCATTGTTGCTCACAATTGTTGCTTCAGCAGTTACATTACTTGTTCTAAAAAAATTAATGGAACCCGTACTTAGAGGTTCGAAAGCACTACGGGATTATAGATTGAACCGAACCGTTCCAAGATTACCGCTCGTGTATAATGATGAAGCAGGAGTAATGTTGCAAAATATTCAGTCAACTATTCAATTGAATCAAAAGTTATTGACTGAAAAAAAAGAATTATTTCAAATGCTGACGAATGATTTACGAAGTCAGACGCAACAAACATCTGAAATTATAAAGAATATTTTTAACGGAACGGATAAGGAAGATATAAAAGAAATGGCAACTTCAGCAGTTAAATCAATGGACCAGCAACTGAATTATGTGGAAGCTTTTATTGAAATACAAAGAGAAGAAACGTTGCTGAATGCAGAAAAAGTTGTTGTTCGAAAAGTAAACGTGGAAAATGTTCTAAATGAAGTAAAACGAAACTTTAAATCAAAATTAGAAGCTAAAAACATTAATTTAACTTTTGACATTCATGTTCAAGAGGTACGCTTGAAAGTGAGCTCTAAATCTTTACAGAAAGCCTTGTCCTATCTTTTAGCGAATGCAATAAAGTTTTCGTCTGATTCTTCAGAAGTAAATGTAAAAGTCGAAAGATCACAAGGAAGACTCATGATTTATTTCAAAGACGACGGAATGGGCTTTGAGTCCGATCAAGCAGATCATATTTTCAAAAAATTCAACACAGTGACAGAAAGTTCCGAGGAATATGCACCGGGAATTGGCTTGTACATTACACGTCAAATTTTGGAACGTTTTGGAGGAACTATCATTGCAGAAAGCGCTGGAAAGAATCAAGGCGCTACGTTTAGTATCGAGATGAAATTGTACCGATCATCTTTGTAAGAGTTAGAATAGTTTCAAAGCTTTTTAAATGAGATAATTTCTCGGCATTTGAATTAACCTTTCAACTTGTTAAAACGTTTTGTTACCCACTTTAAGTTCGTATCTTGCTGCTTTATACAAAAAAGCAATGAATTATACTTTTCATTCTACTTTAAAACCTCGTGCATTTGGACTTTTAATTTCACTGTCTCACTTGCATGACGACTCATTTCTAAAATGTTCTAAAGAGTTTATAAAGTAAGCCCTGTCGCACCCAAGACAGGGAAATCTTCCGATTCCTTTATATTATTTAAAACCATCAATAGCTTTTCGAAGCCGGTTTTTAGCGTTCTTAATCCAAGTAAAGCTTGGAGTTAAGAAGGTTTGGGTTTATTTGTAAAAATCCTTCGAAGCATTGGTACAACAAACAAAAAAATGATTCAAGAAGCTCAACAAGAAATTTTATTGACCACTGGTATTTACGATTTAATCAAAGATCATATCAGACGGAAAAAAGCAACAGTTGAAGAAGAAGAGGTACTTTTAAAGCAACTTAAGAAAGCGAAACAAGTTACTAGAAAAAACCTACCGCTAAACGTAGTTACTGTAGATGCTAAAGTAACCATCAAAAACACCGTGACGAACGAGGAAGAAATTTACACTTTTGTTGCACCAGATCGCGCAAAACGTAGAAACAATACGGAATCTATTTTGAGCACGATGGGACTTGCCCTTGTGGGATGTAAAATAGGGGATGTTATCAACTGGAACTTCAATGGTGAAGAGAAACAAATGAAAATTATGAATGTAGAGCGACTGGCTTAATGTAAGTTTTCAAATAAAAAAAGTCGGTAGTTCTTTGTGAACTACCGACTTTTTCTGTTTAAATGGATACTGTATTTCGCTGATAACACCTTTGTTTTTATGATGAAACAGAAATTAATTTATTGAGTTCGTTCGCAAACTTTCTGTAATTTTCTTTATTCTTTCCCCAATCGAAAATTTGCATAGGAAATACACAAATGGATATGAATTTCATTTTAGTTACATTCTCGTCTTTTCGTATGGTAACCTTAATATTCTCTGACCACGAGGACATGGAGAAGGCTGATGTGGCTTGAATTTCAGTACCCTCGTCGTTAATGTGTACGTTAGAGAATTTTGCCTGCTCCAAGGCTTTCATTATAAGAATTCCGCTGGTTTCAAGGTCCAGGTGCAGTATTTTTTTGGCTTTATACTTGCTCGTTCCCGCATCTGGGTTGTTGCTCAACTTCTTATACAAGAATAAACCAATACCAATACCAAGAAGGAAAATCCACCAGAAATTTGATAGTAGTGTTTGTATCATTATTTCTATTTACTAATTGGTTTAGAACCATCTTTATCGGCTTTTCTTAAACCTTTCTTATAGTTATATCTCGAGAGTAAACCCATTGATAAACCAAAAAATAGAGCAAGAAAAGCAAACTTCATTATTTTAAAATCCTCTCCTTGGGAGTATTCAAATCCTGCCATAATTGCGGCATACAGCAGTCCAGTCATTACAGCTGACTTTACAAACACTTTATTTTCTGCTTTCATTTTTATTGTTTTTTATAGTGAGTAACATTGCTACAATCAATAGTAAACTGGATACAATTCGCATCCAAAAACCTTTATCCATTGCATCCCAAGAGTCAATGAAGTTTAAAATAATTAGAAATATACTTGCGACAATTTAGATATACGCGGCAATCCGTTGCATATTATTTTATATCCCAAATATAATCTTTTTCCTAAAACAATTTAATACTTCTCCTTCTGAAAGCCCCAGTTTCTTAATTCCTGTTTGTAGGTATCCGGGTAATTGGATTTGATATTCAAAATAAGCGCGTTTAACCCCTTCTTTAGGTTCACTTTCAGCAATCTTTTTTCGCCCGATTGTAAGGAGATTTGCCCGTTTAAATGACTGAGTTGGGCTGAAAGCGTTTCATAATTCTCTTTGATAGGAGTCCAAAATGCGGTACCATATTCTTTGGTTTCAAAATCATTTTTCACCAATGCTTTAAGCAGTAACTTTAAGGACATTAATCGTTTTTCTCTATCAATGGGAAGGCTGTATCTGTTTTTATGATGCTCAATTCCAAACGAGGCATAATAACTTTTGGCACGTTCTTTTTGGAACTTATCGCTGATATACCCTTTGACGTAGCTCAAAGAATCATCCATTTGATGTTCTAAATTTTTAAGCATTCGCACAAGTTGCGGTCGGGTCGCTATCGCTTTTTGTTGCTGGTTTAAAAGTAGTGTGAAGCTACTTACTTCTGCGGTAAATGTTGCTAGAGTCAGCCACCTCAATACCAGCCAAGGATTCTCTGACCATTTCCTTGCAACAACTGCAAGTACGGCAGCCAAGTTGACTTCTGCGGCAGGAATATAGCGTTTGTGTACGGGTTTCTTTGCTTCTTGGGTTGTTTTTTCTGGTTTCATAGTAGGACAATTGATAGTTAGAAAATAGTATTTACATCAGCCTGCTGTAACACGTCTATAATTTGATAATCAGCTACCCATTCGTGCAGGACTATTCAAATGTAATTAAAAAAGTAACACCTATTACACTGTAAGGTATCTATTTACACATGAATTAAATATCACAACAGCTGTTTGCTACTTTTATACACTTGTTTTTAACAAGCTTACAGTTGTAGTCTAATTAATTTCACTAGAATTACTTTAAACTACAGGTGTAATCTATATATTTTTAATTGTTTTTAGGTGCAATACAGGTGTATTGTGTCTATTTGCATTTGTATATAGATAGCATACAGCAGTAGAATGCTTTTTTGCATTTGAATAGCCACTTAAAACAGCTGGAACAGGTTTATTTAGAGACCACAACAGCTCTCTTGCTGCCTGAAAGTGCTTTTTTGCATGAGAATAGGAGGTAAATGTGGTAGTAAATGCTACAAATACTAATCACTAAAGCGGGTGGGATGCCAAAACAACCTTGCAAACAATTCAAAATAAGCCAAAGAAAGCATTATCTTGAACTGTTGCGACTAATTTTTATGATTGTTCGTTATAGTTTTTAGGTAACGAGATGATGAATTGAGTCCCTACACCAATTTTTGATTTAATTTTTATCGTCCCTTTTAGTTTCTCGATGGCATCTTTTACAAGATATAAACCAAGGCCAGAACCTTTACTTTCGTTATTAGTAACAAAAAACATCTCAAATATCTTTGAATGAAATTCGGGTTTGATACCAATGCCATTATCTTCAATTACCAGAATGTATGAATCGTCCTCTTCGAATGCATTTATGGCGATAGAAGGTCTTTCTTTCGTAGCGTCATAATATTTAATCCCGTTGGTGTACAGATTATTGATGATGATATTTAATTTAAGTGCATTACTGTTCATTAAATCAATGGTCAAATTGGTATAAACATTAATGTTTTTAGATTCCTGCAAATATTTATTTTGTGAAATAGAGGTTTCCACAACCGTTTTTAAACTGACGTTTTCAATACTAATTTCGGATTTCTTGTTGCGGGAATAATCGATAATGTCTTTTATAAACTGGTCTTGTTTGTCTAAACTTCCATCCATAAGGGTCAGGTAGCTCTTAATTTGTTCCAAATCATCTTCAGATTTCATGACTTCTATCAGTCCTTTTAATGAAGAAATAGGAGACCTCAAATCATGCGATGCACTGTAAACAAACTTGTCAAGCTCTTTATTGACAATTAATAATTCCAAATTTGTGGCATCCGTTTTTAGTTTTGAATGATTTAATTTTTTGAGCATTCGCAGATAATAGACACTCACACTTCCTATTATAATTAGTGTAAACATCACATTAAGAAGTAATAAATATTTTTTAGCATCGCGACTACCTTCGGCAAGCGTTTCAGCAAATTTATTTCCATATTTGCTAAGTTCTACACTTAATAAATTAATTTTAACTAATAAAATAGACTTCTCTTCCTCACTTAAATTGTTAGCAACTATCTTTTGATTTACTTCATTACCTAACTCAGCTAAGTTATCAACGAGTTGATCCGCCGCTTCCCACTGTATAATTGCATCCCTAAAAAAGGAAATGGATTGAAAATTTTTATAAAGCCATATTAAATCGTCAATATCTTTAGGATTATTTCTTCCTGTTTTAAAACCAGCTTCAATAGTGTCAATGGAACCACCGTTTTCTAAGGTAAATCGAGCAATTTTATCTCCTTCCGGGATGACTAATTCTTGATTGAATAAGGACCATTCATTCTTGTTCTCGCTATATAGATACGTGATGAGGTGCAGTGTAGCATCTTTTTGCGCTTTAGAATAATGTGATTCTCCATCAATGTAAGCCCTACATGCCGATAGCGTTTTAATGGTCAGATAATTAATAATAATTAACGAAGAGCATGAAAAAAGCACGATAAGCATTGGCACAAAAAGAGTATTTCGCCTTATTTTTTTGAAGAAACGATTATCAAGCATATTGGTATTTGTAGGTTGCAAGCGGTTGAGATAATGTTTTTAAAATAAAATAACGTTGTAAATCGTTGTCATGATAATAAAGTTTAGCTACACTCGCCTGAAAAAGAGCTATTTTTGATTAATTGTAAATGTAATAAAAGTCTTTTTATTTAATAAATTTTTCTAACAATAATTATCGGATTTTTTATATTTTCTACAAAGGGTACAAATTTTAAGCTTTCAAAACCTTCTACTTTCAGGACCTTCTACTTACAAGCAGTGCTTGTTAAACTTCCCCTAAACCCTTTCCTATTTGAAAATAGAAAGATTAAATTTGACTAAATCAATAAAAAAAAAACGAACATGAAAAGAAATGCAACTGCCGTTTGGAAAGGCACCATCAAAGAAGGAAACGGAACACTAACTACCGATAGTAAAGTATTGGACAAATCCCAATATTCATTCAAAACCCGTTTTGAAGACGGAATAGGAACCAACCCAGAAGAACTTATTGCAGCCGCACATTCAGGTTGCTTTACCATGCAATTGTCCGCTTACATTGGCGAAGAAGGATTTGAAATTGAAAGTTTAGAAACCGAATGTGCCATAGATTTTCAAGACAAAAGTGTAATAGGTTCGCACCTTATGGTAAAAGGTAAGGTAAAAGGTATTTCGAAAGAAAAGTTTCAAGAATTGGTTACTAAAGCCGAAACGACTTGTCCAATTTCACGATTATTAGATACTAAAATCACTTCGGAGGCCACCTTGGTGTAAGACTTAATCCCATCAAAAAAATCCCATTGTACGCTAGTAGTATAATGGGATTTTTTATTTGAAGTAGTTCTATAAGAGTATGAAAAAGTTATCAATCTCAAGTATTGAAAGATTTAATTGAGGCTTGGAGATTTAGGCTGATGCTTTATAATTATCGTTTTCGAACTAAACACAATTGCTTGAAGCACTATTAGAATAATAATAATTAGCGCGACTACAAACTGCGACGAGGTTTTACCAGCGAGGTATAATTTCTCAGCATAGTTCATGATTTCCTTTGACTCTGCTAATTGAATTGCAGATAAATCATTCAATAGAACAAGCGCTTCGTCAACTTTATGTAAAGCAATGGGTGAATGGTTTAATGAATGCATTTCAAAATTTTTCAAGATCTGCATCAATTCTTTGGCTTTTAAGGTTTCAAGTTCGGTAAACTTTGTCTTTAAGTAGGAATCACTGGTTTCTTTGATTATTGCAAGATAATTCGAGATCCGTACGTCTTTGTCAGTTGCATCGACATCAATTTGTATGGCTTCCTTAATTTCATACAAGGAGCTTGTCATTCTTAAAATATATACTTCTGCAATCAGTCGGTCTTCATATAAGGTGCTGATGGTCATTTTTACATCATCAGTATGTTTTCGGTCAATATAATTACTTGCCAAAACTAATAAACAAAGCGATAGCAATGCCACAGATGCCAATACTTTATTCTTTATAATATGTGTCCATTTCATAACTTTTAGGTTTAATGGGTAGTAATTTATAAAAACTAGCTCAAAAATACTATTGTTCTATAAATAAATCAAAAACCTATCATCGACACTTTCGAATTTCAAGACCTCCTTTTGAAGTCGAAAACATTTTTACACTTCTGCTTTATCTGCTATATGTTGAAAAGGAAGGACTATAATTATTTACCTATGTTGATCGATTAAAATAGAATTTCCGTCCGGATCAGTCATCGTTATATGAGCGGGTCCACTTGTATTTTGATCCGCTTCATGAGTCAACGCTATACCGGATTTCTTTAAATGCGCTTGAATTTCGCGAACGTCATCAAAATCAGTAATGTTTTGTGCATTGGTGTCCCAACCTGGATTAAAAGTAATAATGTTATCTTCAAACATGCCTTGAAAAAGACCAATTACAGCAGTATCATTTTTAAGAACAACCCAATTTTGTTCAATGTTTCCTCCTTTGTGGGTAAATCCTAATTTTTCATAGAAAGCTACTGATTTATGAATGTCTTTAACGGCAAGACTAATTGAAAAGGCTCCTAGTTTCATATGTATTTATTTATAAGTTATTTTTAGTAAATTGAGTGAAATCCCTACTTTTTATAGTTCAAGTTTATAAAGCCAGTACTTTTTTCCAAACTTGGACTCAATTTGTTTTATTTGAACAAAACCAGCACGTTCATAAATAGCTCTAGCGGTATCCATAAATTCAGAAGTATGCAAGGCTATGGTCTTTTCACTGCTTTCTTTAGCAAATGCAATACACAGTTGTGTGAGTTTTTTTCCAAGTCCATTTCCTCCATATTCAGGTACAACGCCAACCATCCTAATATAACTCCATTCGGACTCAAAGATAGTTGTTGGGTTTCCTTTTGCTACAAGAAATGCCATTCCTACTAGTTCACCGTTTAACTCGCAAACAAAACACCTAGATTTTGAAAGTAAGTCGATGTATGAGTTTTCTGCTGTCAAAAAGGAGCATAATCTTCAGCATTATACCTTGATTGAAAATCAGTAATTAAAACAGTATAAGCTTCGGTTTGCCCAAATAAGAAAGGGGCCGTAAAAAGAAAAAGCAGCAGCAGAAAAAGTCTATTCATTATTTATAGTGTTTAATATGGTTCCCACAACAACTTATCAGTTACAAAACAATTGATTTATTGAGAAACACGGATGCTACCAAGATAATTATTTAATACGTCAGTCCATCAAAAAACTCCGCCGTATTAAACAAATATAAAAAAAAACAATTCGCATTAAAACAGCACATCAATAGTTAAACACCGACCACGAAGGAAAAATCACATTAGTTGCCCTAAAAAGTATTTCCACAACCATCATCACACAAATTTATTACTTCGCAGAAGTCTTTATCACAGAAGTCTTTCAATCTTCCAATCCATCTAACACTCAATCATTTCAAAAGAAGTCTTAAAACTTGAATATAAAAGACATCTCTAACGAAAAGTTTCAAGAACTCGTTTCAAAAGCAGAAAAAACCTGCCCAATCTCTCGATTATTACATACCAAAATAACATCAGAGGCAATACTGACCCCTAAATACCCAATCCCATGGAACACTATTAAGTACAAGGGGGTTTTATCTTTACAGAATCCGCATTAGTTCATGAAATAATCACTAAATTTGGCACATATAAGGATGATTTCTCTCCCAAAAGTAGGAATAAATACCTATTAATAAAAAAAGCAGCATCTTATGGAAGTATTACAAAATACCACTTCACAGGACATCATTAATTTAGAAAACAAGTACGGAGCACACAATTACCACCCTCTACCTGTAGTTCTAAGCAAAGGAAAAGGAGTATACGTTTGGGACGTAGAAGGAAAGAAATACTACGATTTTCTATCAGCTTATTCAGCAGTAAATCAAGGACATTGCCACCCAAAGATTGTGGGAGCCATGACCAAACAAGCTGAAACACTTACACTTACTTCCCGTGCTTTCTTTAACGACCAACTAGGTCCTTACGAAGAATACCTTACCAAGTACTTCGGTTTTGATAAAGTGTTACCAATGAACACTGGTGCCGAAGCAGTTGAGACAGCGCTTAAAATCACACGTAAATGGGCTTATGAAATAAAAGGTATCCCAGAAAACCAAGCAGAAATAATAGTTTGCGACGGTAACTTCCACGGACGTACTACTACAATCATTTCCTTCTCAAATGACGAAAACGCACGTAAAAACTTTGGTCCTTACACAGATGGTTTCATATCCATACCTTACGACAACATAGACGCGTTAGAAAACGTATTGCAAAACAACCGCAACATAGCTGGTTTCCTAGTAGAACCGATTCAAGGTGAAGCAGGAGTATTCGTTCCAGCAGAAGGATATTTAGCTAAAGCTAAAGCACTATGCGAGAAATACAATGTATTATTCATCGCAGATGAGGTACAAACAGGTATCGCAAGAACCGGACAATTACTAGCAGTAAACCACGAAAACGTGCAACCAGATGTACTAGTACTAGGAAAAGCTATCTCTGGAGGAGTATATCCTGTCTCAGCGGTACTCGCCAATAATGCAATTATGAATGTAATCAAACCAGGTCAGCACGGTTCTACATTCGGAGGAAATCCAGTTGCAGCAGCAGTTGCAATGGCCGCTCTTGAAGTAGTAAAGGACGAGAAACTAGCTGAAAATGCAGAACGTCTAGGTATCATCTTCCGCGAAAAAATGCAAGAATACATCAATACCTCAAATATAGCAACCCTAGTTCGTGGTAAAGGACTTTTAAATGCAGTAGTTATCAACGACACCGAAGACAGTGATACGGCTTGGAACATCTGTATGCGTTTACGTGACAACGGTTTGTTAGCCAAACCAACTCACGGAAACATCATCCGTTTTGCTCCACCTTTAGTAATGACGGAGGAAGAGTTACTGGATTGTACCAAAATTATTATCAATACGTTGAAGGAATTTGAGAAATAGAGCTGAGGTCTGTATATTGTAAAAAAGTATATTGTATACCGAAACACATAAAAAAAATCCGCTTTACAATTCGTAAAGCGGATTTTTTGTATTCATTAAAAAGTGAATTATTAAGCACCTTGAAGTTCTCTCATTTTTTCTTGCATTAAAACAGGGTCCTGTAAAACTGCCCAGCCGAAGAAAGCGATAAAAGCAATAACTGTAATTATAGAAATAATATTTAATACCAATCCAATAATTGCTAATAAGCGACCGGTTTTCAAATTTCCGTAATTGTCGTACGCTTCCGGATTGAGTGCATATAAAGCCATGTCTTTTTTAGACATTACTAATGCGATGATACTAAAAACAATTCCGACGGCATAAAAGCAACATCCTAAAATCGATAAAATTCCGAGTACAAGTACTGCGGTTGCATTGGGTAATTTTTGTTTTTCCATAAGTAATAAAGGTTGGGTTAATAATGGGTTAATTTGTAAAAGTAGGCAATAATCATTATAGCGGCATTAACAATAGCAAACGGAATAATCAGCTTTGTATAATTGCGACTTTTATCAACAAAGTGCAATCCAATAAAAATAAACAGTGGAATTGTTGTGAAAATAGCGGGAAACATGTGAAAAGCATCGCTAAAGTCGCCATTTATAAGCATTGCCAAAGACCGTTGCATGCCGCAACCGGGACAATCTATGCCAAATAGCTTTTTGCTCAAGCAAGGAATCATAAATTCTTCTAGTTTCACTATAGGTTGTTTTACTGCAATTTTACAAAATATTTGGAAACTTTTGTTTTTTTAGAGGTTATTATTTTTTAGTTAATTACTTTTGGAACTTAAATTAGCTATTAATTCGATTATAAGGAACTAATTTCCATGAAAAAATTACTAATACCAGCTGTAATTATTGCTGCAGTTTTTTTGCTGTACGAACAAAGTAAAGCAACGCCAAATATATACTTGAGCGTTGGCTCTATAGCAGTTTTTATGTTTTTGTTATACAAACTAAACGCTCGAATTCCACATAAAAAGGACAACACTAAAGAAACGGATGATGTTTAATACAGGAGATAAAGTTACCGTACTTGATGACGCTATGGATGGAATTGTTACTGCTGTAAATGGTGACCAAATTACAGTATTGACAACCGATGGATTTGAATTAAAATTCAACAGCAAGGAATTACTCAAAATTAGTGGCGACGAACTTAAAATGGGACTATCGGGTCAAAATGTATCGCAGATTCTGAAGGAGAAAGAAATTCCTAAAGCCCGTTCTTTTGTCAAAGAGAAAAAGTCTAAAAAAGAAGTGCCGGTTCCTGAATTTGATTTGCACATTGAGAAATTGGTCAAAAACTTTAGAGGGATGAGTAACTACGACATTCTAACTTTACAAACTGAAACCGCACAACGACATATTGAATTTGCCATCAGAAATCGTATTCCTAAAATCGTGTTTATTCACGGAGTAGGTGAGGGAATTCTGAAATCAGAATTAGATTTTTTACTTGGTCGTTATGATTCAATTTCATTTAAAGACGGGAATTACCAAAAATATGGTTCGGGTGCGACTGAAGTTTATTTTAAGCAAAACGCTTAACGAACGACCATACTTTAAAAGACAAAACCATTAAGAAATTGAATTCCTTAATGGTTTTTTTATGTTAAAATACTTTATTTTAAATTGAAATTAATTCGTAGTTTCAAATTCTCCGAAGATATATTCGGTACCCATTTGCACTTTTAAAGTTCCTTTGACCATACGAACATTTTTCAACACAATCGTATGTTTAAAACCGTTGTCAGAAGCTAAGGAAGTAACTTCAATAATACCACTTACATTTTCAACACCATCTTCTGCTTTGAAAGCATCTGTAATTGGTGGTGTTGCTGGAGTTAGATTTGCACAAAAATAATCGTTATTTAAAGTTGTAATGTCTGTATTGAAAAAGAAACGCGTCAACTTGCTTTCTGCTGAAATAAGTCGGGTTTTAGGACCGGCTTCACCAGAGAATAAAAAGGCAGCATCATCATTATTTAAATCTAACACTAAGGCTTGGTTTCCAGTGTATTTGAACAAGAAGGTGTCGTCGTTTTCACAAGAAAACAAACCGGTCAATCCTGCAAAAGGAGTGAAAGGAGTAGCTGTAGTTTTATATGTAACTTGTGTGAAAGCTTCGTTTATTTGTTTATTTCCATCATCTAAATCAAATACTAAGTCTTTAAAAACTAAAGTATGCAAATAATATGTTATCGCAGTAGTGCCATTTGCATCAGGCTCCGTTTTGATTGCCGTTGTTGTAATGGTAATGGTTCCTTCAGTCGCCTCACGTTCCTGCACAACATAAGGATTTGCAGCTGGAACAGTAGAACAAATCGTACTTTGAGAAACGTCACCAGAATATTCTCTGTAAATCAATCTGACCGTTGAGCCATTAATTATTAAAGGAGCGGGTTGCGTAGATAAATCAGCGGAAATACGGTTTGGAAAATTAATTTCCGGCAACTGAATAATTAAAGCGCGTCGGTCTTGTGTTTTATAAATAAAAAAGTCATCGGTTTCCGTTCCGCATTGTACAGCAAGAGAATCATCAAATTCAAAAGAAACTTGGGACAAATCGCCATCATCACAACTCGAAAACACAACTGCTAAAAGTAAAAAAGCTAAAAATCGTTTCATCCGTATCTATATATTTCTAGCAAAAATAAACAAAATATCGGCAATTAAGAATAGGAGAAGTCTAAACCCTTGTTAAAGCTAAAATTTAATAACTTTGCAGCATGGAAAAAATATATTTGGACAATGCCGCAACAACTGCTTTACGTCCGGAAGTTGCGACAGAAATGATGGGGATTTTACAAAATGAGTACGGCAATCCATCGTCTTCTCATAGTTTTGGGCGAACTGCAAAAAGTAAACTGGAACTAGCTCGAAAAACCATTGCACAACTTTTAAACGTGGCTGCTCAAGAAATTATTTTTACATCAGGTGCTACCGAAGCAAACAATTGGGTTTTGCAAAATGCCGTCACAACCCTGCAAGTAAAACGAATTATTACTACAAGAGTCGAGCATCATGCGGTTTTGCATGCTGTTGAGTTCATGCAAAAGAACCAGGAAATTCAAGTTGATTTTGTAAAAATAAAAACAGACGGGAGTATTGACATCAATCATTTGATGGAATTGTTAAGCGAAGAAATTCCGACTTTAGTTTCCTTAATGCATGTAAATAATGAAACGGGAACCATTTTAGATTTGGAAGAAATAGCTACGATTTGCAAACAACATGCTGTTTATTTTCATTCGGATACGGTTCAATCCGTTGGGAAAATGGAATTGGATTTACAGAAAATCCCTGTCGATTTTATGGTGGCAAGTGCTCATAAATTTCACGGACCAAAAGGTGTTGGCTTTGCATTTATCCGAAAAGGACTTTCGTTGAAACCTATTTTCCATGGTGGGGAACAAGAAAAAGGCATTCGTCCGGGAACTGAGTCGTTGCATAACATTGTAGGAATGGCAAAAGCATTGCAAATTTCCTATCAAAATTTAGAGGCAGAAAGAAACTATATTCAAGAATTAAAGGATTACACCATTACTCAATTGCAAAATAAGTTTCCAGATGTGGCTTTTAATGGTTCTGTAAATAAAGCTTTATACACGATTTTAAATGTAAGATTGCCTTTGGATGCATCCAAAAGTAGTATGTTATTATTTAATTTAGATATGAAAGGTATTGCAGTTTCCCGTGGAAGTGCTTGTCAGTCAGGAAGTGCCCGACCTTCGCATGTTTTGGCAGCTTTTCTAACCCAAGAGGAAGTACTAAAACCATCGGTTCGCGTTTCGTTCAGTCATTTTAATACCAAAAAAGAAATTGATATATTAATTGAAGCTTTATTGGCTTTGTAATTTTAAATAAAAACAAGAAAATGCCAAGAATAGTAGCCATAGATTACGGACTCAAGCGTACTGGAATTGCAGCAACAGACGAAATGCAAATGATTGCTTCTGGACTTACAACAGTGGAATCTTCAACGTTACTAACGTTTTTGAAAACTTATTTTTCAAAAGAGAAAGTAGAAAAAGTCCTCATTGGCGAACCCAAACAAATGAACGGTTTACCTTCAGAAAGTGCTCCAATTATTGAGAAATTTGTAATCGAATTTACCAAGACATTTCCTGACATGGAATTGGTTCGTGTTGATGAACGCTTTACTTCAAAAATGGCTTTTCAGACCATGATTGACAGTGGTCTTAAGAAGAAGCAACGTCAAAACAAAGCTTTAATAGATGAAATTGCTGCAACAATTATGTTGCAAGATTATTTGAGCAGGAAGTTTTAAGCCTCATACACCAATTTTCTCGAAGCTTTCAAAATGCTTTCAGACAGATTACTCAACCAAATTAGCTGTTCGATAACCAATTGGGCTTCTTGCATTTTCTGTTGAAACTCTTCTTCAGTAGCACTGTTGGCCCTGATTTCTTTTGAACGAATGTTTTTCAGCTCCATAAAACGCACTTCCAAATCAATTTTGGTATAGGGTTTCACTGGTTTTTTTGCGGAAGCGTTTAAAGTCTCCATGGCAACATTCAAATTTTTTAAAGCAGCATCTACCACCACATTAAAAGCTTCGGAAGCTTTAGTGGTTTTATGTGTTTGAATGTAAGTACCTAAAGAAGCTGACGACGAAACTAAAGAATAATTCAACTCCACTAACTTGTACAATTGAGGCAGTTGTTTCTGTTTGGATTTGGGTTCTTGGGTCATGCGTTGAAAAGAATTCATCAAGTTACCAATTTCAATGAATGCAAATTTCCTTGCAATTTTGTAGGAAGTAGTTACTTCTCCTTTTTCATTATAAAAAGTAGAAATTTCTTTCAGATAATGATAATTGGCTTTAATTGATTTCTTTAAAAACACCCGAACATTCAGAAACTCCCATGAAGGCCATAATAGATAGTTGGCCGAAAAAGCCAATGCGGCTCCAACCAAAGTATCCATTACTCTAAATTGAACCACATCGCGAACATTCGGTGTTAACATTGCATAAATAAACACTACGTAAATAGTGACAAATGTAGCCCCTACTTTATAATTGGTTTGTGTAAAGGTAAAGCCCAATAACATCGAAATAACTGCAAAAGTACTTATGGCATAAGGATTTTGTACCACCGAAATAATCCCAAAAGCAATTAATCCTCCCAAAACGGTTCCGAAAATACGTTGATAGGAACGTTGTTTGGTTAGTCCATAACCAGGTCGCATAATCACCACAATGGTCAGTAAAATCCAATATACTTTTTCGACAGAGATTAAATTTCCAATGACAATTCCTGCTAAAATAGTCAAAGTCAATCGCAGTGAATGCCTGAAAATAGTAGAGGAGAAGCTCAAGTTGTTTTGAAATGTACTCCATGGATAATAAAGTGGCGTTAGAAATTTTTCTAAATCTTTCTCGATGGGTTTGGTATCTTGTTTGTCAACTTTTAAGGTAAATGCACGTTCTAAAACTTTTATTTTCTCAATTTGCCGTTCTACATAATCCCTCATGTTGGACAACATCAGGACGTTTTCTTGTACATCTTTGCCTTCAACGTTTGTTTGGTATTCTACAATTGCATTTTCTAAAATTTCTAAATCATTGAAGAGTTGGTGCGTAGAAACGTACTTTTTATTGTCTTCGATGGAAACTGAAATACTTTTTAAAGTTCGGGCTAGGTTATATGCAAGATTCTGGTAGTTTTTAAGAATTTGAGGATAGGCAACGAATTTTTCGTTGAACTTTTGATGGTTGAAAGAAGTAGACAATGCCAACTCTAAAATTTCTACAAGGGAAGTAAATACAATCAGTAGCTTCCGGTTTTGATTGGAACTTCCAGAGGTAGAACGATTCCTGATTAAGATTTCGCGTATGTTTTCATGAGTGGTATTCAATTCCACTTGCAACAATAACTTTTCTTTGATAATAGATTCGCGAGAAGCTTCGGTGTCCCATAAATCACCTCTTAGTTTTAAATATTTAGAAGTTAATTTCAAGCATTCAGACACTTGTAATTCCACGTAACGATAAGGTCTTATTTTATAAAATATAAGTGAAACCAGTAAATAAAACAAACCTCCACCTAAAATATAACCTCCGTTAATCAAGATAGAAATTCCTTGCTGAATGTGTCCGAAAGCCAAAGCAATTGACAATAATCCCGAAAAAGAAACCATCGTAGCCCTTTGACCATAAACCGATATCATTGATAAAAAGAACAGCGCTAGCGCTAAAAAAGGATAAAAAATATAGGGATACGGATATAAAACGCTTACCAAAACTGCCGAAACCACAATGATTAAAATGGCAACTAATATTCCGTTTATTTTATGTTTTAAATTACTAGGGATATCGCTTGGATAGGTTAAAATAGCACCTAAAGCAAAGGAAAAACCGATTAGAAACAAATCCATATAGGCAAAAAAGATAACGGGAATTACGGCTGCAACTGTAATTTTGAGTGCGTTGGTAAAATTAGTTTGCGCGGTAAATTTCTGGACTGATTTAAACATAGGTTGCAAAGATACTATCGTAGGCTGTTAAAGTTTTATAAAATTAGGGAATTAAAAGAGTTCTATATTACAAAAATGCTGTTATCTATTATCTTTTTTCACTATTTTTGCCGTCCAATATTTATGGCCAGTCACATTGTGCAAAGCTATACTAGTATAAATTAATACGTTAAAAATGATTTTACCAATAATAGGATATGGCGATCCGGTGTTACGAAAAGTGGGAATAGACATTGATGCTAATGATCCTACCATTAAGGAAACCATTGCAAATATGTATGACACCATGTACAATGCACATGGAGTAGGACTTGCCGCACCTCAAATAGGATTACCCATTCGCCTTTTTATAATTGACACTTCTCCATTTAGTGATGATGAAGATTTGGAAGAGGCCGAACAAGTACAATTGGCCGCTTTTAAACAAACATTCATCAACGCCAAAATTCTTAAAGAAGAAGGCGAGGAGTGGGGTTTTAACGAAGGTTGCTTGAGTATTCCTGAAGTTCGCGAAGATGTTTACCGTCATGATACAATCACCATCGAATTTCTAGACGAGAATTTTGTCAAAACAACAAAAGTGTATGATGGTTTGATTGCTCGAGTAATCCAGCACGAATACGACCACATTGAAGGAATTTTGTTTACCGATTTAATTTCTTCTTTGAAAAAACAAATTATTAAAAAGAAGCTCGCAAATATCATGGATGGGAAAACGCGTCCAGACTATAAAATGAAATTTGCATCAGCAAAAAAGGGAAGATAAAACCGTTCTCTTAAAATTAGAAAGTTTATAACCACATATATTTAAAAAATGAAGTTAGATAAAATATTAGCAATCTCCGGAAAACCAGGATTATATTTGTTACAAGTTCAAACACGTTCAGGATTTGTTGCAGAATCATTGGTAGATGGAAAGAAAATCACTGTTGGATTAAAAAGTAATGTAAGTTTACTATCTGAAATTTCAATGTACACCAATACTGAAGAGAAACCTTTAGTAGAAGTAATGCGAAACATTGCCATCAAAGAAAATGAAGGACCATCTATTTCGCATAAAGAAGACAATGCAACTTTATTAGCTTACTTTGAAGAAATTTTACCCGAATACGACAGAGATAGAGTATATCCGTCCGATGTAAAAAAGGTAATCAACTGGTACAATATTTTGCAAGCCAAAGGAATGGTAAGTAAGGAAGTTCCTGTAAAAGAGGAAGAAGTTGCCAAAGAAGAATTGACTGAAGAAATTCCTATAGAAGAAAAACCGGTAAAAGAAAAAGCACCTGCAAAAGAAAAGAAAGCAACTAAAAAGTAATTGCTGAATTATTATATTTTTAATCCTGTTGGGAATTTTTCCTGACAGGATTTCTTATTTTTACAAAAAACCATTTTTATGAACACAAGAGACACGCAACTGCAATCCTTTGGACGATTATTAGATATTATGGATGATTTGCGTGCCAAATGCCCTTGGGACATGAAGCAAACCATGCAATCTTTGCGTCATTTAACCATTGAAGAAACCTACGAATTAGGCGACGCTATTTTGGACAATGATTTGCAAGATGTAAAGAAAGAGCTGGGCGACGTCTTGCTTCATATTGTTTTTTATTCAAAAATAGGAAGTGAAACTAAAACTTTTGACATTGCTGATGTTTGCAATGAAATTTGCGAAAAACTCATTCACCGTCATCCGCATATCTATGGTGATGTTGTCGTGGAAGATGAAGAAGAGGTAAAAAGAAACTGGGAAAAACTTAAACTCAAAGAAGGCAAAAAATCAGTTTTAGAAGGCGTTCCTAAAAGTTTACCGGCATTGGTCAAAGCGTCTCGCATTCAAGATAAAGTAAAAGGTGTTGGTTTTGATTGGGAAGAACCTGAACAAGTTTGGGAAAAAGTGCAAGAAGAACTTCAAGAATTTCGCGACGAAATTGAAGCGGGCGACCAAGAAAAGATGGAAGCAGAGTTTGGAGATGTACTTTTCTCTATGATAAATTATGCTCGTTTCCTTAAAATAAATCCCGAAGATGCTTTAGAGCGAACTAATAAAAAATTCATCAAGCGCTTTCAATATTTAGAAAGTAAGGCCGAGGAATTAGGCAAATCCCTTTCGGATATGTCGCTGGCTGAAATGGATGTTTTTTGGAATGAGGCGAAGAGGATGTAGTTTATAAATTGGATTTAGAATTGAAAGATAAATGTATTGAACGTTGTTAGCTTTCTTTTATTTTGAAAAAAATCACGCTAACGAATTCGCACGACAGCGGTGAAGAGGAGGTAGATTTTTTTTTGTTTTTAGGTTTAGAAATGAATTTGGAGTTTTCGAACTATCAAAATGTTATTAATTTTTATCTATGTTTATAATTAAAACTGTCTTAATATGTCAATATTTTTAATCATTCTTTTTTTACTTATTGTCGTTCTCTTAATTAAAAATATAAGATTTAGAAGTTTTTACCTAGTCCTTTTTTTACCAACTCTATTTTGGGTAGTTGGAAGTGGAACATACAGTGGAGAGAAATCAACAATGAATATTAGCATTTTTTTCGTTACCATATTTGGTGTCATATCTGATGTTGTAAATTTTAGAATTTATAACATTGATTTTCTTGTTGAATTTTATAGTCTTTTGTTTGCTGTTTTTGATGATGATTACAATTAATGGTAATGCAACGAAAAACATCAAAAAAAAGTTGTCAAGGTATTTTTATAATTTTTACAAATGCAATACTTGTATTTTATTTACATTTTTTGTTTTTGCATTTAGTATTTATAAATGTCTAGTAAGCACAAGACAGGACATTATGATTAATTCACGTTATTTTCTTGTAGATGGTATTTACAGAAAAAATGATTGGAATTTTTTCGACTCACTTCCAAGATTATTTACAGAAGACGCCTATCGAGAAGATATAATTTTTTACAGCTTTTTGTATATCATCTTCTTTTATGCTCTTGCATTTATCTTTTTTAAAGATAAAAATAGAATGAAATCCAATTTGATTGGAGTTGCATTTGTTCTTTTTTTTCCAATTATCAGTATTGGCAACAATTTATATAATTATAAGGATGAAAGTGCAAAGGAGTCAAGAGCTTGGATGTACTAATTTAGCTGGGAGTTTAAGTTAAGAGAAAAAACCTTAATTTTAACTTATGACAAAAGAGAGAAAAATTTATGACGCAGCGTTTAAAATAAAAGCTGTAGAACTAAGCAATGAACGTTCCAACATAACTGAATTAGCCAGAGAATTAGGTATTCGTGTTAGTATGCTTTATAAGTGGCGTAAGGATTACGATAAGTTTGGTGCTGGTAGCTTTCCTGGTAATGGAATTTTAAAACAAACATCAGAACAAAAACTAATTAGCGAATTAGAGGCAAAGTTGAAAGAAGCTGAATTAGAACGAGATATATTAAAAAAAGCAGTGGGCATTTTTTCCAAGAGCGGTCGATGATATTTGATTTTATTAAAAATCATGCAAAAATATTTCCGATTGAAAAAATGTGTAAAGTTTTAAAAGTCAGCCAAAGTGGCTATTACCGGTGGAAAATCGCTGCCATTTCTAAGCGACTTCAGAAAATGAATGTTTTAAAAGAAAAAATTACATCCCTTTATTTTGAATCCAAACAGCGCTATGGTAGTCCACGAATAACAATGGAATTAAATATTTTAGGGTTTCAGATTTCAAGAATTACAGTTGCAAAATATATGAGAGAACTTGGTTTGAAAAGTAAGTTGAGTAAAAAATTTAAGATTACCACTGATTCTAAACATAATTATTTACTTGTTGAGAATGTGTTAAACAGACAATTTTTGGTTTCTCAGCCATCAAAAGCATGGGTTTCAGACATTACATATATTCACACTAAAGAAGGATTTTTGTATTTAACAACGGTAATGGATTTGTATGACAGAAAAATTATCGGCTGGAGCTTAAGTGATGGAATGAGTACAAATGAAACAACTCTAGCATCATGGAAAATGGCAATTAGAAACAGAAATGTGCAAAATGGATTAATTTTTCATTCTGATCGAGGTGTCCAATATGCTAACAACAAATTTGCAAATGTTTTAGACTCATATAAAGTAACTCGAAGCATGAGTAGAACAGGAAATTGTTGGGATAATGCAGTGGCAGAGAGCTTTTTTAAATCTTTAAAAACGGAATTAATCTACGGCAATAAGCTCATTTCAAAAGAACAAATGAAACTTCAAGTTTTTGAATACATTGAACTCTGGTACAATCAAAAAAGAAGACATTCAGCTTTGAAATACATGACAATAAAGGAATTTAACAATCAATCAAATAATTATAAAAATGTCGCTTAACTTAAACTCCATCTTTTATTTGCATATCCAGCCCTAACATTTTATAAAGTTGGGGCTTTCTTCGTTAGTGCTCCTTTTTGTTTTATAGACAATTAATTTGTAAAAATAGAACTAAAAAACTTTTCTTATCAGCTTAATCTTGCGATTCACATACAAAGTTCTGCATTTCACACCATTTTTTTGTGGTTCGCAGCCTTATCCTATACCTTTGGTGGATATGAACCCTAAATTTTTATTTATGAAAAAACAAATTACTTATTGGGTGTTGCTTTTAGTAGCAGTATTCTTACAGTTTAATGTTCAGGCACAGGCAGGAGCCCCTTCGATTGTAGCTGGTGACATTGCTTTTATTGGTTATAACACAGACAGTCCTGACGGATTTGCGTTCATAGTCCTTAATGATTTGCCGGCGGGCCAAACCCTTTACTTTACAGATGAAGGATGGACGGGTTCAGCTTGGGGAAATCAATCTGAAGTCCATCTTTCGTGGGTGATTCCCTCTGGTGCTACAAGAGGAACCATTGTGTCAGTGGTAGAAACATCTCCAGATACGTTTACAGTTACAGGTGCTTCTAATGGGGTAACTTTAGTAAGTGGATCATCTTTTAGTTTATCAGCAGGAGATCAAATAATGGCCTACCAAAGTGCTTGGGGAGTGCGGCCTTCAGCTCCTACTTTTATTGCTGCAATACATGGCGATTATAGTGATTTTAATTATAATTCAACGACCCATTGGAATACTTATATGACTGTTGGAATTAGTGCTGAAAGTGTACTTCCAACAGGTTTGACAAATGGTGTAAATTGTATAGCAATAAATCCAGCCCCTGGGCCAGAATATGATAATGCTAAATATACAGGAACACTTACAGGGACGGTTAGTGCTATTAGAGCATTGATTAATAACCCTGCTAACTGGAGTCTTTCTTCTTTGAATAATTTTAGTATAGTGACTTCGGATTTTTCAACAGCTAATATAAGTTGTCCTGTAGCTGTTTCTCCAGCAGTTATTACAAATGTGAAATGTAATGGAGCTGCAACAGGAGCTATCACAGTAATGGGTACAGGTAGTAACCTTACCTATGAATGGACACCAAGTAACATAACAGGTAACGGCACAAATGTGGTAACGGGGCTAGTAGCCGGGGTTTACAAGTGCACGGTATCCAATGATTGTGGGAGTGCTTCTCTTGATATTATAATTACAGAACCTTCTGCTTTAAGCGCGGGTATTTCAGCTACTTCTGCAAGTTGCAATGGTTCAAGTGACGGGATGGCTTCGGTAAGTGTTTCAGGAGGTACTACACCTTATACGTATTTATGGTCAAATAATGCAACTACTGCTTCTGTATACGGACTGGGTGGAATCAATTATTCGGTTCTTATCACCGATGGTAAGGGCTGTACCCTAACTAAAAATATAAATGTTGGCCAGCCTGCGAATGCTGTGTCAGGTACTATAACGGTTGTTCAAGCGCTTACATCTGCTTCGTCACAGGACGGGTGGCTTGCTGCAAGTGGGTCAGGAGGTACGCCAGGATATACGTATGAATGGAGTAATTTTGCTACTACGGCTCAAATTACAGGTATAGGTTCAGGTACTTACGGTTGTACGATTACAGATGTCAATGGCTGTTCGAAGTATACGGAATATACCTTGTCTTACAATGCACCCGCTCCCGTAGCTTATGCGGTTACAGGTGGAGGAACAACATGTGCTGGAGGAACTGGGGCTACTATTGGGTTAGCTAACAGTCAAGAAGGCGTAACGTATCAAGTGCAATTGGCATCTACTAATGTAGGTGATGCAGTTGCAGGAACAGGAGAAGCGCTTTCGTTGGGTAATTTTGTTACAGCAGGAACGTATACGGTAGTGGCTAAAAATACTGTTGGAACATTGACTACTGCAATGACGGGTAGTGCGAGTGTAAGTACACCTAGTTATATCGTTTTGGTTGAAGAACCAGCGACTGCTTGTGCAGGTACATCAGTTGCTATAACTGGTACGACAGGAAGTCTTTCTAATTTTACAGGTGCATTTGCTCCTGAAAATTGGACCACAACAAATACGGATACAAATGGAAATGTAAATACGGCTAATGCACCAGCGTCTATTATTATTACAAGTGGAAATAATGGTAGTAGTTTTCCTGGCACTACCGATTATAGTATTGTTGTACCTGCGAGTGGTACTTTGAGTTTTAATTGGAACTATACTACTAATGATGGTCCAGAGTGGGATTATCCTCAGATAGTTTATAATAGTGTTATATCGTATTTTACAGATTTTAATGAAAGTGGAGCAGATACTCAATCGGGATTTGAAACTATAGAAGTAGTGGCGGGAGAAACTTTTGTATTAAGAATGTATACGCAAGATAATTCAGGCCCCTCTGGAATCGTTACTATTTCTAATTTCAGTGTTGTATCATCTGCTACAGGAACACCAAGCTATGCATGGACGGCCTCAAATGGAGGTGTGCTTACCGGAGCTACTGATGGACTTACGGCAACTGCTACTACAGCAGGAACCTATACTTTAACAGCTACTGTAGATGGATGTACCTTTTCTGATGATGTAGTAGTTCCTTATTTTGATGCAATTGAAGCTTCAGCAATAGTTACTAATATTTCTTGCAACGGTGCATCTGATGGATTCATTAATCTTACTCCATCAGGAGGCACAGCGGATTATACCTTTGACTGGGGTGGAGACATTACAACGGAAGACCGTATTGGACTTTCAGCTGGTAATTATTCAGTTACTATTACCGATGCCAATGGATGTACGGCTTCGCAAAGTTTTACAATTACAGAGCCAACAATCCTTGTTGCTTCAGGTGTTATAGATGCTGAAATGTCTTCTTATATTTCAAATGATGCGGCTGTAACTGCAAATGCATCTGGAGGTACCGCACCTTATACTTATTTATGGAGCAATGAGGCAACAACTGCCTCAATATCAGGTTTAAATGCAGATACGTACATTTGTATTATTACCGATGCTAATGGTTGTACTGCTTCTGTAGAACTAGATATAGTGTATGTTCCAACAACTCCGTTACTATTTTCAGTTGTAGGAGGTGGACCAGTATGTGCAGGTTCAAGCGTTTCTATAGGTTTGTCTTATAGCCAAACGAATGTTTCGTATCAATTAAAACGAGGATCTACCGCTGTAGGTGATGCCGTAATAGGTATCGGTTCGGCTTTTACATTTGGTAACTTTACAGAAACAGGTATTTATACTGTAGTTGGTACACGTACAGATAATCAAAATAGTGCAACAATGTCGGGAAGTGCGAATATAACTGACGCCGCTTACGTAATGGTTATTGCAGAACCTGAGGTTACTTGTATGAGTACTTCAGTTACTTTAAATGCAAGTACTGGTAGTATTGAAGACTTTACAGGTGTGTTTGGACCAGAACATTGGACTTTAACCAATGATAATGCTAACGGATATTTCGATACGGATGGTTTACCAGATTATCTCGTTATTATGGGTGGAGATGGCACTAGTCCTATTGGAGAAGGAAATACAGACTATTCTACTACGGTACCTGTTTCAGGAATCTTGACCTTTCATTGGAACTATTTCAGTGAGGATAATGCCGCTAATGACCTTCCGCAAATTGTTTACAATGGTGTAGCCAGTACTTTGAATGGTTATAATACGAATTTTGCTACTCAGCAAAGCGGAACAGTAACGATGCATGTAGAGGAAGGTGCTACGCTAGCACTACGAATGCACAAAACAGCTAATGGTTCAGGAGCTGCAGGAATGGCTATTTCTAATTGGAAAGTAGCGTCGTCTCTTATAGGAACGCCTACTTTGTCATGGACTGCCTCAAATGGTGGTGTAATTGAGGGAACGACATCAGGACTTGAAATAGAAGCGGCTTCATCAGGAACCTATACTTTGACGGCTACCTTAGGCAATTGTTCTTTTTCAGAAAGTGTAACAGTTGATTTAAATAATCCAACCTTGATTACTACAATTTGGAACGGAACAGCATGGAGTAACGAAGAACCACATATCGGTGTTAAAGCGATTATCGATGGTGATTTAATAGTTAACGAAGCTTTAGAAGCTTGCGAATTAGTTATTACTGAAAATGGAAGTTTGACTGTGCAGTCTGGCGCTTATACAGGTGTGATTGGAAAAGTTACCAATAATGCTGCAGCACTTAACTTTGTTGTAGAAAACAACGGTGTACTTGTTCAGTTAAAAGAAGTACAGAACGAAGGACCCGTTACCGTGAATGTAAATTCATTTCCGTTGTACCGACAAGATTACACGCTTTGGTCCTCTCCTGTAATGGAACAAAACCTAAGAAGCTTCTCACCACAGACCTTATTTAATAGATTTTCTTCTTACAACCCAAGTTTAGGAACAGTAGGAGAATATGTCCAAGAAATTTTTACAACACAAGATGTAGTAACTAAAGAATTTGCAGCAGCCAATGGATATCTAATTCGTATGCCAAACAACTGGGCAGAATATGTAGATGCAGCAACTCCTGGAGTTTCTTATGGTGGCGTATTTA
This sequence comes from Flavobacterium sp. SM2513, assembly GCF_050908145.1. Classification (GTDB taxonomy): domain Bacteria; phylum Bacteroidota; class Bacteroidia; order Flavobacteriales; family Flavobacteriaceae; genus Flavobacterium. The sequence continues at coordinate 3,609,202 of NZ_CP194228.1, read as the reverse complement.
AAGGTGTACCTCAAAATGGAACGATTTCCTTACCCTTATCTACGACGAATAGTGGAATGAACTTAACAGGAAATCCGTATCCATCGCCTATTATAATCTCAGCATTCTTTGGTAGTAACCCGAACATCGAGCAAACCATTTATTATTGGAGAAAGAGAAATGGAGCGGCAGGAACAGGTTATGCAACCTATAACAATATGGGATTTGTAACGTTGCAACCGGGGCTTTCAGCTATTGAAACCGCTATTGAATCAGCACCTGCTATCAATCCAGGACAAGGATTCTTTGTAAAGAGCTTGGGAGCTACCCAGTTGACTTTTACCAATGAGATGCGTTACTTTCAAAGCAATGGGGTGTTCTTAAGACAAGAAACACCAGAATTGCACCGTTTTAAGTTGAACTTGTCTAACGCTACAGCCGTAGTGGGGCAGACTTTAATTGGCTATACCGCTGCAGCAACTGCAGGAGTAGACAACGGATTTGATAGTAGTTATTTTAACGATAGCAGCACAGCGCTAACATCGCTTATCAACGGTAGTGAATACATTATCCAAGGTCTAGGCTTGCCTTTTGACGTTACAAGTAGTGTTGCTTTAGGTTTCAAAACCGAAACCGCAGGTGCATTTAGCATTTCATTAGGTGCTTTTGATGGCTTCTTTGCTGAAGGTCAAAACATTTATCTGAAAGATAATGTTACTGGACTTGTTCATAACGTGAAAGAATCGGCTTATAGCTTTACAGCAAACGAAGGAATCGCTAATGACCGTTTTGAAGTGGTGTACCAAAATTCAACGCTTGGTACAAACAATCCAGATTTAGACATCAACAAAGTAATGGTGTATAAAGAAGGACAAGACATCGTTATCAACGCGATGACTATGGAGATGCAGAAAGTGGAACTATACGACATCCGCGGAAGCTTGATTCAAGTTTTGGATAATGTAAAGGCAACTACGGCTACATTTAGTAAGTTAAATATTGCCAATCAAGTGGTATTGGTAAAAATCACATCGGTTGATAATAAAGTAACCACTAAGAAGATTGTATTTTAAAGAAGAGTTTTTATATTAGTTAGTTTTTTTGCAGAGCAAAGCCCCAACTTTTAATTAAGTTGGGGCTTTTTGCATGGATACTGCTGTAATTTTTAAACAATTTAATAGTTCAACAAGTACCAAAAAACACCTTTTTTACCCTCAATTTTACCATTCACATACAAAGTTCTGCATTTCACACCATTTTTTTTGATTTCGGAGATGATAAAGTTAGCTTTGGAACTTTACAACCCTAAAATTTATAATAGTATGAAACAAAAATTATTTTACTTGATGATTGCACTTGCTTTGCTGTTTCAGCATAATGCAAATGCGCAAAGCACGGTTACGTGGGATTCAGTAACACTTACTAACGGTGAGCCAAGTTTGGCAGAAACGGTTAGTGGTGTTACTGCTACGGTAACAAATTCTTTTACAGATGTGAAATGCTCAAATTCTGGTGGTTGGTCCGGTACTGCTGGTAATTATGTATGGGGGTATGGGACTTTAACAGTAAGTTTTAGTGCTGCTGCTGATATTACTAGTATGCATATTCTTAATGTAAATGGTGGTAGTAGTGGTGTAGTGCTCATTACGCCAACAGGAGGTTCAAATAGTAGCGCTATATACGCAGAAGATGGTGTCATTGGTAAAACTGTTACAGTTAACTGGACAGGCGTTACTTCTTTTACACTTAGTAATATCGACAACAGTCCGATGGGTCTTGATACTATGGTATTGAGTGGTTTAGAAACTCCTTGTACAAGCCCAACGGTGCCAACGCTAAGTGCGACAAACACAACAATTTGTTCAGGAGGTGTTACAACTTTAAATATCTCTGGAGATTTAAATGATGCCACGCAATGGTCTATTTATACTGCATCATGTGGAGGAACATTAATTGCTACAACAACAGAATCTAGTATAAATGTTAACCCATCAAGTACTACAACTTATTATGTAAGAGGAGAAGGTGGGTGTGTTACTCCTGGAGACTGTGTTACAATAACAATAAATGTTAGTAGTCTTGTAGCATCTCCTGCAAGTCAAACCAATATCGCATGTAATGGTATGGCTACTGGGGCAGCTGCTGTTTATGCTGCAACGGGCGGAACAGCTCCTTATACCTATGACTGGACGGGTACCCCTACGGGTGACGGTACTACTAGTATAACTGGGCTTACTGCAGGAGATTACAGCTGTCAGGTAACGGATGCCAATGGATGTCAGGTTACGAGTATGACTTTTACAATTTCGCAACCTACTGTTTTATCCGCAACTGCAACAATCGATTCAGAAATTACTACAATGGATGGAAATGAGGGTGCTTTAACTGCAACAGCTACGGGCGGTACCGCATCTTTCGGTACTACACCTTATAATTACAACTGGAGTAATGGTGCAACTACTGCTTCTATTACAGGTTTAGGTGCCGGTACGTATACTTGTTTTGTTACTGATGCTAATGGTTGTACTACTTCTGTAGAACAAATATTGGCTTATATTTCACCAGCTCCTGTAGCGTATGAAGTTACAGGTGGCGGACCAATTTGTCCTGATGCAAGTGTTGCTATTGGTTTAGCGAATAGCGAAGTGGGTGTTTCTTATCAACTGCAAATAAATGGAGGGGATGCAGCTGATGCAGTTGCAGGTACAGGAGAAGCACTTTCTTTTGGAAGTTTTTCTACAGAAGGTACTTATACTGTTCAAGCTACTCATGCTATTAATGCAGGAACAGCTACTATGACGGGCGAAGCAGTAATAAGCATTGTAAATTATACAGTAACAATTACTGAACCTCTAATAACTTGTATGGACGAAGTCGTTACTCTACAAGCAACAGTGCAAGCTGCAGGAGAAGGAAGCCAAAACGCTATGGGTTTTGAAGGTGCTTATTCGCCTGAAAATTGGACGTTATCAAATACAAGTGCAAACGGAAGCGCTACTACATCTAGTGCTCCAGCATCAATCTCCATTATTGGAGGAAATAATTCGTCGGGTACTGAAGGAAAAACAGACTACAGTATTATTATCCCTGCAGATGGAACTATAAGTTTTAACTGGAATTATGACACTACGGATAATGGACCGCTAGTGGACCAACCTGAATATGTATTAAATGGTATGTCTCAATATTTAACAGATTTTGCTATAAATGGAAATAATACACAATCAGGTTCAGTAAGTCTTGATGTGGAAGAAGGTGATGTTTTTGCCTTTAGAATGACTACCACTGATAATTATGGTGGGAGTGCTACTGTTGTCATTTCAAATTTTATGGCAAATGAAATTTTATCTGAAGCAACCTATTTGTGGACTGCCGGTACTGGTGGTGTAATTACAGGCGCTACTGATGAACTTGAAACGGAAGTTACTGCATCAGGGACATACACACTTACAGTTACTGTAGGCGACTGTTCATTTTCAGAAGACGTTGTGGTTGATTTGAATAACGTGACTATGGAGGAAACAACATGGGACGGTGAAGCATGGAGCAACGGAGAACCTGAAGAAGGTATGAGAGCCATTATTGATGGTGATTTAGTTATTGAATCATTTTTTATAGTGTGTGAATTAGAGGTTACCGAAAACGGAAGCTTTACTGTATTACCATTTGGATTTGTTGGTGTAGTAGGAAAAATTACCAACAACGCTACAGCAACTGATTTCGTAGTAGAAAATGCGGCAGCACTTGCTCAAATGAAAGATGTGCAAAATGTAGGACCAATTACTGTAAATGTAACGTCGTATCCTTTGTACCGTCAAGATTATACGCTTTGGTCTTCTCCAGTAGAAAATCAAAACTTAAGAGGTTTCTCTCCACAAACATTGTTTAACAGATTCAAGTCATATGATACTACTTTAGGTACAGGCGGTGAATACGTACAAGAAATTTTTACAACAGCAGATGTGTTGAATAAAACTTTTGCACCGGCAAATGGGTATCTTATTCGTAGTCCTAACAATTGGGCAGAGTATGTAGATCCAGCTACTCCGGGAGTTGTTTATCAAGGTGTATTTACAGGTGTACCTCAAAATGGTACGATTTCAGTTCCTCTTGTAACAATTAATGGAGGATTCAACTTAGTAGGAAATCCTTATCCTTCACCACTTGCCGTCTACGCTCTTTTTGATGAAACAATAGGTATGGACGAAACCATTTATTTTTGGAGAAAAAGAAATGCAGCCGCTGGTAGCGGATATGCAACTTTTAATAATTTAGGTTTTTCAAGTGCACAAGCGGAACTAAATGATTTCGGTACTGATTTCGAAGATAATCCAGTAATCAGTCCTGGACAAGGATTTTTTATCAAGAGTACAGGTGCTACTACATTCAACTTTACTAATCAGATGAGAATTCCTTTTAGTAACGGATTGTTCTTAAAAACTGCATCTGTAGAAAAACACCGCATGTGGTTAAATCTTTCTAACAATGCTGGAACTATAGGACAAACCTTAGTAGGGTACGTGAATGGAGCAACACTTGACGTTGATAACGGATTTGATAGTAGTTATTTTAACGATAGTCAAACTGCATTAACTTCACTTATCAATGGTGCAGAATATGCTATTCAAGGATTGGGATTACCATTTGATACTGCTAGTTCAGTAGCTTTAGGTTTCAAAACCAATACAGCGGGTACTTATACGATTTCACTTTCTAACTTTGACGGATTGTTTGCAGAAAACCAAAACATCTATATTAAAGATAACGTAACTGGAATCATTCATAACGTGAAAGAATCGGGGTATAGCTTTACAGCAAATGAGGGAATCGCTAACGACCGTTTTGAAGTGGTGTACCAAAGTACACTTGGCACAGATAACCCAAGTTTATTGGTTAAAAATATTCTAGTAGCAGTTAAAGATAAAAATATTACTATTAATGCTGGTACGGTTGAAATGACTAAAATCGAATTAATTGATTTAGCAGGAAGAGTAATCTATACACAAGAAGACGTAAATGCTACAACAGCTAGAATTGAAGGATTATCTTCTTCAGATCAAATGTTGGTAGTTCGCATTACAACTTCAGAAAATGGTATAGTAAACAAAAAAATAATATATTAAATTTAGAATGATGAAAGTAAATACAACAACAAAATTAGTAGTAGCACTGATGTTTTTCTTTTCAGTAAGTGGTGCTTTTGCACAATTACCAGAAGACCCAGATGATAACGTTGATCCAGTTGATGGACCACTAGACCCAGCACCAATAAATGATTATCTTATTCCGATGTTAATCATAGGTATGGCAACGGCTTTTATTTTATTAAAGAAAAAAATGCCAGCACGATTGTAATATATAATAGTATTGCATTAATTTCTAAAAACCTTCTCAGTAATGAGGAGGTTTTTTTATGTTGTATGGGTATGCTTTTCATGGAAAATGAAAACGCGTTCCTTTCATTTAACGATAAAATAAGCATAATTCAACCCGAATTTTTCTTTATAAGTGAATGGTTTATAGTAACCTATCGTTAAAAATAAACTACAAAAGGAGGGAGGTACAACTTGATTTCTCGCTTTTTATACTTCCCTCTAAATTAGAGTATTACCTATTTCTTTGTATTTTGTGTAATTTCTTAAACATAAACTAGTGCTGTTTTGCACAAAATGCAGTGTTTTGTTTATTTCTTTAATTAAACTTTAAAAACCATAATGCACTAAGCGTTAGTAATTTATGTAGTTAAAATTCTACAAAGCGGTTGTGTTTTGTATTAAATTAATTCGCACATTTACAAAACAAATTTGTTGAAGATTTTAACCATAATTCAAAAGCATCTATTAATTCCTGAATTATCTAAATTAAATCAACAAAGAAGTTGGTGCTTTTCTCTAATAGAAATCACTGTAAAAATAGACGCCTAATTCATTTAACTTTAAGCCAAAATGACAACAACAACTTCAACTACTAAAAATAACAACTCTTATAGTTATTTACTTACCAATTGGTTTTTTCCCAAAGGACTTGCATTATTGCCCAAACAACTGCCGTACTAACAGAGACGTTTAAAAAATCAAATTTTATGTTCTTTCATTTATTTTAAGGGTTTTGGTAAGGGTTAAGAAACTTTTGGTAAGGGTTGTGAAGCTTTTGGTAAGGGTTGTGGAACTTTTGGTAAGGGTTGTGAAGCTTTTGGTAAGGGTTGTGAAACTTTTGGTAAGGGTTGTGAAACTTTCGGTAAGGGTTGTGAAACTTTTGGTAAGGGTTGTGAAACTTTTGGTAAGGGTTAAGAAACTTTTGGTATCGATACAAAAAGTAAAAATATACCTACCACTAAAATAAATATTGAATTTTAAAATATTATAAATCAAATAGTTATTAATTAAATACATTTTTAATATGCCTAATCAAACACCTTTTCCTAGTAAAGATATCGAATTAAATGGATATTTTGAAGAAGCTGTTCCTCTATTATTGAAGGATAGCAAACGACTGAATGTATCTACTATACATCAAGATACAGTATCTGTATTACATGAAGTATGGAACGGTATTTTCCCGCTTTCGCAAAGTAAAAATAGCAAGACTCCAACTGTGATTGAAAATAAAGATATTGCTAAAGAAAATTTGAAAGCAGAAATGAGACTTATTTTTGCAGATATACCGCAAAGCGCTTTAACAATTGAAGACCGAAATGTGTTGAATATTGCAGCGCCTAGTACTTCAAAAACGCCTGCACCAGTGCCTGTTACTCGACCTGTAGGTCAGGTAAATACTAGTAACCGTTGGGAACATGAAATAACGTGTAGCAACGAGAGTGGCGGACATGGAAAGCCAAAAGGAGTAAGAGGTTGTCAAATTTGGAGCAAAGAGGACACGCCTATCACTAATTTTGACGAGTTAACTTTTGTAGCAACCGTTTCTAAATCGCCTTACATACACAGGTTTCCTGTAAGTAAGTCGGGAAAATTAATGTATTATTTACTTCGCTGGGAAAATACCCGTGGCGAAGTAGGACCGTGGAGCACGGCTGTATCAGCTACTGTTACGGGATAAAAATTTTATGTATTGGTTTGCTAGATAAGCCTCCTGTTTTATGATGCAATCGTCTTTTTATAAAAAGGATTTTTGCTAATAAAATCAGGAGGTTTTTTTGTGCCAAAATAAATCGTAGCAATAGTAGTAGACTCCTCCGGAGTGACAAATAAATACGTATTCAACAGTGGTTTTGTTTTGTATGTAATACGAACGTCGTAGTTTGTCATTCCGCATGAATCTAGGATTGCAATAGGTATTTGTTTCAGCTGTTTTTGTATTTTAAAAACCGCTCCACCTTATTTTATAAACTCCAGATGCATCTTGACCCAAAGCCGAAACTTTTTACTAAGTTTTGGCTTTGTTTTTTTTAAAAGCGTATCAATTTTGAATTACCTATTTTATAAAGTGATGCATCAAAAAACATCTTTTTCACGCTCCCTTTTACCATTCACATACAAAGTTCTGCAGTTCGCACCATTTTTTTGTGGCAACCTATCCTTAGAACTACATTTACAGCATAAGAACTCTAAAATAATTGATTTATGAAACTTAAATTCTACTTTTTAATTTTAGCGATGTGTTGGCAGTTTGGCGCTTTTGCACAAAGTTTCCTTTATGAGGGCATTACCTATGATATTACTTCTTCCAACACGGCGCAAGTTGGAAATAATACAGGTGTATATCTTGAAGCTTGGATTGAAGGGTCCGTTATCTACAATGGTAATACTTATACGGTGACCGCTATAGGAAATAATGCTTTTTCGGGTAATACATCATTAGTATATCTTCATATTCCTACGACTATAACTTCTATTGGTGATTCTGCCTTTTCACATTGTAGCGCAATAACAACAATGGGAATCCCAAGTTCTGTAACTTCTATTGGCAACTGGGCTTTTCAATTTTGTACAGGGTTGACGTCCCTTACCATAAATAATTCGGTGACTACTATTGGTCAATCTGCTTTTCAATATTGTACTAAATTAACTTCGGTTGTAATACCCAATTCTGTTACTTCAATTGGCCTCGACTCTTTTAAAGGATGTACCTTATTGAACACAGTTACCCTTCCTAATTCTTTAAATTCTATAGGGGATCTTAGTTTTGCTGATTGTCCAAGTTTATCCAGCGTAATTTGTCTTAGAACCACACCATTATTCCTTCCGGCACTTATGTTTAGTGGAACAACAAATCAGGAATATTGTAGATTGTATGTGGCCGATGCAAGTATAGCGGCTTATGAAAATGCAGGGGTTTGGCAAAATTTTTATTCTGTTAATGGTCTGACACCTGTTTTTAGTCAAAGACAGCCTAAATGTTCTGGGGCTACTTTAGTACCGTTACCTACAAATTCTGGAAATTGGATTGCAGGTTCTTGGTCTCCGGCACTTAATAATTTGGCTACCACTACTTATACATTTACACCAAGTGCAAGTCCAGCGTTCAATACCACAACCATGACTATTGAAGTTTTACCTGCACCAAGTGCTCCAACAGTCGATGCTATTCAAACATTTACTACTGCTTCAACATTTGGGGATTTAACTCCTGCACCAAGTGCAACTATAAAATGGTATCTAACTGCAAATTCAACACTACCTCAAAACAGTACAAATCCAATATTTTCCACGACCTACTACGTTGCAGAAACTAGCAGCAACGGTTGCGAAAGCGTAAGAACTCCTGTAACTGTAGTATTAAATCTTCCTGCAGACCATTTACGCTTTGATGGTGTTGATGATTTTGTTGATTTAGGAAGTACTGCTACTCTTAAACCAACAACAGCTATTACGGTAGAGTTTAATGCTTATAGTAATTATTGGGGTGGTATTTCAAATAACGCTACATTGATAGGAAACACACAAAGTGGTGGTTGGTCTATTAGCGTTTCAGGAAGCAATTTATCTGCGATATTGGCTCGAAATGGTAGTTATGGTACCATTACTAAGCCATTGAACCAAATTTCTGGAGGTTGGCATCATTTTGCTTTAACGTATGACCATCAATATCTTAAGTTTTATATGGATGGTAATTTGATTGGTACTAATGACGCAGGAAGTGCTCATAATATTTTGTACGTTGCGAACAATAGCACAATTATAGGTGCAGAATCATCAGGATTAGCTGGTAGTACTGATTCAGGACGTTATTTTGATGGTAAATTTGATGATGTAAGAATTTGGAATGTAGCACGAACGCAAGAGCAAATAAGCAACAATAGAATATGTGAGTTGCAAGGAAATGAATCAGGCTTAATTGCTTACTATAATTTTAATCAAGGGATAAATGTAGCTTCAAACACAACAGTTACATCATTAATCAATTCGGTTTCTGGTGGTATAAACGGTACTTTACAAAATTTTGAACTAACAGGCTCAAATTCCAACTGGAGGTCTGGTTCATCAATTGTTACTGGTGTTGTAGTTCCTAATGCACCAACAGCAGCTGCTCAATCTTTTTGTGGAAGCAAAACCGTTGCCGATTTAATTCCAGCTGCGAGTGCTACTTTAAAATGGTATGACACCGCAACTGCTGCGACAGCATTAGCAAGTACAGCCGCTATAACAACAGGTACGTACTATGTTTCGACCAGCAATGACAATGGTTGCGAAAGTGTTAGAATTTCTGTTGCAGTAACTGTTAACTTTACAACTGCTCCAACAGCATCTGCACAATCATTTACTACGCTTAAAACAGTAGCTGATTTAGTACCTGCACCAAGTACGACTATAAAATGGTATGATGTAGCCATTGACGGTACTGCCTTATCAAGTGCTACTGCATTAGTAACAGGAACGTATTATGTTTCCGCAACAAATGCGGAAGGTTGCGAAAGTGTACGAACTTCAGTAGCGGTAACCATGAATGTACCCGCCACACATTTGCGCTTTGATGGTGTAGATGATTTTGTGGATTTAGGTAATTCTGCGACTTTAAAACCAACAAGTGCTATGACTTTAGAGTTCATGGCCTATCATGCCAATTGGAGTAGCATTACGAATGAACCAACTTTGATAGGAAACTTGAGTTTCGGAGGGTACTTTGTAGGAGTTTCGGGCACTAATTTGAATGTTAGGGTCCGTAGAAATAATTATGAGGAACTGTATGGCAATGTTTTAAAACCCTTGAGCGAAATTAGTGCTGGATGGCATCATTTTGCTTTTACTTATGGTACTGGAATTATAAGTTTTTACATAGATGGCGTTTTGGTTGGTACAAATGATGTAGGCGGAAATCGAAGCATAATTCATAATGTAGGTATAAGTACAATTGTTGGAGGTCAAGCAACCGCTACGGCAGGAGTTACAGAGGCAAACAAGTATTTTAGTGGTGCCATCGATGATGTTAGGTTTTGGAATGTGGTACGAACACAAGCACAAATAAATAGCAATAGAGTTTGTGAGTTGCAAGGAAATGAATTGGGATTATTAGCATACTATAATTTTAATCAAGGAATGCATGGTGGTACAAACACTACAGTAACTTCGTTGACCAATTCGGTTTCTGGCGGTACAAACGGTACTTTACAGAATTTTGCACTTTCGGGTGCTCCTTCCAACTGGATGGCTGGGTCGCCAATTGTTACTGGTGTGGTAGTTCCTGCAGCACCAACTGCTTCTGCACAGTCTTTTTGTGGAAGCAAAACCGTTGCCAATTTAATTCCAGTTGCTAGTGCTACTATAAAATGGTATAATACCGCAACTAATGGAACAGCATTAGAAAATACAACTGCATTAGCAACAGGAACGTATTATGTTTCGGAAAGTAATTCAAATGGTTGCGAAAGTGCTAGAACTGCGGTAGTAATAACTGCTAACACTATACCAACTGCCCCAACAGCATCAGCACAAACTTTTTTTACTGGTAAAACTGTAGCTGATTTAGTACCTGCACCAAGCACAACCATAAAATGGTATGACGTTGTAACTGACGGAACAGCTTTAGCAAGCACAACCGCATTAGCAACTGGAACGTACTATGTTTCAACAACGAATGCTAGTGGTTGCGAAAGTACACGAACTTCAGTAAATGTAACAGTTATACAAACCTTTACCGCCACGCATCTAAACTTTGATGGTATTAATGATTATGTTGATTTAGGAAGTACTGCAAATCTTAAACCCACAAACGCAATTACGGTAGAGTTTAATGCTTACAGCAGTAATTGGAGTGGTATTTCAAATAACGCTACACTGATAGGAAACACACAAAGTGGTGGTTGGGCTATTGGTGTTTCAGGAACTAATTTAACAGCAGTTGTAGCTCGAAATAGTGCCTACGCTACAGTTACTAAACCGTTGAGTCAAATTTCTGCAGGTTGGCATCATTTTGCATTAACCTATGACCATCAGTATCTTAAATTTTATATGGACGGGAACTTAATCTCTACTAATAATGCAGGAGGCGGTTATAATATTGTTTACAATGCGAACAACAGTACGATGATAGGTGGCGAATCTTCAGGAAACGCTGGTGTTGCTGAAGCAGGACGTTATTTTAACGGTGCTATAGATGATTTGAGAATCTGGAATGTTGCCCGAACGCAAGCTGACTTTATTGCTTTTAAAAACTGTGAGTTGCAAGGAACAGAAACCGGTTTGGTTGCTTATTATAATTTTAACCAAGGAACTACAGGAAACAATCCTACTCTAACAACCTTAACAGACGCTACAACCAATGCGAATCATGGTACCTTAACCAATTTTGCCTTAACGTATGATGTACCATCGTCCAATTGGGCTTCGGGTTCTCCTATAACTACCGGTACTGTAATTCAGGATAGCCCCACTGTAATCTCACCTGTAATTTATTATCAGGGAGCTACAGCTACTACTTTAAATACGGTTTCTAACGATAGTAATTTATGGTGGTATACGGGTGCCACTGCTTTAAATGGGTCTCCGTTTCCGCCAATACCCTCTACTGCTACATTAGGAAGTACCTCGTATTGGGTTGCTAAAAAAAACACGAACGGATGTTACAGTGGTAGGACGGAAATTGTAGTCAATGTATATGCTCCAACAACTGGAACCCATTTGAATTTTGACGGTAATGCCGATCATGTGGTTCTGCCTAGTTCAACTGATTTTAATTTTACCAATCAAATGACGGTAGAGTTTTGGATGAACTCTAATTTCACACCCCAACAATGGGATGCTTTGGTTACTAAAGGAGATAACAGTTGGCGTATTGCATTAACAGCTTCAGGGAAAATTAATTTTGCAGGAAATGGTGCTTTTGGAGATGTAACTTCCGTTGCAACCGTTACCGATGGTGCATGGCACCACGTTGCAGTTACTTATAACGGTAGCAATGCAGTTATTTATATTGATGGTACTCTTGACAAGACTATAACAGGAACAGGTATACTAAATACTTCTACTTATCAAGTAGCTCTTGGAGCAAATTTGCAAAATACAGGAAGAACTTATAATGGAAATATGGATGAGGTTCGAATTTGGAACATTGCCCGAACCGCTAGTCAAATTGCCCAAAGTAAAAACTGCGAATTACAAGGAAGCGAAACGGGATTACTAGCTTATTACAAATTCAATCAAGGAAGTGCAGGTGTTTACAATGCAGGTATAACTACATTAACAGATGCTACAGGTAACGGACATAATGGTACTTTGACCTATTTTGCATTGACAAATGCTTTTTACTCCAACTGGCTTGGAGGATCGCCTGTAACTTCTGGAGTTTCAGTTCCTGCTGCACCAAGTGTTTCAGCACAAACCTATGTTCTCGGAGAAACAGTTGCTGATTTAGTTCCAGCACCAAGTGAGAGTATTGCCTATTATAGTGCCGCAACTGGAGGTTCGCCTCTAGCTGTTGATGTTGAAGTAACAGCAGGAACGTATTATGTTTCTGCCATTAATATAAATGGGTGTGAAAGTTCGCGAACCAGTGTTGCTGTAACTGAGATTTTCGCTCCGGTACCTTTTGCAGTTACAGGAGGCGGATCAACGTGTGCTGATGGTGCGGGTGCGGGAATTGCAATTGAATTATCGGGTAGTGAGACTGGTGTTACTTATCAAGTACAATTGGCATCTACTAATATAGGTGATGCAGTAGCAGGAACAGGTGAGGCACTTTCGTTGGGCAACTTTGTTACTGCAGGGACTTATACCGTATTGGCTACAAATACTGAAACTGAATTGACTACTGTAATGACGGGTAGTGCTGTTGTAAGTACACTAAATTATAACGTTGTAATAGAAGCTGAGGCGGTTACTTGTATAACTGAATCTGTAACTTTGGCGGGTTCAATAGAAGACTTGCCAAGCTTTTCCACTTTATCATGGACGGCATCTAATGGCGGTGTTATTGATGGAGCGACAGATGAGCTTGAAGTATCGGTTACTTCATCAGGGACATATATATTGACCGCTACTGTTGGCGAATGTTCGTTTTCTCAAAGCGTAGCGGTAGATTTAGAATCATTTGAATTAGATATAACTACATGGAACGGAATCGAATGGAGCAACGGAGAACCACATCCCGGTATGAAAGCAATTATTGATGGTTCATTAGTTATTGAAGAACAATTTATAGCATGTGAATTAGTGATTACAACTAACGGAAGTCTTACCGTTAATTCGGGTGGAGGAGTTGGTGTAGTAGGAAAAATCACTAACAATGCTACCGCTACTGATTTTGTGGTTGAAAATAATAGTGTTCTAATTCAGTTCAAAGACGTTCAAAACGTGGGACCGGTTACTGTAAATGTAAATTCATTTCCATTGTACCGTCAGGATTATACGCTTTGGTCTTCTCCTGTAGAAAACCAAAACTTAAGAAGTTTCTCGTTGCAAACACTTTTCAACCGATTTAAATCATATGATACAGCATTAGGAACAAATGGCGATTATGTACAAGAAATTGTTACAGCCGCTGATGTTTTAACAAAAGAATTTGAAGCTGCCAATGGGTATCTTATTCGTATGCCTAACAACTGGGTAGAATATGTGGACGAAGCTACTCCTGGAGTATCTTATTCAGGAGTGTTTAAAGGTGTGCCTCAAAATGGAACAATCACTGTTCCTCTTTCTACTGCAAATGCAGGAATGAATTTAGTAGGAAATCCTTATCCATCACCAATTATTATTCCTCTATTTTATAGTGCGAATCCAGATGTAGAGCAAACCATTTATTATTGGAGAAAGCGAAATGGAGCAGCAGGTACAGGTTATTCAACCTACAATAACATGGGATTTGTAAGTTCACAGCCCGGTCTTTCAGGGGTTGAAGATGCACTTGATAGTGAGCCTTATATTGGTTCTGGACAAGGGTTTTTTGTAAAAAGCACTGCAGCTACTCAATTGACTTTTAACAATGGTATGCGAAACTTTGAGAGTAATGGAGTATTCTTAAGAAGTGCTACACAAGAAATGCACCGCTTTAGACTGAAATTGTCTAACAATACAGCACTAGTAGGTCAAACATTAATTGGTTACACTGCTGCAACATCTGCAGGAGTAGACAACGGATTTGACAGTAGCTATTTTAACGATAGCAACACGGCGCTAACATCGCTTATCAACGGTAACGAATACATTATCCAAGGTGTAGGCTTGCCTTTTGACGTTGCAAGTAGTGTTGCTTTAGGTTTCAAAACCGAAACCGCAGGTGCGTTTAGCATTTCGTTAGGTGCTTTTGATGGATTCTTTGCTGAAGGTCAAAATATCTACATCAAAGATAACCTTACCGGACTTGTTCATAACGTGAAAGAATCGGCTTATAGCTTTACAGCAAATGAGGGAATCGCTAACGACCGTTTTGAAGTGGTGTACCAAAATACACTTGAAACGAACAATCCCGACTTAGACATCAACAAAGTAAAGGTGTACAAAGAAGGACAAGATATCCTTATCAACGCGATGACTATAGAAATGCAGAAGGTAGAACTATACGACATCCGCGGAAGCTTGATTCAAGTTTTAGAAAATGTAAATGCAACAACTGCTACATTTAGCAAGTTGAACATTGCCAATCAAGTAGTATTGGTAAAAATAACAGCAATAGACAATCAAGTGACTACTAAGAAGATTGTATACTAAACGACTTTATTAGCGTGGTAGTTAAGGATGAAAAGCCCCAACTCTTAATTGAATTGGGGCTTTTCTAATTTAATGAACCTGTTAAGCAACAGCTTTATTTCTTTGACTTGTCTATAGTATCCGTCTTGATTTCGTATTGACGGTCTTGGTACTCTTGACACATCGCAACCATCTTTTCTGGAAAAACGGTACGGAAAGTGTGCTCTGGATGTACTAATTTAGCTGGGAGTTTAAGTTAAGAGAAAAAACCTTAATTTTAACTTATGACAAAAGAGAGAAAAATTTATGACGCAGCGTTTAAAATAAAAGCTGTAGAACTAAGCAATGAACGTTCCAACATAACTGAATTAGCCAGAGAATTAGGTATTCGTGTTAGTATGCTTTATAAGTGGCGTAAGGATTACGATAAGTTTGGTGCTGGTAGCTTTCCTGGTAATGGAATTTTAAAACAAACATCAGAACAAAAACTAATTAGCGAATTAGAGGCAAAGTTGAAAGAAGCTGAATTAGAACGAGATATATTAAAAAAAGCAGTGGGCATTTTTTCCAAGAGCGGTCGATGATATTTGATTTTATTAAAAATCATGCAAAAATATTTCCGATTGAAAAAATGTGTAAAGTTTTAAAAGTCAGCCAAAGTGGCTATTACCGGTGGAAAATCGCTGCCATTTCTAAGCGACTTCAGAAAATGAATGTTTTAAAAGAAAAAATTACATCCCTTTATTTTGAATCCAAACAGCGCTATGGTAGTCCACGAATAACAATGGAATTAAATATTTTAGGGTTTCAGATTTCAAGAATTACAGTTGCAAAATATATGAGAGAACTTGGTTTGAAAAGTAAGTTGAGTAAAAAATTTAAGATTACCACTGATTCTAAACATAATTATTTACTTGTTGAGAATGTGTTAAACAGACAATTTTTGGTTTCTCAGCCATCAAAAGCATGGGTTTCAGACATTACATATATTCACACTAAAGAAGGATTTTTGTATTTAACAACGGTAATGGATTTGTATGACAGAAAAATTATCGGCTGGAGCTTAAGTGATGGAATGAGTACAAATGAAACAACTCTAGCATCATGGAAAATGGCAATTAGAAACAGAAATGTGCAAAATGGATTAATTTTTCATTCTGATCGAGGTGTCCAATATGCTAACAACAAATTTGCAAATGTTTTAGACTCATATAAAGTAACTCGAAGCATGAGTAGAACAGGAAATTGTTGGGATAATGCAGTGGCAGAGAGCTTTTTTAAATCTTTAAAAACGGAATTAATCTACGGCAATAAGCTCATTTCAAAAGAACAAATGAAACTTCAAGTTTTTGAATACATTGAACTCTGGTACAATCAAAAAAGAAGACATTCAGCTTTGAAATACATGACAATAAAGGAATTTAACAATCAATCAAATAATTATAAAAATGTCGCTTAACTTAAACTCCATCTTTTATTTGCATATCCACTCCTTCATAGGGATAACTTCCACCATTTTATCAATCATGCCTTGCGGGTCAAACTGGTTCTTTGCCATTCCTTCGGCGGCTTTTTCGATGTCTTTCTTTGAAGTGAAATTTTCATCGGCGTCAAACCATTGTTGGTACGTGTCGTACATTCTATCGTTAAATCCAGTATCAAACGGTCCCGGATTGATAGTGGCAACCGTTACACCAAAGGGTTGTAACTCATCACGCAAACATTGAGCAACAGCCTCAAGTGCGTGCTTAGACGCGTTATAAGGTCCTAAAAACGGACTTGTTGAAAGTCCTGCAATTGACGATAAGAAAACGACTTTACCTTTTCCGTTCTTTACCATTTTCTTGATAAAAGGTTGCGAGAATTCTAAGGTCGAAAACGTATTGGTCTCCATTACTTCCCTTAAATAATCAACAGGAATCTCAGCCAGTGGTCCTGTGTGGCCTATGCCTGCGTTATTAACCAAGATGTCAATGTAGTATTTCCAAGCGCGTTCGCAATCAATATCATCCAGAATATCAAGCTTTATTAGCTCAATGTTTTTTTCATAATCCGAGTCTTTTACGGTCTCAATAAATCGCGACATTTGTTCAAACGTATGTACGGCGGCAATTACTTTGTGTCCTTCTTTCGCAAGACCTATTGCTGTTCCTTTTCCCAGTCCTGAGCCTGCACCTGTGATTAAAATGGTTTGTTTTTTCATAGCTAAATGTGTTTTATTTAATTTTAATGTTCAAGTTACTAATTTGTAAGGTAACCCTTTTTCTAATTTTGAAATGTTTAACGAATAGCACTCTTGTGTTCTTAAATTCGTTAGAACAATGGTGCTGCAAATTCCATTGGCTTTGCCAAATTTTAAATACTTTAGAATTTAAATAAAATACTTGCGGACTAACGCCTAAACCTTTAATGGCTTGGCTACTTATTTTGTCTCGTAATTTCATTGAGGATATAGCACCAAAAATTACATACTGTAAAGTGGAGCAAACTTTCGCACCATGTAATTTTTACATACTGCATAAGGTCCAAAGACATTGCACCGCGTAACGTTACTTACTGCATAACGTCCAAAGACATTGCAACAAAGCACGTGTTTTACTGCATAACGTTCAAAGACATTACAGTAAAGCATGTGTTTTACTGCATAACGTTCAAAGACATTACAGTAAAGCAAGTGTTTTACTGCATAACGTCCAAAGACATTGCAGTAAAGCAAGTGTTTTACTGCATAACGTCCAAAGACATTGCACCATGTAAAAAAACGGACTCATAATCATTTCTTGTTAACCAGTAGAACCAACTATCAGTACAAAAAAAGTCCTGATTTCAATGAAGAAATCAGGACTTTTATACTAATTTGTAGGAGGATATTACTTGTTGTTATCCATCACATATTGCAGTACTTTTCGCATTAAATGCACACGGTCTTTCCCGCCTACATTGTGTTTGTGCATTGGGTAAGGGAAGAAATCCATTTGCTTTTCGGCTTCAATAAATTTCTTTACGAGTGCAAGATTGTGCTGCATTACCACTACATCATCTGCAGTACCGTGTATCAGGAGTAACTTTCCTTCTAGGTTTTGCACATAATTAAGCGTGTTGGCTTCGTCAAAACCTTTTTGGTTTTCAGCGGGAGTGTCCATATAACGCTCACCATACATGGCTTCGTAGTATTTCCAGTCGGTTACAGGACCACCGGCAACACCTGTGGTAAAGGTTCCGGGTTTTCTTAGCATTAGCGATGTCGTCATGAATCCACCAAAACTCCAACCGTGAACGGCTAAACGGCTGGCATCTACGTAAGGCAACGACTTCAAGTAGTCTACACCTTTCATCTGGTCGTCCATCTCATGAACGCCTAAGCGACCGTGAATAACGCTTTCGAAAGCAAATCCTCTTTCGCCTGACCCACGGTTATCTACCGTGAAAACAAGATAGCCTTGTTCTGCCATCCAGTACATCCACAAGCTTGCGCCATCTAGGTAAGAGTTGGTTATCAATTGGGCATGGGGACCTCCATAAACATACACCAAAACAGGGTATTTCTTAGAAGCATCAAAGTTAGATGGCTTGATTAATCGGGTAACCAAGTCGGTCGTTCCATCAGCTGCCTTAATCGTTTTGATTTCAGATACACCCATCTTATAGTCCTTATATTTGTTAGGACTTTCCACTAAAACGGTCTCTTTACTTTTAGCATCTACAAGCAAGGTCTTGGATGGCGTAGTATGGTTTGAATATTCATCAAAGAAGTACGTTCCGTCGTGGTTCATCATCACCGTGTGCGTTCCGTTGTTTTTGGTCAATAAAGTTTGCTTGCCTTTCAAGGTCACTTTATAGGCTAAAGTGTTCATCCCGTCAGGACCTGTTGCTTCAAAATAGATTTCAGAAGCTTTCGTATTGGCACCTAAAATGGATTTGGTTACAAATTGATTAGCCGTTAATTGCTTGATTAATTTTCCTTCGATAGAGTAGTAGTACAAGTTTTGAAACCCGTCTTTCTCACTAAACCATACAAAGTTATTAGACGTCGCGCTAGGAAAAAATGCAGGATGCTCAGGCTCTACCCAACGGTCGTTTTTTTCGTTTAAAAGTGTGCGGACAAACGCGCCTGTTTCTGCATCATACAAATGCAAGGACATGTCGTTTTGCTCGCGATTTACCTCTGCAATAAGGACAAACTGCTCGTCTGGAGTCCAGGAAAGATTAGTCAAGTAAGCATCAGCAGCTCCTTTTGGCCTAATGAAAACCGTTTGTTTGGTAGCCAAATTGTACACACCCACACGTGGTTTTTCGCTTTTCTGCCCAATCATTGGATACTTGATATTGACTAGTTTCCCAGGCGTTTCGTTGATGTCCAGCAAAGGATAATCAGCTACCTCCGTCTCGTCTTTTTGGTAAAATGCCAAATACGTCGATTTAGGCGACCAGAAGATACCTTGCGTGATGCCAAACTCACTTCTCGCATACGTCTGTCCAGAGACAATGCCCGAATTGGTTTCGGCAGTTACCGCTACTTTTGAGTTATTTTTGCCAATGAAATAAAGGTTGTTGGCCTCAGTAAACGCTACTAAATCCTTTGAAGGGTTGAGGGTTTGTCCTGCAGCTCCATCGGGAGTCGTGGTGATGAGGTTTCCTTTTTTGGTTGTAAAATTGTAGTCGTAGTACTTAGCACCATCAGAAAATACAAGTGTCGAGGCATCCTTGAGTTCAACGCCCCAGAAACTTCTAAACTCCGAATTCAATGCGGTATTCACCTCAGAAAGCGAAACAAGTTCCGTTCCCTTAGTGTCTTTAGGGTTAGCAAGCATGAGTTTTCGCCCAAGCTCCTCGAAATAAAGGTAGTTATTAGATTCAGGAACCCACTGAAAACCCAGTACTTGGTCTGGGCGAAAAGCACGGTATTGTTGCATCACGCCGTCTTCTAGAGTCAATTCTTTGGTTTGCCCAAAAGCAGAAACTATAAAGAAGAAGCTTACGAAGGCAATCAGATTTTTATTCATTTCTTTAATTTTTTGATATAAAAGCAAATGTAATAAAAACCTATTGTTTGTAAACTACTTTACACGATTCTTAACAGGAAAGGTTGCGAGGTACCGCTTAATCGACCACGCCGTCAGACGCTCTAAGCACAGGAGCGGTAACAACCACAGGAGCTGGCGGTGCCACGACGATGGGTTGTATAGGAATTAAGACTTCCGTAACCCATTTCGACGGACTCTTCTCATTAGAAGCATTAACCGTATAAACATCCATGTACTTTAGGGCAGAGTTGAGGCTGATGTTGTTCTCCCCAATGTGCTTCAGGGCTTTCTTGATGGCTTCGTTTCTATGTGAATAATCACCTGTTAAAACGGTTTTTAAAGCAGTAAAAGGTTGCAACTTAGCAATGGAAACATCACTTGGTTCTGACACGAAAATCTCTTCCTTTAAAGGACCACACACCGAGAAGGTAATGGTACCGTTAGCCACATCGCTACTTTCGTAAATCACGAAGGGGCTTCCGTTCATAACCATGTTACCGTTTTTGAAAAACTGGTGCATGCGTTGCAGCATTGGGGTAATGCGGGAGTTCATGTCGCGTACTTTTACAGTAGCCGTTTGTTTCACATAATAAACACTGTCAATCTGTACTTCGCCAATGATTTCGATGGAAAACTCGCGTATCTCCTTGGTGATAATGGTGTTCACGTTGTTTAAGCTGTTCTGGAACATCTTGGCAACATAGGCTTCGACACCTCCGCTGAATGCTGCTTTGATTTTAGTGGCAAAAGTGGCGCTACCGGTTACAATCCAGTTCAATTGCGTTCCTCCAATAGAGTCCTTTAAGGTTAACGCCGACTTGGAAGGTCGTCCATCAATGATAAGTTTTTGTGCAATACTGTCGTTTTCTTTTACAAAAAGGGATTGAAATTGCCCCTCCTGGCCGCCATTTTTCCAAGAAAAAGAGCCTTCTTGTCCGATGGTGTTTTCAGGAAAGTTGTATTTCACGTCAGCAGGGTTGGCATCTAAGTCCAGCCACTGGTCCCAGTTTCTGTAATCATTCACATAGTTGAAAACAATTTCTTTAGGTACCTTGATAAAGGTGGAACGTTTGATGGTGTATTCACCGTTTTGTGTAGCGATATAAACAGAGATTCCTACAATTGCTAAAAGCAGTAAAAGGAATACATATTTGATGATTTTCATAAGAGGATGCGATTTACAGCGTAAAGTTAAAAATTAAAATGTAAGATTACCTACAAATGCACATTGATATTAATAAAAAGGGGTGGCAACGGGCTTTGCAACCAATTAATATTATAAATAAATAGTTTTTATGTGTAACCGATAGGGGGTGGTGGCGTCGTAAATTTGTCTAATACTTTTAAAAACGAGCATCATGGAAAAGATAGAAAAGAAACTCAGAAAGAATTTAGTCATCAGCAGGAAGCACATTGACATGAACAGAAACATTATTTCGGCAATACTGCTGATAGGTTACTTGATATTTACCGCTATTTACTTCTCATAGCTTACGGGTTAAGTAACTCGTTTTTGATTTGTAATAAATTAAAATCAGTAGTTATTAATAAGTGCACTACCTTACTTAGAAGGCTTTCAAGGTCTTCCTCCGCGTCCCAATACGTCAACTTCTTGGTATTGGACAACAGGTTCCGAATCTCTTTCACCCGCTTAGTTGTTGCAGCTGCAGTTCTCAAGTAATTCGTTTGACTGTCAGACGTGTTTTTGTGGTAGTACTGTACAGCTTCATTATCGAAATCGACTTCAATAAAGTATAACTTGTCATTTTCATTAATAGCGTGGAATTCTGTCCAGAGGGCAAAACCTACTTTCACTCTCGAAGATTCGTCAAGACCTTTGCTTTGCAAACGCCACTTGCAGTTAGCGGCACGACCCCAATGATTTGATTTTCGATACACACCTTCCTTGGTAAAGGAGTATTCGCTTCCTGACTTACTCGTGTAGTGCAACGCCAACGCTGAAACTTCAGCGGCAGGGACTTCGGTAAAAATGCAGAATGTGTACTTATGAAAGTTGTATTTAGTGTAGCTTGTCATCAAAAAGTTTTAGAATGGGTAACCAATCGCCAAGTTGAACACACCTGACTTTAAGTTGATGTTATCAAGAACCCAACGGTCAGAAAGAGCACCGTAAGGCAATCGCAAAGGTACAGCAAAATCAGTACGTAATACTAAAATAGACAAGTCAAACCGAAGACCAACACCTGCACCAACTGCAATTTCGTCAAAGAACTTTTTAGAGAATTTTCTGTTTCCCGTACCATTGTCGACTCCATCTTCAAGCGACCATATATTTCCTGCATCGAGAAAAACCGCACCGTTGACAACGCTGTAAATTTTAGCACGGTACTCTGTACTGAACTCTAATTTAACATCCCCCGATTGGTCGGGTAGGAACCCGCCCGTAGCTTCTGGGATAAAAGACCCAGGCCCGATAGAGCGTGCTCTAAAAGCTCTGATACTGTTGGTTCCCCCAATAAAGAATTGCTTGATAAAAGGAATCGTCGTCGAATTTCCGTAGGCGAAAGCACCTCCCGCGATTACCCTACTGGCAATTTCACTGTTCTTTCCTAGCTTATGGTAGAACCGAAACTCAGCTTGTAACTTCACAAATTGACTAAAGGGGACATCTAGTATTTCCTTCGGTGCTTCTTTATTGGCATCAGCACCTGTAACTAAACCCGCTATTGTTCCCGCAAGCTCCAAATCACCTTTAAAGTACATGGTGTTCTTCTTCCGCTTCTGCATGGTATTCGTGTAGGTGTAGGAGTACGTTGGACCAAATATCAACTGCTTTTCGATTACCTTTCCTAAAGCTTCATTTTCGTCAATCTGACTTTGGTATAAAGAAGTTACATGCATCGGACTAACATAGGTAATTTCACTCACTTTCAATTCATGTTCTTTCCTAATGTTTTCTTTCCAGATGTATCCAAATGACCCTTTGAAGGTGTTAAGGGAATATAATTTGTCCCGTTGTTGAAACTCATAACCTAGAGATGCTTTGGTTCTTGGCACAAATCCACTTGCAGAATTTAACTTGATTGGCGCAATGAATCGTGGCCAAATTAAGCTTGTTTCGCCACCTAGACGATAGACATTAAAACCGTTATTTTGTCCTGAAACTTGCACTTCCAAACCTCCAAAAACAGAAACGCTTAGCAACTCAGCTCCTTTAAAGGTGTTTCTGTTACTCCAATTTACGTTAAGTTCTGTTCCCGAATAGTTAGCAGAATTGGTCTTCCCTAACACTTCCAGTCGGATAGACTTTTTAGGGAGAGGCGTTAGATAGTAGTAGGCATCAAGATAATTTCCGGTTGTATCAGCGATTTTAAAGGTATTTTTTACAAATTTAAACGTTCCTAAATTGACTAACCTGTTTAGCGAAAGATTATGGTCGGTTCGATTGTACAAATCGTCTTTTTTAAAGTACAAGGTTCTGTCGAAAACACGTGGGTCAAATATATTTTCCTCGTCAATAATTGTAAGGTCGTTGTGCTTTATTGCGTTCTTTTCAGTATTAAAAATAGTGTCGTTGATACTGTAATTTGGATAGACGATTATATTATTAATACGGTATTGCTCTAACGATTTATCTAAGGTTTGCTCCTTAATCTTAACGATTAAATCAACTTCAGATTTACCAACCGTACTATCCACTTGGATTAACAAATCATCTTCCGAAAAGTAGAAAAACCCTTTTTCCTTTAAGCGGGTGTCAATTCGCTGACGCTCTAGTTTAATGATTTCTAAGTTGTAGGGTCTATTTGGTTTTAGAAGTGAACGTCTACTTATTCTATTGATTTGTTTTGCAATCGCAGTCGAATCATCAGGAAATGTCACCGACTTAATTCTGTATTGTTTTCGCGGTTCTACGCTATATTCTGCACTAGCTTTTCTTCCGCGTCGTGTACTGTCTGATTCAACTTTCGTTTTGAAATAGCCGTTGTTTTCGCTGTAATTGCGTAAGATATCTTCATTGTAATCTAAATCCACTTTGCTATACAAAACCGGTGGTTCGCCTAACTTGTATTTCACCCAATGTTTAAAACCTTTGTCCTTTTTTGTTTCACTAACTAGATTATAGAAGAATAGTTTTGGTCGTAAACCTAAGAATGTCTTATTGGGAAGCGGTCGTAACATGTCTTCCATTTCACTCTGTAAAGCTTTTCTTTGCTTTTTTGAAACTAGTGAATCTTGTACTTTTACACTTCCACCTGTATATAATAAGTCACCTTCTGGTACGTACTTATACGTGTTGCATGAACTCAACAGAAATAAAAATAATACCGAATATAGGAGCTGTTTACTGTTCATTAGTTGTCTTTTTGGGAATCGTCTTCTTGTTCTTTTTCAGCTGCTTTTTCTTTCGCCTTTCTGATTTTGTCTTGCTCTTTGCTTTTAGCTTTCGCCTGTTTTTCTTCTTCCGTTCTGTGAAACAACTCGCGAAATTTATCATAATCAAACGTGATGATAAATGCGACACCTGTTTCTACAACTTGCCCTTGTAATGCCACTTGGTAATCATTTTTTCGATACGCTCTAACACGGTAACGTCCGTCTTTTGAAAGTTTATAGTCAAGCGTAACGTCTCCCGCAATTTTATTGGTTTGCTGATTGGCTTGTTGAGGTCCTTCTAAGCCAAAACTACTACCAACAGTAACGGTTAATCGGTCGTCTAACAATTGTTTTGAAACCCCTACATTCAAGTCGGTTCTGTTTTCTTTTTGGCCAGTAGTATAATCATCGGTTGACTCTAAATCGAAATTCAATTCGACCCCTTCAATTAAATCGCCTGCTAAATTATTAAGCTGCTGCGATAGAATTTTACTAGCACTTTGACGAGCAAGGGAATTGGCATCACTTCCTCCAGCTTCGCTTGAAAATGGATTTTCACCAATAAACCGATTCAGTAATAATAATGCAAAAACCTGCTTGTTTAACTCTGAAGGTTGTTGTCTGATTTCTGCTAGTTTCGCTTTCGTAGCGTTAATAATATCTGTTGACACGCTATTATTTCCGTCAGGTAAAATGATGTCAAAAGAAATTTCAGGTTTCAATAATTCACCTTTCATAATCAACTCCGTTTCAAATGGAATCTTTTGTTTGTACGTATTTCTAATGCTAGCTGTCATGCCGTCTAGTTGATTTTCAATCAAATCAATTGGGGAAGCATCGGTTTTATAGATGGCTGTAATGTTTACATCAGCATCAGTTGGCTCGCCAGTCCAAAGAATATAACTTCCTTTTTTAATGTCGAATTTTCTTTTAATAACGTTAAAAGTCATCTCGTAACTTCCTTCGGTAAATTCATAACGTCCGGTTAAAGTGGTCTTACCAGATGCATCGATCCCTCCTGCTAATTGCGCTTCACCTTTTAATTTTAAGAAATCTCCGTTCCCTTTGTCAATCACAATTGAAATCGCAGCTTCTTCCACAATTTCAATATTTGCTGATGCGATAATTCCTCTTAACTTCGTCTGACTTAACGTATCAGAAACCGTCAATTTTTTAATCATCGGCGGATTGTCCTGGTCAATAAATTCTACAATTCCTTCTCTATCTGCAATTGATGGGTCAGATTGTGGTAAAACTATAGTGAAATCAGTGTCTTCATTTATCCTAATTGTACCTTCTATAATAGGTTGATTTAAGTCGCCTTTTACTGAAATTTCGGTATCCATAAACAACTTCCCATAATACACATCATTGTCTTCAGGACCTGAATCCACAGCTTTAAAATTAGCGGCTTCAATGTTCAAATCAAATCCATAATCACGGAAATTTTGAGTTAGAACATCTCCTTTTACAATAAGTTTATTGTTGTTTTCATCACTAATTTCAAAGTTGTCAAAATTAACCCCACGTTGATTAATGACGATTTTATCATTGATGTTTTTAAAATTTGAATTCAATTGTTTTACATTAAATCCAACCTCGTTAAAGCTCAAATCTCCATTAACGGCTGGATTATCTGGAGTTCCTTTAACGGTGAATCTTCCAGATAAAAACCCTTCACTTTTCGTCAAACTACCCATTGTAAAACCTTGGATACTTTTCATGTTCAGTTGTTCCAAATCAAGAACTAAATCAAATGTACTAGAATCTGCTTTGTAGGTTCCATTTAAGTCAACTTGATTCCCGTTTCCAGTAATTCCCACTTTCGCATCGTAAACATTGGCAACATTATTATCTACTTTTATAGCAATGTTTCCGACAGTATCTTTATTAAAAGTAAAATTTTCAACGTTCAAATCAGCGGTAAATAATACTTTTTTATCTAAATTTTTCAATAAAACTTTTCCATCTAAAATTCCTGTCGTTTCAAGATTTTCTTTCTTAATGATGTTCGTAAACGTTTTAATGTCAAAATTGTCGAGCTCTACTGCAATTGGAGCATTAGGTGTTTTTTGTTGTGATTGAATTTTTATCGAACTACCATTGTGTTCCAAATTAAAATTATTTATCAATAATCCTTTTTCATTCAGCACCACTGAATTATTGTTAGGGATAACCCATTTTTCATAATTCAACAAGAAATTATCCGAGTTTAATTTGACGGTACTGTTATTGTCTTTGGTTTCAAGCGATCCACCAATCGCATATTGGTCTTTATTTTTTGCGTCTTTCAATAGAATATCGTAATTCGCTATATTATTTGCCACTGTTCCCGATATTTTGGTATACGGCAAACCAAATGAAGCGTTGCTAATGTCGTCAACAACCACGTTGTAAACTAAAGAATCTCCTTTAGTATTCACGTCAATTACAGCACCGGAAATCGTATTTCCATTGTAAACGATTTTCGGAATTTTCCCTTTAATTTCTATCGTATCGTTCACACTGTTGTAACGACCTTTTATATTTATAGCTTGTAAACTCGTTAAATTCGGGATAATCTTCTGCAAATTCGGGTCGTCTTTTAGATTGATTTCAAAGGTTAAGTGTTGTTTACCAGTTTTCGTTTTCTTTGCCGTTGGATTCGCGTCAAAATATTTCGCAATTGAATTTTGCAAAGCAGCACCAATTTCGCTCAACTTAAACTGTCCGTCCACAGTTGCATTTGCAAATTGAGATTGTAATGTAATTGTGTTTTTATCTGCGGTTGCAATCGCTCTAATTTTAATACTGTCTAACGCCACTTGTTCCTTTTCGTTAGCGTAAACCAAGTCGGTTAAATCAATTCGAGCATTTAAGAAATCTAAGTCAGCCGTCGGAACATCTGCCACAATATTTCCCTTTATTTTTAAAGGTCCAGCGTGTAAATTTAATTTGTTTAAATCAGCAATATCCAGATTCATCTTTAATTTAACAGCCGGATACTTGTCTTTAAATCCACCAGTCGTTGCTAATTTGAAAGTTAGATTGGGGTCGTTCATATCCGCTTTTGCGTCAAAAGTTCCATTAGCAATCGAACCGTCCAAATTTAAATTGGTGTAATTATAACCGTTAAATTTAGCCTGTTTAACAGTTCCAGAAACCGTTGCATTTGCCGTTTTTGGATTTAATCCAACTCCTTTTACTTTAGCATCAACCGAAATAATTCCCATTGAATCATTTCGAATCAATCGACCAATGTCAAAACGGTCAAGACTTACAACGGCATCATAGCGTTCCGAGTTTTTTCGAGTTCTGTCAAAAAGTGCTTTAATTGTTGCATTTCCAGAACTTGATTTCAATTTTAAATCGGTTTTGAAATTATTTATACCACCGTTAAACTTTCCATTTACGGTAAAAGTGTTTGGCAACTGAATGTTATTCGGAATCGTTCCTGAAGGTAAAAAATCGTTCAAATCCTTTGCAGAAGACTCGAAATTATTCAAATCTAAAGCCAAGTTCATTTTTTGAACATCAGGCAATCCCGTCACGTGACCACTTGCTACAATTTTTGTTGTTCCAATACCTGAAAGTTCTAAATTTGGAATCTTAAAATCGTTCACTTTTCCTTTTATGCGACTATTTACTTGTAATATTGCGTTTGGATTGGATTTAAAAGGATTGCTTTTTGCCAAATCAGGAGCAAATAATAAAATGTCTTTAAATCCAATTTTACTTCCTTTCAATGTAGCGTTTAAAGCTAAATCACCAATATCTTTTCCAATTGTGTTGATGGATTCGTAACCAATAATAATTTCGTTCTTCACTTCAGTTTGAGGTGTTTTTAAATATAATTTTTTCAAATAGGAACCTTGATTTCCGTAGAAAAAGTTGGTTGTCAGCGAATCCACTTGAACGCCACTTTTATCGGTAAGTTTGAAATTATTTATACTTCCAGAAATCATTTTTGTCGAATAAAAAAGGGCATTTGCATCTAATTTCAAGCCTTTTAAATCCAAATGTTTGTAATCAATTCCTTTCTGAATCGCAACACTATTATAATCGTCAAATTTGAAATTGACGCTGTCAACTTTAATCGTATTCAATTTTAATTGCCAATTATTTCTTGAAGTTGTTGTGGCTTTTGGTGTTTCATTTAAAACCTTTTTCACTTGCTCTTTTTTTGTCATTGCAAGCGAACTTTTTGTGTTGTTCAAACGAATTTCCTTGATGTCAATAATTTGTTTTTCTAAATCAATTGCATTAAATACAATATTTAGTGAGGCCAAATCGGTCACCGTTTTAATGTTACCCGATTCCGTTTCATAATCGAGAAATATTTTCGACAAAGAAATTTCTTCCACTTTGACTTTTAGGGCATTAGTTTCCGCTTGCTCCATAACCGCTTTCTCAGTTTCTTTGGCTACTTTTTCAACAAGTCCTTGTTTCAATTTAGCTCGAAAACCATCAATTGTGATTTTAGGAACATTGAAATCAAGTTTTTGTAAATCAAAATTTTTAACTTCTGTGTCAAAATGATTTAAGTTTATTTTTGCAAAATTCTTAGTAAAATAATCGTCGTAATTGATTCGAATTTTGTTCAACTCAATGTCTTTCAACGAAATTTTCATAGGGGCCGAACTGTCTTTCTCCTTGTTTGAAGCAAAAGCATCCGTAATATAATCAAAACTAAATTCACCCTGATTGTCGCGAGAAATATTGGCTACGATTCCGTCAATATTAATGTCGTTAAACTCCAGTTTATCGCTGAAAAGTCCGAAAAGATTAAAATTGACAGCAATTTTTTTTCCGTAAAGGAGTGTGTCTTTCTTTTGATTTTCAAGGTAAACGCCTTCTAAAAGAAATTTCTTAGGAAATCCCATTTCAAAATTATCAATGACAACTTTGGTTTTGATTTTTCCTTCAAGGTAGGAAACGGCTTGGTCCTTGCCAAAGTTTTGCACAACTGGAATTTGTATTGCGATAAAAAGTATCAGAATTAGTAAAATCAAAATTCCGATAATCCATCCAAATACACGAAGCGTTCTATAAAAATACTTTTTCAAGCGATTAAGTTTAATTGTTTTGGTGAAATGAGGTAGTCATTTTATTTCAAAAAAGGATGATATAAATTTCTAATGACTTCATTTTGCTACAAAGATGGCAAAACGACCTTAAATAAACTTACGTTTTGTAGATTTAATATTGTGAAATTTGCCATTCAATCTTACCTTTTAGCATAAAAAAAGAGAAAACAATCGGTTGATTATTTTCTCTTTCTATATTATCAACGGATTTTTTTATGCCATTTCTAAAACTGGAAATTCAATTGAAGTTATATTTTTCTTCCAAAAACTCAATTTTTCACGAGTTATTTCACTCTTATCGAACGAATTTTTCTGTGAGAGTAAATTTTCATAATATGCAATACCTGAAATCAGATTTGATTTGAACGAATTCCATTTTTTTAAAACCACATTATTTATTGCGGTGTGGTCTTCGATTTCTTTTTTCAGATAATCAACATACAGTTCAATTTCCTTTATAAATAAGTTAGGGCGGTTTTCAAAAGGCATCACATTTGCACGTCCGTAAATATGATTGACCATTTTTTCAAGCGAAATTTCCTCATTGAAATAAGCCATATTTGGTCCAGGACAAATAACAACTCCTTGGGATTCGCCTTTGATTTTAATATCGTTATCTAAGTAAGAAGCATTCGCTAATCCTACACAAAGACAGGCTTTTTCAGTAATAGAGTCTTTTCGTTTTTGATATATTTTATCAGAAATATCAGCTTTCATCTCATCCAGTTCTTCCAACTTTGTATCTTGGTATTTTTTGGAAGCGGTACAAATTCCGTTGCCTTTGCTATCTTTACTCAACGCTAAAAACTTTTTCGGACACGAACTTCCTCCTTTGTCTTTGTCAATTCGTTGTTGTTTGAAAAACTCATTTGACGTTCCGCGAATCGTATTAAACGGAATTCCCAACGGCGAAATATGACTTAAATACAAATCTTTTTCATTGGCTTTTGCCAAAAGCGCTCGGGTTTCAGTATCAAGTGTCGTTGCTTCGGGAACCAATAAAAAGGGCGAACCCCAACCTACAGAGTCCATATTGTAATTTTGGAGTAAGAAATTATGTTCCGCTGAAGTTCCAACGCCACCTTGAACAGTTATCTCCATTGGAAACGGTTGTTTTGGAATGGGAAGATTTTTCAATTCCAAGGCTTTGGTCATCATTTGGAAATTATTTGCAATTAATTCCTCTTTCTTTTGCTTGAATTCTTCCAAAATCGGACCGAGTAAAATTCCGTCAGTTGCAAAGGCGTGACCTCCACAGTTTAAACCCGATTCAATCCGGTATTCGGAAACCCACAAACCTTTTTTAGCAAAAAAACTTCCTTGAATCATTGCCGAACGGAAATCACTCACTTTTAGAATAATTTTCTTTTTAAGTTGGTTGTTTTCGTCTCCAAAAAAGTCAGAAAATTGCTCAAAATAACTGTATAATCTCGGATTTAGTCCTGCAGAAAGTACCACAGAAGAAGTTAATTTGCTATTGGCAAAGCCTCGAAGTGCCGCGTGTGCATCATTATACATTACAGGTAAAGCTTCATTTTTGACAAAGTTCTCTTTGTCCACTTTAGTCATAATGTTCACGTCAATAGCACCTGGAGAAAGATGACGTTCAATATAATCCGCCACTTTGTTCTTTAATTCGAATCCGTCTTCAATTAAATGTTGCAAACCAGTTCTGACATCTGATTGAGTGGGCAACATGTTGATGTATTGCTCAAGCGCTTCTTTATTTTCGCACAATTCCGCTTTGAAATTTTCGAACTTTTTCTGAACAATATCGGAAACTAAATTCAGATAAGTCGTGATTCGTTTTGCACGGTAATCCTCCATTTTCTGGGTAATTTCGTGGTACGGTTTCTCGAATTTTTTGCTATAAAAAGCAGTCATCTTTTCAATCAAATCATCGTCAACAATTGAAAGAACAGATGAAATGCCAAAATGCGCGACTTTTATTGGGCTGTCAATGGTATACGCCAATCCCATCACCGGAATGTGAAAGGAGTGGAGTTTTTGTTTTTCATTAGTCATATGTAGATAATATTTGTTTTTTATTGGAATATGGATTTCGCATATCTTCATCTGTAATTAATACGAACGTTAGGGTATGCTCATTTCATATTCAATATTTTATAAGGAACAAATATTGAAATTTCCATCCACTTAAAAACTGATATTTATCAGTTAGACAAAAAGATTTTTGAGCGATTTGGATTAATTTTGTGTTAAAATTCAGGCAATTACAACTTGCAATTATTTAGTTATATTTGCAGTCCTAAAAAGGATTTATGTCAACAGAAATCAACAAGCTTAAAATATTCAACGACCCGATTTATGGATTTATTTCGTTACCCAATACGCTGATTTATGATTTAGTGCAACATCCTTACTTCCAAAGGTTACGACGTATTTCGCAAATGGGTTTGTCCTATTTGGTTTATCCTGGAGCACACCATACAAGATTTCATCACGCTTTAGGTTGCATGCATATTATGCAAAAAGCGGTCGATGTGTTGCGGTTTAAAGGAGTTGAAATTTCAAAAGAAGAAGAAAAAGCACTTTATATTGCGATTTTATTGCACGACATTGGTCACGGACCTTTTTCGCATGCCATGGAACACAGTATTGTGGAGGATGTAAATCACGAGTCGATTTCATTACTTTTTATGGACGAATTGAACAAAGAGTTTAATGGCGAATTGACGTTGGCAATCCAAATTTTTAAAGAAGAATACCATAGGAAATTCATGTTGCAATTGATTTCAAGTCAGTTGGACATGGACCGAATGGATTACTTACGTCGCGACAGTTTTTACACAGGAGTTGCGGAAGGAAATATCAATTCAGAACGTTTGATTCAAATGATGAATGTGGTGGACGATACTTTGGTAATTGAAGAAAAAGGAATTTATTCAGTAGAGAAATTTTTGATGGCAAGACGATTGATGTATTGGCAAGCGTATTTGCATAAAACAAGTTTAGTAGCCGAAGTAATTTTGACGAAAGTCCTAAAAAGAGCCAAGGAATTGACGCAAAGAGGAATCGTTTTATCCTGTAGCCAGCCGTTGTTGTTTTTTATGCAAAATAAAATTACACAAGAAGATTTCGATTCAAAAACCTTAAATCTATTTGCACAATTAGACGATTACGATATTATAAGTGCTTTGAAAATGTGGCAATACCACGACGATTACGTGTTGAAAAGTTTGAGTGCAATGATTATTAATCGTGATTTGTTGAAAATAAAAATCAGTGATGAAAAATATTCGCAGGAAGATGTTGATTTGTTAATTGGCAAATTTATTAAGCTGAATGGACTGACCTATCATGATGCAAGTTATTTTGTTACACGTGGTAAAATAAAAAATCAAGCCTATAGTAAAGATTCAGAACCCATCCGAATTTATAAAAAAGACAGGACTGTTATTGATGTAGTTGCAGCCTCCGATCAATTAAATTTGAAGGCGTTGACAAAACCCGTAACTAAATACTATATTTGCTTTCCAAAAGTACTTGCTGAAAAGTAACTTTTAACTCCTATTTTTTATATTTTTGTCAGAATGAAATTTACAGCAGAACAAATAGCGGGCATATTAGAAGGTGAAGTGATAGGAAATCCTAACGCTGAAGTTTCCACATTGTCAAAAATAGAGGAAGGAGTTGACGGTTCGCTCACTTTTTTGAGTAATCCGAAATACGTAAGTTTCATATATACTACACAAGCTTCCGTTACTATTGTAAATAAAAACTTTGTTCCCGATTCCCCAATTTCTACTACACTCATTAAGGTAGAAGATGCTTATGGCGCTTTTACAAAAGTGTTGACCTTTTATGCTCAAGCAAAAAACGACAGTAAGAAAGGAATTGAACAGCCTGTTTTTATGTCGGAAGATTTGAAATATGGTGCTGATTTATACTTAGGCAGTTTTACTTATATTGGTAAAAATGTCACTTTAGGTAAGAACGTGAAAATATACCCCAACTGTTACATTGGAGATAATGTAATTATTGGAGATAATATGTTGATGCATGCCGGAGTTCGAATTTATTCGGAAACCGTAATTGGAAATAATTGTTGTCTGCATTCAGGCGTAATTGTTGGAGCAGATGGTTTTGGTTTTGCACCAAATGCGGAGGATGCTTATGACAAAATTCCTCAAATTGGAAACGTTATTATTGAAAATGATGTTGAAATTGGAGCAGGAACTACTATTGATAGAGCTACAATGGGTTCTACGATTATCAGAAATGGTGTTAAATTAGACAATCAGATTCAGATTGCTCATAATGTTGAAATTGGTGAAAATACCGTAATTGCTGCACAAACGGGTATTGCAGGTTCGACTAAAATTGGCAAACATTGTATTATTGGTGGACAAGTAGGTATTTCAGGTCATATTGTCATTGGAAATAACGTGCGAATTCAAGCGCAATCTGGTGTAACGAAGAATATGAAGGACGATGAAATTATACAAGGTACGCCTGCATTTGGATATAATGATTTTAGTAAATCGTATGTTCATTTTAAGAATTTGCCAAAAATGGTGATTCAATTTAATGAAATGATAAAAAGTAATATAAAAGAATAAACCCTAAATTTAGTACAATGGTTAAGCAAACTACCATCAAAAGCGAGATTTCTCTTACAGGAGTAGGACTCCACACTGGGAAAGAAGTCAAGATGACTTTTAAACCCGCACCAGTAAATAACGGTTATACCTTTGTCCGAATGGACTTAGAAGGTCATCCTATTATTGAAGCGGATGCAAATTATGTGGTAAATACCCAACGAGGAACTAATTTAGAAAAATTAGGCGTAAAAATTCAGACTTCAGAGCACGTTTTAGCTGCATTCGTAGGTTGTGATGTGGATAATGTCATTATCGAAATGGATGCATCTGAGCCGCCAATTATGGACGGTTCGTCGAAGTATTTTGTTGAAGCTATTGAAAAAGCAGGTGTTGAAGAACAAGAGGCAGAACGCAAATTTTATGTAGTGAAAGAGGTGATTTCC
The DNA here is from genome assembly GCF_050908145.1 of Flavobacterium sp. SM2513. Classification (GTDB taxonomy): domain Bacteria; phylum Bacteroidota; class Bacteroidia; order Flavobacteriales; family Flavobacteriaceae; genus Flavobacterium. The sequence continues at coordinate 3,574,710 of NZ_CP194228.1, read as the reverse complement.
TTTACAGATGAAGCTACGGGAAGTGAAATTCTAGTCATGCCTTGCGATGATTATCAAGTTACGGCAATGGTAGATTTTGGCACTAAGGTGTTGGGAACTCAAAATGCCAGTATTAAAAACATGAGCGAATTTAAAACTGAAATTGCAGATGCAAGAACATTCAGTTTTTTACATGAATTGGAATCATTATTAGAAAACGGATTAATTAAAGGAGGCGACTTAAATAATGCGATTGTATACGTAGACAAAGAAATTTCTGCAAGTACAATGGAACATTTGAAGGTGGCTTTTGGCAAAGATGAAATCGCGGTAAAACCCAATGGGATTTTAGATAACTTAACTTTGCATTATCCCAACGAAGCGGCTCGACACAAGTTATTAGATGTAATTGGCGACTTGGCTTTAATTGGTACTCGAATTAAAGGAAAAGTAATTGCGAATAAACCAGGCCATTTTGTAAATACACAATTTGCAAAAAAGATGGCGAAATTGATTAAAATTGAAAAACGAAATTTCGTTCCAACCTACGATTTGAATCAACCGCCATTGATGGATATTCATAAAATTATGGAAATGCTTCCGCATCGTCCACCGTTTTTATTGATTGATAGAATCATTGAAATGTCGGATTCTCATGTAGTAGGATTGAAGAACGTGACGATGAATGAAAACTTCTTCGTTGGTCACTTTCCAGATGCACCCGTTATGCCAGGTGTTTTGATTGTAGAAGCGATGGCACAAACAGGAGGAATTTTGGTATTAAGTACTGTTCCGGACCCAGAAAATTACTTGACTTTCTTCATGAAAATTGACAATGTCAAATTCAAACATAAAGTATTACCCGGCGATACGCTGATTTTTAAGTGTGATTTGATAACACCAATCAGAAGAGGAATTTGTCACATGCAAGCTCACGCGTATGCGAACGGAAAGTTAGTTGCGGAGGCAGAACTGATGGCGCAAATTGCCAGAAAACAATAAATTAAAATGGTTTCAAGTTTAGGTTTCATGTTGCAGATAACTTGAAGCTTGAAACTTGAAGCTTGAAACAATATAAAGATGAATCAACCTTTAGCATATGTGCATCCCGGTGCAAAAATAGCCCGAAATGTCGTTATCGATCCATTTACAACCATTCATAATAATGTAATTATTGAAGAGGGAACTTGGATTGGCTCGAACGTAACCATAATGGAAGGCGCTCGAATTGGGAAAAATTGTAACATTTTTCCAGGAGCTGTAATTTCGGCTGTTCCACAAGATTTAAAATTTGGAGGCGAGGATTCACTCGTTATTATAGGAGACAATGTGACGATCAGAGAATGTGTGACTATTAATAGAGGAACAATTGCTTCTGGTCAGACGAAAATCGGTAATAATTGTTTAATAATGGCAACGGCTCACATTGCACATGATTGCCATATTGGCGACAATGTTATAATTGTGAATGGCGTACTTTTAGGAGGTCACGTTACTGTTGGAGATTATGCAATTATTGGCGGATTATCAGCCGTACATCAATTCATTAATATTGGTGATCATGCGATGATTTCTGGGGGTTCTTTGTTGAGAAAAGATGTTCCTCCATATACCAAAGCGGCGAAAGAACCGCTTTCTTATGTTGGGATAAATTCAGTTGGATTACGTCGACGAGGTTTTGATTCTGAAAAAATCAGAGAAATTCAGAATATTTACCGGATTTTATACCAAAAGAATTACAATACATCTCAAGCTTTAGCCATCATTGAAGCGGAAATGGAAGCAACGCCAGAACGGGATGAAATTATCTTGTTCATCAGAAACTCTTCTCGTGGAGTGATGAAAGGGTATAGCGGAAGTGTTTAAAAGAATAATAATTTACATTAAATAAAATAGAATGGCATCTACATCAGATATTAGAAACGGATTGTGTATCAAGCACAACCACGACATTTATAAAATTGTTGAGTTTTTACACGTGAAACCAGGAAAAGGACCTGCGTTTGTAAGAACAAAATTGCGAAGCGTAACCAACGGAAGAGTATTAGACAATACATTTTCGGCGGGACATAAAATTGATGTCGTTCGTGTCGAAACACATACGTATCAGTACTTATATGCTGAAGGAGACGATTTTCATTTCATGAATACAGAGTCTTTTGAGCAAATTACGATGAATAAAAACGTACTTGATCACCCTGATTTATTGAAAGAAGGTTCAAACGTGATGGTTCAAGTAAACACGGAAACGGACTTGCCTCTTTCTGTGGATATGCCAGCTTCGATCGTATTAGAAGTTACGTATACTGAGCCAGGATTGAAAGGAAATACCGCTACAAATGCACAGAAACCTGCAACTGTAGAAACAGGGGCTTCTGTAAATGTGCCTTTGTTTATCAATGAAGGAGATAAAATTAAAATTGATACTGCTTCAGGGAATTACATGGAGCGAGTTAAAGAATAAAAGTTTTGTTGTCGGTTGTCCGTTATCAGTTTCTAAAATGGTATGCAGACAACCGACAACTTTTTTTCATCATATAACAAAAACAATGAAGTTTCCTAAAGCACATTCACTTAAACAAATTGCCGAATTAATCGATTGTGATTATGTGGGTAACGAAGATTTTCCAGTATTGGGGATGAACGAAATTCACGTAGTAGAATCGGGTGATATTGTATTTGTAGATCATCCTAAATATTACGATAAAGCCTTGCAATCAGCAGCTACAATTGTTTTAATTAACAAAGAAGTAGCATGTCCAGAAGGCAAAGCATTATTAATTTCTGATGATCCGTTTAGAGACTTCAATAAGTTAACGAGGCATTTCAGACCTTTTCAAGGTATAAATGTTTCAATTTCTTTAAGTGCTGAAATTGGTAAAAATACCTTTATCCAGCCCAATTGTTTTATTGGTAATAATGTAAAAATAGGAAAGAATTGCTTGATACATTCCAACGTTTCTATCTACGACAATACCATAATTGGCGACAATGTCATCATTCACGCTGGTTCTATTTTAGGAGCGGATGCTTTTTATTATAAAAAGAGGGCAGAAGGTTTTGACCAATTACTCTCTGGAGGTCGCGTTGTGATCGAAGATAATGTAGGCATTGGTGCCCTTTGTACCATCGACAAAGGCGTTACGGGAGATACAACGATTGGTGAAGGGACAAAATTAGACAACCAAGTTCACGTAGGTCACGATACCGTTATTGGTAAACGATGTTTGATTGCTTCACAGACTGGAATTGCCGGCTGTGTGATTATTGAAGATGAAGTAACAATGTGGGGACAAGTGGGAACTACAAGTGGCATCACTATTGGCACAAAAGCCGTCATTATGGGGCAAACGGGTGTTACGAAATCTGTGGAAGGCGGAAAAAGTTATTTTGGAACTCCAATTGAAGAATCGCGTGAGAAACTAAAACAATTGGCTTACATCAAAAAGATTCCAGAACTCATTGAAAAAGTAAAGAAATATGACAACTAAAAAGATAATTCAAGACTTTTATAAGTCGGAGGCTTTTATTAATGTTTCAGAAATGGAGCCTTATTTGCATCCTGAATTTATATTGGAATGGCAGAGCAGCAAAGGATTCTCAAAGCTTGATAAGCAGGGTGTTCTGGATTTGACTAAAGAGTTGAGCGCTTCCTACGTTCGTTCTAAAATCCGCATTCTATCACTGGTTCAAGAGAAAAATCAAGTAGCCGTTCGGTATTCGCACTTTGTGAAAACAGTTGAGAATCCACGAGAAGAAATGCTATTGGCACACTTCTTTGTAATCTGGGAAGTCAAAGACGATAAGCTATATCGTGGCTACCAGATGAGTCAAATTTCTTAAAGGATGAACTTCTGGAACATAAAAGCTTCGCCAACAGATGTAGTGTTGCTAAGAATAACTGCTGTTGCTTGGTTTGTAGCTAAAGTGATGTCGTTCAAACTTTGGACAGCAGACCGCTTATTCCCAACAATACCTACTTTCGACTTTCTACAATTTGATAATACGGTACATCTCGGGTTGTACGTGATTTCCTTATTGGGAATCGCTGTTGTTTTCTTATTTCCAAGTAAAAAAATCATTGCTACACTAATTATTTTCGAAATTCTTTCGTGCTTGCTCGACCAGATGCGTTGGCAACCTTGGCAATTTCAATACCTCCTTACCTTCGTGTTTTTTCTATTTGCCAAAGACCGCAAACAATTTCTTTCCTTATTCGTGCTTCTCATCGGATGCACTTATGTTTATAGTGGTATTCATAAATTTGACGGCAGTTTCCTCTATACATTTTGGGACAAACTAGTGCTTACTAATTATTTGCACCTTGACACCCAGACTATCAAAATGCCCGTAGTTCATTATCTTGGTTTGGTGCCTTGCCTCATTGAGATAGTAATAGGAATTGGAATTATCTTCTTTCGCAATAAAAAATACTTTTGCATCGCTGCACTATTGATGCATCTCTTTATAATACTCATTTACGGGCCAACAGGAACGAATCACAATAACATTATCGTGCCTTGGAATTTAGCGATGATGCTGTTCTTACTGGTATTCATTTACAGAAAAGAAGTACCGCAAATACAGGTGCAATTCTTTCGAAGCAAATTAAATACAGCCGTATTTATTCTCGTGGGAATCTTACCAATATTAAGTCATTTTAATCAATGGGACCAGTATTTATCGTTCAATTTATATTCGGGTAATACGAAAATACTTGCTCTTTGTGTGGATGATGTGCAACAGTATCCGGAATTAGAGCACTATGCCGCTCTTACAAAAATCGACAATTATTGCAGCAGTACGCACTTAATAAAACTCAACAACTGGGCTTTGGAAGAGTTAAAAGTACCCGTAATTCCCGAAGAAAGGGCTTTCAAAAAGATAAAAGAACAGTTTAATGCGAAGTATCCCGACTTGAAGACTTCATTTGTTTTCAATCAGTACCCTTACAAAAAGGAAAACATTCAAGAAGTAGAATAATAATGCTACTTATTTTATGATTTTACTTTAAATATTGCCCCTAAAAACTTACTTTTGCAACACTATTTCAAAAAATAATTTAAAAGATATATTTATGAGCGTTTTAGTCAATAAAGATTCTAAAATAATTGTGCAAGGTTTTACCGGAAGTGAAGGAACTTTTCACGCTTCGCAAATGATTGAATACGGAACAAACGTTGTAGGTGGTGTAACGCCAGGTAAAGGTGGGTCAACTCACTTGGACCGTCCGGTTTTCAACACTGTTAAAGATGCTGTTGACCAAGTTGGTGCAGATACTACTATTATTTTTGTACCGCCTGCTTTTGCAGCTGATGCAATTATGGAAGCGGCTGATGCAGGTATCAAAGTAATCATCACGATTACCGAAGGTATTCCTGTAGCAGATATGATTAAAGCGTATGCTTATATTCAAACTAAAGATTGTCGTCTTGTAGGTCCTAACTGTCCAGGGGTTATTACTCCAGGTGAAGCTAAGGTTGGTATCATGCCAGGTTTCGTTTTCAAAAAAGGAACTGTAGGTATCGTTTCTAAATCAGGAACCTTAACTTACGAAGCAGCGGACCAAGTAGTAAAACAAGGTTTAGGAATTACAACCGCTATCGGAATTGGTGGAGACCCAATCATCGGGACTACTACAAAAGAAGCAGTTGAATTATTGATGAACGACCCAGAAACTGAAATCATCATCATGATTGGTGAAATTGGTGGTCAACTAGAAGCGGATGCTGCTAAATGGGTTAAAGAAGACGGTAACCGTAAGCCAGTTGTAGGTTTCATCGCAGGTGAAACTGCTCCAAAAGGACGTACAATGGGTCACGCAGGTGCTATTGTAGGTGGTGAAGACGATACAGCTGAAGCTAAAAAACGCATCATGAGAGAATGTGGTATCCACGTGGTAGATTCTCCTGCTGAAATTGGAATGAAAGTGAAAGAAGTACTTGGATAGAGTATAGAAAATAGAGCATAGAATAAAGAGTATAGACTTTAGATTTTTAGCTCAACAAAAATAGAGAAGACTCCACTTGACGGTGGAGTTTTTTATTACAACAATCACACGGATTACTTTAGCATCTTAGTTCTTCATAAAAAAAACTTCGTTTCTTAGTGTCTTCGTGGCAAAACAAAATAATATGTACAAAGAATTAAAGAAATTCAAAACCCAAAATACCTTTTCGTTCACACAAGAAGACGCTTTAGAAACCGTATGCAATGCTCCAGAAGCGGGTAGTGGTGTGTTTATGGTATATGCCGTAGATGGTGAGGAAAAAGAATTAATTATGGTAGGTTCAACAGGAACGGTTCAGAATGATGGAACGTTGAAAAGCAAAAACGGTGGACTTTACGACAAGATTGTAAACGGGCATCAGTTTGCCAAAACAGGTAGAAAATACTCTTGGCCTGCTCAAATGAAACTAGAAAACATCGAAAGACTAGAGGTTTCATGGTACGAAACATGCAACGAAAAAAACAAAGCTATTCCTACTGCTGTAGAAGGGCAAATGTTGCAAAACTTCCTTGACGAGAAAGGAACTTTGCCACGATGGAATGTAGCTTTTTAAGTTACTTTCTTTATAAATATAAAAAGGCTGTCCGTAAATGGGCAGCCTTTTCTTTTTGTCCTACTGAATTTGTTTTCAGAATCTACACTAAATTAGACGGACACGCATTTATTCCTCCTCTTTTTTTCCTTTTCTACCAGCAAGAAGCGTATTGTTACTGTCTATATAGTTATTAAATTCTCTAATTAACTGTTGATATCCAGGATTGGATTCATCAATAGTAGCATAAGACGTGATTAAATCTCTTAGTTTATAATAGGCAGCATAAAGTTCGATGCGTTTTTCTTTAATTTTATCTAAACTCTCGGCACTGTACTCTTGGTTTCTATCGTCATAACGGGCAATGAAATTGCGGTTACTACTGTCTAACTCGTCTTTCCAATCACTTAACCCCAGTAAAGTTACTGCATCTTTCAGATCAGTTTCAGTATCCCAATCTTTAATAATGTTAGTAATAGTGGTAGATTCGGCTTGATAATTCATCTTATATATTTCTGGACCGTACATCGTCAAGTTACGGTCTAAAAGTTTAGCCGCATCTGTAAAATGAATATCAAAATGGTAACTGAACGCATCAAGTGCTTTATAAATTCCGGTAATTGCACGGTCTCTTTGAATATCAAAATTTTGCAAATCTTCGGTAAGGAGGCTGTCTTGTGGCAGTTTAAAGAGTGCATCAATCTGGTCGTATAACACTTTTAACGCCATCAGTTTTGCATCTAAATGCAGTGCCGTGGGGTTATTTCGCTCTACTGCTTTAATGATGTAATCTATAAATTGCAATAGTTCGGCATTGCGAAGCAATCTAAGGTTAAGTCCGTATATCATAATTATAAAAATTTTCAATTAGCATCCATACACTTTGTATGATTTTGCGATTTAAAATTAATAAATATTTTAATACCAAACTTTTTTTTTGATTTTTTTTTTAGTGTAACCCACTTAAAAAAAGTGTCTTACAGAAGTAAAAGACTGTTGAATGCCAAAAAAATCAATAAAATAAGGGGTTCGTCTTTGGTAAAAACCTCAAAAGTTACTCGAGAAGGTGTCGCAGTGTGTTAACTCGCTTCCCGAGCAACTCGGGGAGTAATCTAAGAGTGTTATTTTGTTTCCCGAGCAACTCAGCGAAGCAATAAACTATGTTTATTTGCTTCCCGAGCAACTCAGCGAGACATCTAACTAGGTAAACCTACTTCCCGAGTAACTATTTGAAAAAAACAGGTGTTTTGGTTTATTTATGGTGAAAGTAGTTGATGAATCATTGATTTTTATATATTTACAAAAATTATTTTTATGAAAAAATACTACTTATTATTGGTTGTTTTGATGGGGTTTGGGAGTGTTAGTGGGCAGAATCCTAGTGATATTGTTTTTATTCCGGATACTTACCTTAAGGCTAGATTACTTGAAGCTAATTCTTCAACTTATTTCGCATCAACTCAATCACATGTTATTGGTTATTCACCAAGTTCTTACAATTCTATAGATGTAAATAACGACGGTCAGATTCAATACAGCGAAGCAGCAGCCATAAAATGGTTAAATATTGGGGGTACTTTTCTATCAAATTTAACCGGCTTACAGAGTTTTGTCAATCTGCAATATTTAAATGTTGGATATAGTCCTTATCTTATATATTTAAATATAGGTTATTTGCCAAATCTTACGCAATTAGATTGTAAGTATAGTAATTTGGCAAGTTTATCGATTAACTCTTTATCTAATTTGCAATATTTAAATTGTGATGGTAATAATTTGTTTAGTATTGATATAAGTAACTTGACTAATTTAAATCATTTATCAATTGATTCAAATGATTTTGAAACTATCAATTTAGACAGTTTAACTAATTTACAGAAATTGTTTTGTGATAATAACCAGTTAACTAATTTAAATTTGAGTACATTAACAAATCTTAAGGTTCTAAGAGCTTCAAATAACCAGCTAACAAGCTTGGACATGACTGGTTTAAATAATCTTAATGAACTTGCTTTTAATTATAATCAATTAAATAGTATAAATGTAAGTGGATTATCGAACCTCAAAAGTTTATATTGCAGTTTTAATCAACTTACCAGCATAAACCTCATTGGTTCTAATTTGCATTTCTTTTATTGTAATAACAATTTGCTCAATGCTATAAACATTGATGGCTTAGTAAATTTACAGTATTTAAATTGTAATGATAATCAAATAAATAATGTAGATGCATCATCCTGCCGATTATACTCTTTAAATTGCTTCAATAACTTGAATTTAAGCAGTATCAATATCAAAAATGGTTATAATACAATTACTGACTTTTCTAATTGTCCAAATTTGCAATATATTTGTGCAGATGATTTTGAATTAGCAAACATTGAAACCCTTATTGCGGATTATAATTATGAAGATTGCCACGTTAATAGTTATTGTTCATTTATTCCGGGAGGAATTTTTTATACTGTTGCCGGTAATATAAAATTTGATAGTAATAATAATACTAGTTGTGATACAAATGACGAAAATATTATTAATCAGAAATTATATGTTACAAATGGTATAACCTCGACTACTCTAATAACGAATCAAAATGGAAACTTTAATATTCCAGTTCAAGCAGGAACACATACTATAACACCAGTTTTAGAAAACCCAACGTATTTTAATATCTCGGCAAACTCAGCAACAGTTACTTTTCCAGATACCACAAGCCCATTTACACTAGATTTCTGTATCACACCAAATGGCTTTCACCAAGATTTAGACGTAACCATTATTCCAATGGGTGCTGCAATTCCAGGATTTGATGCTCATTATAAAATCGTTTATAGAAACATTGGGAACGTCAACATTGCTATGGGAAGTATGGCTTTTAATTACGACGATGCTACATTAGATTATGTTAGTTCAGCACCTACTACCGAAGTACTTCCTCTAGGTAATTTGTTTTGGACGTTCTTAAATCTGCAACCTTTCGAAACCAGAACCATAGACGTTGTGTTTAATTTGAATTCCCCTACAGAAACTCCAGCTCTTAACAGCGGAAGTATGCTGTCTTTTAGCGCAAATGTAGATACGAGTGTAGGCGAAGACACTAATCCTATAGATAACCTTACGACTTTACAACAATTAGTCGTAAACTCCTTTGACCCCAACGATAAAACTTGTCTAGAAGGAACTAGTATCACGCCAGATATGATTGGGAAATATGTGCATTACATGATTCGTTTTGAAAACACAGGAACTTTTCCTGCCCAAAACATTGTAGTAAAAGACATGATTGACGAAACTAAATTTGATGTAGCCTCGTTGATTCCGTTAAATGCAAGTCACGATTATATTACTAGAATTACAGGAAACAAAGTAGAGTTCATCTTCGAAGGCATCAACCTTCCTTTTGACGATGCCAACAACGACGGTTATATCGTTTTCAAAATAAAAACACTACCTACATTGGCTTTAGGCGATACGTTCAGCAACTCGGCAAGCATCTATTTCGATTATAACTTCCCGATAATTACTGAACCGGCTGTAACCACGTTTGCCACCTTGGCCACCCAAGATTTTGTATTCAATAACTACCTAACGGTTTACCCAAACCCAACGAATGACGCTTTGAACCTTACGGCAAAACAAGCCATCGAGTTGAAAAGTATGGAAGTGTATAATGTGGTAGGACAATTAGTGCTTTCTGTACCCAATGCCAAAGGTGTTTCGACTGTTGATGTCTCTAATTTAACTACAGGAACTTACTTCTTAAAAGTCCTTTCAGACAAAGGGACTTCTAATGTGAAGTTTATGAAGAAGTAACTTTATATTAGAATATAAATAGAGACCTCGGTTTTAATCGGGGGTTTTTTTATTTAAAACTGCATCACAAACCCAATCCCAGTCTGTTTTCCATTATAAAAAGGAGCAATCATTGAAGTCGTGTTTCGTTCTTTAGCAAACAAATGTTTCTTTAAATAGGGGTACATCCAGTAAGCAGCTTTGGTACTCAAAATACCAATTCCAGCACCCATAGCTACATCAGAAAGCCAGTGTCTACCGTTATATATTCTAAAGAAACCCGTACCTGCTGCAACGGCATAGCCTGAAATGCCGTACCAAATATTGACGTCTTTGTATTCTTGCCAAAGAAATTCAGCACCTGCAAAAGCCGTGGCGGTGTGCCCTGATGGAAAGGAATTGTTAGAGCTTCCGTCGGGACGTTCAATCTTTGTCCACGACTTTATGCCTAAAGTGGAACCGGCCATCAATGCATAGGAAATAGCCATAATGATGGAGCGGTCTTTTAAGTTGTTCTTGCCTTCGATGCCGATGTTGTTCAGTACATAAACCGTCGCCATTGGCGCATATTGCGAGAAGTCATCAATCGTGATTTTCTCATCAATACTTTCCTTTAATTCATCTCGAAGTTGCGTGTTGACTAATTTTAAATAGTCACTTTCAATCGCCACGACGCCGTAGGTCATCAAAACCGCAGGAATAATTAGTTGCTTGGTAGAAAACTTCAACTGTACCGTATCCACCGTTTGTTTGGCAACTATAATGGAATCGTTTTCGGTTTGCGAATACGCATTGAAGGAAAGTAATAGCACCACTGGAACCCATTTAATACTGAACATAATCGAATGTTTTTAAAATTAATCTGAAACAGATTAACGGCGAATGGACTTCGAAATTTTAGCAGCTGAGCCATATTAAGGGAAACTTAATTTTTCAAAACTTTCAGCGTTGTACTTTGGTTTATGGTTAGAAGGTAAATTCCAGTTTGGTACGGAGACAAGTCGATTGTTACTGAATTTTGATTTGCAACGGTTTGAGACCATATCAGTTGTCCTTGCATGTTGGATACGGTAACAAGTGCTATCGGTTGGTTTTCACTAGTCAATGTAACTTGGTCAGTTGTCGGGTTGGGGTAGAGTTTCACATTGGCGTAAGCCTCATAATCCGTTACCGATAATAAGTTGCAACTTGCCGAAACGGTGTTGGTGTTTTCGATGGTGCTTCCCGATGTTAAAGTATGATTGGCAAAACCGCTGTAACTTGAAGGGTAGAAGCTGCATCTAAAAACCGAGTTTTGTGTTGGTGTTGTTCCTTGACTGATGATTCCAGTGTTTTTGACAGGGTTGGTGTATTTCCATACTTGAGTTCCAGTGGAAGTTGCTTCGGTAAAAGTTCCATTACTTCCGCTGCAAACCAATACATTTCCGTTAGATAAAGGTTGAGCTCCCGAAATATTTTGAGAATATAAGTTGTTTGGGTTTCCTTCATTATAATTCCACGAAGTGTTCAGCGGCAAGTAGGGTAGTGTCGCGGTATAAGTAGCACCAGAAACGGGTGGATTAATAATTTCTACTGTCGAATAATTTCCACCCGGACGACCAATGCCGTTATTAAAAATCATAATCTGATTTTCAAAAGGAAAGCCACTTTCAATCCAGCGTGCATTATGTTGACCGTACAGTTTTTGATTGGCAGTCGTACCATTATTGTAAGCGGCAGGATTTCCCCAACGGTAAATTAGACCACCGCCTTTGTTCGCATTTCCACCAGAATGTGTGGCTGCTTGAGCGGTAGTCGTACTGTGGTCAATAATCCAAACTTCATCCATATTGTGTGAACTGACCAGAATTTGGTCTAAAATTGGGTTGTAATCAATGGAATTTAAGTGAATCCAATCTGAATTTGTAGCACTTGCATTGTAGTTTATATTTATCAAATGCGGATTGTTAGCTATTACACCATAATTGGCTTTTGATGCATCAAAGTCTTGTATTAAATGGTCCCACAAGTGCCATTCCCAAACGATAGTTCCGCCATTGGTACCCGAAGGTTGTACTTCAATAATTTGTTCGCTCCACACGGTTGCAGGAACCAATGCGGGATTTCTTCCTGCGGCAATGGCCTGTGTGTTGGTTTTTAATTCCCAAGCTATAATTAAAATATTTCCGTTAGGTAGTGCTTTTATATCGTGGTGTTGGCATTTCGTAGCATCGGAAACGGTGTAGCTCCAAGTTACATTTCCGTTCCAATCTATTTTTTCTATTATTCCGCCCGTTCCACCCGCTGTAAAAATACTGTTGTTTACGTTGCCTGTTCGTAATAAAGTTCCGTCGGGCAAAAGATAACACGACTGACCAGGCCTATAGGTACTGGGCCAGGTTTTAACTTGAGCACCACATTTATCAATCAGGTACGTGGTGGTATTTGTGTTTGGTGCAAAAAGAACATAACCGTCGTCTAAACTTCCTGAATCATGCTGCATTAAGCCTACGGTTTGAGCATGATTTTGGAAACAAATAATTAGAAAGGTAAGGAGGAACGCTTTTTTCATAAACAAGAAATTTAAAAAAAAGGTTTGAATTGAATGAACAAATCAAACCTAATAACAACAAAAATTAAAAACGAATTATTTACTAACTATAATTTTATGAGAGAGCACACTTTTACCATTTGATAGTTTTACAATATACATTCCGTTATATAAAGTATCTGTTTCAATAATGCTCAGCGTACTTCCTTGTATGATGGTGCTGGTTTTCACAATTTGTCCCAGTTCATTGATTATTTCAACTTTCAAATCGGTTTCTGTCAATTCCGTTTGAATGGCAAAAAACTCTTGAGCGGGATTTGGATAGATAATTACTTTTTTATTTTTCAACAAATTTTCATTGGCTGTCGAAAGATAAGCAGTAGCTCCAGAAGGAATTGTGGTAACGGTTGTTACCGTTTTATTGCCATAAAAAGTAGGCCCCACGGCATAAGGATAAGCCGAATTATGATTGGCGTCCACGGTTGTAAAGTAACAGTAAATTCCGTTAGGATATTCAGGAGTTATACTAAAACGTCCGTTGTGAATATCTAAATAAGTAGCGTCAGAGGGATGCGAAACAAATTCATAATCTTCTCTGAAATATCCGTTGAAAAAGGTTTGAGCACCCAAAACTTGGTTCACTGCTGGACCATTTGTTCTTGTCGTTTGGTTTTTCAATTGGTAGCTGGATTTCATTCTCGAAACGCCACCCGTTCCGTCGACATTGGTAAAAGCATAAGCGCCGTAAATGGGGAAACCATCGTAGGCATAACCAATTAATGGCGAATGCTGTGTAGTATTAATTACATACAAACCATCGGCTGGATAAGTATTACAAATTGTTGAGGTAACCACTAAGTCTAAGTTAAAAGCACTTGGGTTTTGGTGGTGGTGGTAGTTTCCATTGGCTGGATGCGCTTTGTTACAGTCAAAACCTGCTTTTTCGGCAGGAATTGCATCTCTATTCCAAGCTTGAGTTGCTGCAGGTCCTCCGGGACAAGCACTGTTTCCGGGTCCTCCACAAAGTGCCTGAGTACTATTGTTCCAAGCCACGCCATCTCGGTAATCAAAAAGAGCTACTCCGTTGATAAAAACTCCGATGTTTCCGCCAGTAGTAGCGGTTGGAGTTCCCGTGTTTTGTGTAGGATTCAATGGAAATTTAAATATTTTATTTTGGGCTGTTGCCAAAGAGGGATTGTTATCTAAAAATGGACCCGTGATGTAAGCCGGAATCCCTGTTGCCGAAATATAAGCGTGTGTAGCGTCGTAATTAACCGATTGTACATTTGCAAGAACAGCATCATTTATTGGTGTAGCATTTCCTGCAATGTAGTGTTTTCCGGTAATGTTGGTGGTGTTCAATAACCATTTAGTAATTGCAGGATTTGTTTGAGCTTGTGCTGAGAATACGGCTATAAAGGTTAGAAAAGTTAGTGCTTTTTTCATGTAAATTAGTATAATATGAAAGTAAGACATCGGTTTGTACTAAAGGTTTAATACAAACCAATGTTTTTAATACTTTATTTTTTAACCACTTTAATCACAGATTGATTGTTTACTTGAATCAAGTAAACACCGTTTGCATAATTAGATAAGTCAATGGCAACTTTGCTTTCGTTGTTATAGACTTTATTAAACAATGTTTGACCTTGCAAATTAACTACAGTAATGTTTCCTATAGGGAAAGCATCGTTAGCAATGTTTACAATATTCGCTGTAGGATTTGGATATACTTTCAAATTAGATTTAAAGCTTTCAAATTGACCTACACTTAAATTTGTTTCATTGTTGATGTTGAAAGTTGGCGCTTGAATTACAAAACTTCCTGTACCGTTGGGTACTCTTGCATAACCCATATCCGTTGTTTGTGCACCAAAAACGATGTTTTCAATAACAGTTCCGTCAGGGTAAGAAAGGATACAGTTTTCTCCACCAGCAGAGAATTTAAAATCAGCATGTAAACCTGTTTCGGTTAAATCTTGGTCTGCCCAAACAATTAAATAGGAGTGAGGAGCAATTGTAGTTCCTGTAGGAAACTGCCATTTCAACAAGTTGGTTTGTGAATCAGAAGCATATAAATTATCTAAACTCAAAGTAGTATCGGTATTGTTGTACAATTCAAACCAGTCTTCATAGTCGCCATTATCATCTGTAACGGTAACACTATTGGAAGCCATAATTTCATTAACCACTAATTGTCCAGGTGTAATTGTAGGATAAGTAGCATTGATGGTGTAGAATTCATGTTCAGCTCTTTCCGGCGAAAATTTACCGACATTAGTATTTTCTGCATAGATGTAATATTGAATAGCCACATCATTAACAGGAATAGTTGAACCATATACATTGTCATTAGCCGCACCGTCGTTGTGAGCGCCATCATCCAGCATTTGTACTTTTGCAAAGATGTCGTTTTTATTAGAACGGTATCCTACAAAAACAGATGAGGTAGTCGTGTTCGTAACATTAGCCGTTATAGAAACCGTTCCACCCACCGAAGGAGTAGTAGACGAAGGCGTAACAGTTGCGATAACTGGTTGTGTACTTGTAAAATCAGAGAGTGCAGATAAGTATGTTTTTCTTGCTGTCAATAATCCATTAATTCCAGGTGCAGAATTATTTGCAACAGTAACATCGGTTGAATTAAGATTATTAGTCATGTTTGAAGTCGTTTGGTAACTAAACTTATTTACATCTGAAGCTACCGCAGCACTAATTAAGGTTTGTAATGCTTGAGCATCCGTTAAAAAATATGCAGAACCTGTAGTTGAAACAACTTCTTCTAGCATTGTTCTGTAATGTGCTAAGTATCTTTTTTTGTAAGTAGGTACTGCTAATAATTTTTGTACCAAAGGCCAAGCTGCTTCAGTAGAATGTAGCGTATGCGATACTGTTTTTTTAGTTGACGTTGTTAAATTCCCACCAGTACCTGTCATACCAAAGACACCAAAACACATATTTAAATCCCAAATGATAGGATTAAACTGTCCATTATCTGCTTTATACAAATAGTAATTTTGTTTGAATTGACCAATGTAGCTATCCAAGTTTACAAATAAATTATGGTATGCAAGAAACCACATTGTTCTGTCGATATCTAATTTAGCTTCAATCAATGCTGTATTAGCTGATGTTGTTGTTGATAATGTATTTGTTAATGCAATTAAATCATCCCAACCTTCATCTGATTTCATATCGTAGGCAGAGGTATAGCTAGAGCTGTTTGTTCCTAAATAAGATAAATTAGGCAAATTAGTACTTGTTGGTCCTGCACCAGCTGGCGGACTACAATCAAAGAAAGCATTGGTTTTAGATCCAAAGCGATTGTCAACGAATTTCTTAGAAATGGATTCTACATTGGTATATAGTCCGATGTAGGTACCATTTACATATAATTTAGCATAATTAGCTAAAGGAGCATCCATATAATTTCTTATAATTTTATAACCCAATGTTTCTCTTACGAACGTTGGATCAAAAATAACGTTACTTAATTTGATATCGGTGTAACCTTGATAATTTTGGTCTTCATAAGTATCCAATTCAATATGCCAAGGGTTCTTAACTTGACTGGCATTGTAGGAGCTGTTTCCTTTGTATTTAGCACCCACATTTGAAAATACGGTTCCGTTTATTGAAACAGATTGAGCAGAAATATAGGCGTCAGAAGCTTCAGCAGCATCTAATAATGCATCCCAATTGCTTTCGGCAAATGTGATTTCGATAGTTTGTATCGTGCTTAAATCGTAAAAGGTTTGTGCAAATGTACTACATGTACAAAATAACAACAGTAGGGTAAGTTTTTTCATGTTTTTGTTTTTATATTTTTGTTTAGACGACGGTTCTGTATATTTCTTGCGCGAAATTTATTCTTTTTTTAAAGTTTTTATATCGGCGATTAATTGTTGGACAGCAACTTTGTTTAAACTGTTATAAATGCCTCGGATGTGTCTGTTTTTATCAACTAAAATAAAGTTTTCAGTATGTAAAAATTCATCATCAGTTTTGGCAATTCCCAAATCTTCTTCTACAAAGTAGGATTTTCTTCCCAAGCTGTAAATTTTGCTTCTATCACCAGTAACTAAGTGCCATTGCTTTGCATTGATACCTTTGTCAGTAGCATATCTTTTTAAAACCGGAACCGAATCAATGTCAGGTGTAACCGAATGTGAAAGCAATTTTACTTCCGTATCATTCTGAAATGCTTCTTGGATGACATGCATGCTTTTGGTCATTTTCAAGCAAATTCCAGGACAAGTCGTAAAAAAGAAATCGGTTACATATATTTTATTGTCAAAGGTTGAATTAGTAATGGTATCGCCTTCTTGGTCGATCAATGCAAAGGCAGGAATCGTATGAAAATTTTTCAAAGAATCATTTTCAGGGGAAAACCAATGGGGTGTGAAGGTAGCTTCGCTGTAGTAAGGTAAATTATTCACTCTACTTTCTACAACTTCGTTTTTTGTCTTGTTACATCCCAGGAGGAGTAAAGACATAAGCACTATTAAGATACTATTTTTCATTTTGTACAATTTCATCGCCCAATTCAAAACACAAGTTGGCTCGTTTTAAACCAAATATCCGTCCATTTTTGGCTTCGTAATTATTATATATTTTTCCGTTTTCACGATACGCTTTTTGCAATCCTTCTTCTTTTCCATTCACAAGTGTAATTTCTTTGAAAATAGCTCCCGATTGATACCATTGTTTTTGAATACCATCTGAAATACCTTTTTTAAAATGGGATTGGGAACGTTTTATGCCCGTTTTCCACCATGTAGAGGAAACTCCCTCAAGCAATCCGTTTTGGTAATGAGCTTCGTAACTGATTTTGCCAGTTCCGTACCATTTTTTAAAAGCCCCATTTCTGATTCCTGCTTTGTATTGGATGGATTCTGCGATTTGCTGGTTGGGATAGTACTTTACTGAAACCCCATCAAAGGGCTTGTTCTTGTAATAAACAAGCCCTTTACTTGGGTTAACCACTAAATCAACTTTATTAATTTCAACAGTAGATTGTTTTACTTCGGCATTACAAGCGCTAAGGCTAATGGCCAAAAACAAACCAATTAAACTATTGAATTTGGCTTGCGGTACCTTGATAATTTCCTGGAAATAAGATGTAATATTGATTAAGGTATACTTCATTTTGTATGTGATAATGGTATTCTGCCGTTGTAGTATGTTGCGTAGTAGAAGTGTGTCCGCCTGAAGCATCTAAATCCGTAGGATACGTTCCTGTCGAGTTGCATTTTCTTCCGTAAAGAAAAAATCCATCAGCAATAACACCTATTAATTTACTGTCGTTGTTCGACCAACTTTTAGGCTCTAAATGGTAGTGGTAACTTTGAGGTCCTGTATGAGCTCCGTCATTATCTAATGAACCAACGGCGTTATTTAAAGGGATGTTTGGACCTTCCTCATCGTTATAAATTACAGCTCCACTTACGGCAATTCCAATTGCACCCAACCCTGTTGCAGAAGAACTAGAAGCTTTCACCGGACTTGCTTTTACGGTTAAACTATAAGAACCATTAAAGTCATCGATGTTTCCGGGTGCCATTTGTGAATAATCATCATTCAAAGGCGGAACAAATAACGGGTGATTCACTAAAGCTGCTGGAGTTGTTAGTGAATTTCCCATAGGATCTACGGCACTTCTCGCTGTAGTATTTGACCAATAAGGAGAAGTGTGATTGGGCATTCCGTTTGTTTCAATAACCACATTGGTCCCGTTCAACATTACTGATACATTATCCGTGTCAAACTCTGCAAAAGCTTTATGTAGCTCAGTTCCATCTATAATACCACTATCATCATTGTTATCATCGCTATTGCTACATGCAACTGCTAAAATTGAAAACAATGCAATTCCAGTAATTGCCGTGTAAAACTTTGTGTTTTTTCTAAAAGTCATAATTTGTTTCTTTTTATTATTTATTGTCTTTTTTGTTGACCACCTTGTCCACCTGGAGGACCTTGTCTTTGTGGTTTAGGTGCGTTGTTCAATTCCTCTTTAGAAATAAACCCGTCTTTATCGGTGTCTATTTTAGCAAAATCATTTTTCAACGGACCTTGTGCTTCTTCCTTCGAGATTTTACCGTCCTTGTTGGTGTCTAATTTTGAAAGAACTTCTTCCACATTAGGTTGTCCTTTTCCGTTTTGTCCGGGTCGTTGTTCTGATTCAGCAATCGGTTCGTCTGTAGATTTACATGAAATGGCTATTGCAGCCAACAGCAGAATTAAATTTAATTTTTTCATAGTATAAATAGGTTTATACTTATTTAGACGACACTTATATTCAATTCATGCGGTAAATTGTAATTATTTTATTTTGGGTAGGAAAAACGAGGGTTGAACAAGAACTCCTTGTCGGTTAACGTCTTTAGAAACGCTACAAGTTCTGTTCGTTCGTTGTCAGTAAGTGCCATTGGTTTTTGCAGTTCTTTGGATAAAGTAGGACTTTGTTCAATTCCTGAATTGTAATGTTTGATGACTTCTGTCAATGTTTCAAAACGACCGTCGTGCATGTAAGGAAAGGTAAACTGCACGTTTCGAAGTGTAGGTACTTTAAATTTCTGGAGGTCTTTTTTGTTTTGCGTGATTCGCATTCTCCCTATATCATTTAAAGTGGAGTCCATTGGCAAACCGTTATTTTCAAATCCATCATTGGTAAACAAAGGTTCTTGATGGCACGATGCACAATTTTGTTTAAAAACAGCGTAACCCTTTTGCTCCATTTCAGAAAACTGTTCCTCTTTTCGCAGTACTTTGTCGTACTTCGAATTGGAAGTAGTCAACATGACTACAAACTGAGACATCGCTTTTAAAGTAAGTTGTCCCGTTATTTTTTCAGTTCCAAAAGTGGCTTTGAACAAGGGTGGGTATTTAGGGTTTTCCTGCAGTTTTTTCACCACATTTAGGAGTGTTTCATCCATTTCAACTTCACTAGTTATCGGATGGAGGTATTGTACATCCAAATGATTGACGCCGCCGTCCCACATAAATGTTTTGGACCATGCTAAATTCATTAACGTCATAGAATTTCGAGTTCCAATTCTACCTTCGATACCGTGACTCAAATCATGATCTACGTGTGTAAAACCAGTTTGTTGCAAATGACAGCTTGCACATGAAATGGTGTTGTCTCTCGATAAAAGTGGATCGTAAAACAAGTTCCTTCCCAGCTGAAAACCTTCTTCAGTCAGCGGATTATTCTTAAAGTCATAAACGGGTTTTGGAAAACCTTTAGGAATATCAAAATAAAGAGGAGTGAAGTACATTTTGGAAAATGAAAACAATCCAAAAGCGAGTATCCCTATCAGTAAAAGAGGTTTGATTTTCTTCATCGAATTGAAAATAAATTCGGAAGTAAATCAGCCATTTTTACAGCTTCTTTTCCAGGAATCATTATCGTATTGGTTTCTTTCAATGAAATTTCAGAAAACAACTTTCCTAAGTCTAGTATCAAATTCACTTTGTTTTGTTCCTTGATGCTGCATTTCAAAGTAACAGTTCGCAAGGCTTCATAAGATTTTAAATAACCTCCTATGTGAAAATGAAACTTGTTTTTACGGGTCAGGCAACTCGTGCTTTTACCTTCAATTTTGAAGTTGATGTAGCCACTTTGCCAAGCCCAATACATGCCTTTGGTAGCATCAAGATCACCAGCCATCGCTCCCGAAACACTTGCTAAACTATCGACACCGATATTGAATTTTAACCCAATAATTTCTTTTTCTTTTGAATAACAGATTGAAAAGTTTTGACTTTCGATAGCATCACTATCAATCAAATGATAGGTAGGGAGCTGTTTTTTTTGAGAATTGTCTTTGTAAATAAAGACTAAATCCGATAGATAGAATTTAATTTTATCAAATGCAATCGTATCTTTTTGTGCGGAGATATAGGTGGCGTTTAACCTTAAATCTTCCTGGTTAAACTTTAGTTGCACTTGCACCACTAAACTATCCGCTTTAGTTTGAGCAGTAATACCCAAAAAAGTGAAAAGTAATGCTAATAATAAGTAAGTTTTAAGGTGCACGATTAAGGTCTTTAGGAGGAAGTTTTGGGTTAAATATTTTAGCTAATTCATGGGTCAGTTCATTATAATCCTCCAATTGATCTGGCTTGCATAGTTTTTTAATGGTTAAGAAATGATTGAAATGCAGTCTTTCAATAGCGGCTTGGGTAGTAGCAATTTCCAAAAACAATTGGTCGATTGCTTTTTTATCTTCCTCTTGTGTCAATTGTCGATATAATTCGTTTTTATACTTTTTGATTTTATTATCTAAAACTACAATAGAGTCTTTATGTATTTTAATGAGTTGCTCATATTGCATCACTTGATCGGGGTCAAAATGCAACTTTTTAATTACAATCTCTCGTGGTATTGCTTTTCTTTCTCTACCGTCATGAGGTTTATTGATGATGAAAAAAGACAATGTTACCAAGTTAATTACAACCAAAACAATCACGCCAATCGTTAATAATTTTGTTTTATTCATGGATTTTAATATAATTGATTATTTGTAGTCGAAACTAAACTAGACAATTCATTAGCAGAGGTTGAACTGGAAGAACTATTTAAAAGTATTCCCACATTCAAAGTAACCAACACAACCACAGATGCAGCTACCAACCAAGTAACGTAATTGTTTACAGGTTTCTCAGCCTCAATTCGAAGTTGAATTTTATCAAATAAAGCATCACTTGGCTCTACTTTTTGAATGCCATTAGTGCTATTTAGTATCTTTTCTATAAATTGTTCTTTGTTCATAATATGCTGAATTTAAGTTCAAAGTGCTTGTACAGTTATTTAGACGACTTTAATTATTTTTTCTTGCGGTATTCTTCAAATTTATTTGATAATTTTTCTTGCAAACTCTTTTTAGCTCTAAAAAGTAAGGATTCAATAGACGAAACCGTCATTTCCATGATTTCTGCCACTTCAGGATTGCTCAATCCATCAATCTTTGATAAAATAAAGGCAGTCTTCTGATTATCAGGCAACGTATTAATTACATCAAATAAAATTTTAGCGTCTTCTTTGTTTTCTAATTGTATTCCCGGATGCTCAAATGTACTGATGTTGTTGACTTCAGGTTCAGAATCCGACTTTCTACCGAATATGAAAAAATACTTTTTACTATTCTTCTTCTTAAGGAAATCTAGGGAGTGATTTATGGTAATTCTATAAATCCACGTTTTTAAAGTGGAATTATTTTCAAACTTGTCCAAAGATTGATACACTTTTACAAACACATCTTGAATCACTTCCTCTGCATCTTCCGTATTTTGAACATACTGAAGCGCCACATTATAAACAAGTTGCTTATAATCTTGATAAACTGAAGTGAAATTTTGATTGTCTATCTGCATCTATAAATTCAATGGTACATTTAAAAACGCCAAATATAAATGTTTAAATATACGCACTTGTTTTTAAAACCTTGAAATAATACTATATTTGAACTTTATATTTTAAATAGTATTAAAATGAAATTATTAGAAGGAAAAACAGTTATCATCACAGGCGGAAGTCGCGGAATTGGTAAAGGAATTGCAGAAGTTTTTGCAAAAAATGGCGCAAATATCGCCTTCACATATAGTTCTTCTGCCGCATCCGCGGAAGCTTTAGAAAAAGAATTGAACGCCATGGGAGTTCAAGCAAAAGGATACCAATCAAACGCTGCAAAATTTGACGAAGCGGAAGTCTTTGTTCAAGCCGTTTTAGCTGATTTTGGAACTGTAGATGTTTTAATAAACAATGCTGGAATCACTAAAGACAACTTACTGATGCGTATGTCTGAAGCTGATTTTGACCAAGTAATTGACGTCAATTTAAAGTCGGTTTTCAACATGACAAAAGCAATCCAAAAAACCTTTTTAAAACAACGGTCGGGTTCTATCATAAACATGGCATCCGTTGTGGGAGTGAAAGGAAACGCAGGTCAAACTAATTATGCGGCTTCAAAAGCAGGCGTTATTGGTTTTACAAAATCGGTAGCTTTAGAATTAGGTTCTAGAAATATTCGTTGCAACGCCATCGCTCCTGGTTTCATAGAAACGGAAATGACCGCTAAATTGAATGAAGACGTAGTAAAAGGTTGGAGAGAAAGTATTCCATTAAAACGCGGCGGTAGTACTGAAGATGTAGCAAATGCTTGTCTGTTTTTTGCTTCTGACATGAGTACTTACGTAACAGGTCAAGTCATGAATGTGTGTGGTGGAATGCTTACTTAATAACAATTTAAGTTGCTTTTTTAGGAGCTATTTCCAGCTATCCGCTAAATCTTTTTCTCGCTAAAGAAGCGAGAAAAAGGATACCGCTACTATCTGGGCTATGGATTTCGTTTTCAGCAGAATCTATTCGTTTAAAATCATAAATTCCTATTCCAAGCTCCCCTCCTTCGGAGGGGTTGGGGCAGGATTTCAAATCTCAAATCATAAATGAACACATCCACTATTTTATTACTACTACTTTCAATAGTTATAGCAGGTGGATTGTCCTATTTTCAATATTATTATAAAGCCAAAAACAAATCAAAAATGCATTTGTTTTTGGCCTTATTGCGTTTTGCGGTATACTTCGGGATTTTACTATTACTCATAAATCCAAAGATAACCAGCCATACTTATGAAATTCAGAAAACGCCATTGGCATTAGTAATGGACAACTCAGCTTCGATAAATTACTTGAAATCGAATGAAATTGCGCGACAAGTTTACAAACAATTAAGTACCGATAAAGAATTACAAGAAAAGTTTGAAATTCAAACCTACCGCTTCGACAACGAGTTTGAAACCGAATCCGAATTTGACTTCAAAGGCACACAATCCAACATTGAGGATGTAGCCAAAAGCTTAAAAAGCATCCACAAAAATAAACGTTTTCCAATAGTTTTAATGACGGATGGAAACCAAACGATGGGTTCGGATTATGTATACAGTTTTCCAAATAAAACCACGGTATATCCAGTCGTTTTAGGAGATACAACAACATTTATGGATTTAAAAATCAATCAAATAAATGTAAACAAGTATGCTTTTCATAAGAATAAATTTCCCGTAGAAGTATTTTTAAGTTATTCAGGAACGCAAAGTGTAGCAGCGAATTTTAACATCAAACAAGGAAATTCAACCGTACTTCAACAAAACGTTTCCTTTGGACCGAACAAAAAAACGGCAATTTTAAACGTGCTTTTACTTGCAAATTCTGTAGGACTGCAAATTTATCAAGTAACGGTTTCTTCAAAACTGCAAGAAAAAAACACCTACAACAATACAAAGAAATTCGCCGTTGAGGTTATCGACCAAAAATCAGAAGTTGCGATTATTTCAGCTATAAATCATCCAGATATTAGTGCGTTAAAGCGTTCGATTGAACAAAATTCACAAAGAAACGTAACACTTGTAAAACCCGATGCCACCGATTTGACAAAGTACAATGTTTTGATTTTGTACCAACCCAATGCGACTTTCATACCTGTTTTTGATACCAATAAAAAGCTGCAACTTCCAACTTGGATTATCACAGGAACCCAAACCGATTACAACTTTTTGAATCAGCAACAAAAGGATTTGGTTTTCAAAATGAGCAACCAATCAGAAGAATTTACCGCTACGTTCGATACAAATTTTAATTTATTTTCAATCGAGAACATTGGATTCGAAAGTTTTCCACCACTGAATAATCTTTTTGGAAATGTAACTGTTAACGGTGCAACATCTACTTTTTTAGGGTCTAAAATCCGAGCGATTGATGCCGCTTCACCTTTGCTATCTTTCAATAATCAAAGTCCTAGAACGGCGTATTTGCTGGGCGAAAATATTTGGAGATGGAGAATGCAAACTAATATTAAAAAAGAATCTTTCGAGCAGTTTGATATTTTCGTAGACAAAATCGTTCAATATTTAGCCACCACAAACTCTAGAAAATCTTTGGTCGTAGAACATGAGTCATTTTACAACTCAGGAGATGCTTTAATTATTTCCGCTCAATATTTCAACAAGAATTATGAGTTTGATGAAAAGGCAAGACTAACAATTGCAGTCAAAAATACGGAAACCAGCAAAACTAAAAATTACGATTTACTAAAAAGCAACAATTCATTTTCAGCCGATTTAGAAGGTTTGCCTTCCGGGAAATATAGTTTTGTAGTCAAAGAATTAAACTCAAACACAACCTATTCCAGTACATTTGAATTACTTGACTTTGATATCGAACAGCAATTTGTAAATCCCAATTTACCACAACTTACCCAATTAGCCACGCAAACCAATGGTCAAGCTTTTATGCCAAACCAAATGGATGCTTTAATAAATTTACTAAAAAACAACACCAATTATACCGCAGTTGAAAAGGAAATTATTACTAAAAAACCACTTATAGATAACGTTTTGCTACTGATTCTTCTGGCTTTATTTTTAGCAATTGAATGGTTTATAAGGAAGTATAATGGAATGCTATAATACATTTTCAAATCCTGCAAGCTCTTTTTTGGCCATGTAGGTATAAACTTAAATAAATTAATACCTACAAGGTTTTGAAAACCTTGCAGTAAAATTGAGAAATGCTGGAACTATGCAGTATTTTTTTGTTTAAAAATTCGTGCACTTTGTGTAAAATCAAATTCCTGTTAATCCAATCTTAAGAAACACTTTAGCAACTCTTAAGCATAATTTATCTTTTAAAATTGAATTTTGTTCTCTAAAGCAATTCAATTTATAAATGCAATTCCAACTTCCAAAACGCTACAAACTACTGTTTGATTTTTCCATTTGGTTTCTATTATTCTCACTTTTACTTCGCGTTCTATTTTTAACTTGGCAATTTTCTGACGTAAATCATTCCTTCGTTGGATTACTGAAAACTATATTTTACGGTCTGTTTTTCGATTTTGGCGTGCTATCATTTGTTTGGCTGATTAGTACTTTTTATATGTTATTGATGCCTAAAAGATGGATTGGAAGTATTGTAGATAAATTTTTTATTTACATCTTTTTTACGTTGACGGTTTTAATTTTTGTTTTCACTTTCTTTGCAGAAATTACTTTTTGGGATGAATTCAAATGCAGATTTAATTTTGTAGCCGTAGATTATTTGATATATACTTTTGAAGTGGTCAACAATATTAACGAGTCCTATCCATTAGTAATATTAATTCCATCAATGTTATTGATTACTTTTGGTATTTTGTTCTTGTTTAAAAAGCGAGATAGTTTTTTGCAAGTATTTTCTACAAAGATACCTTTCAAAACACGAATCATTCCATTTGTAATTACACTTTTAGTTGCAGGTTTTTATGTTACATTGATTAAAAATTCGGATGCCGAATGGTCTGAAAACCGTTACAATAACGAATTATCAAAAGCCGGGATTTATTCATTTTTTGCAGAGTTAAGAAATAGTAAACTCGATTATGAAACTTTTTATACCACACTTCCAAAAGAAGAAGCATTTGCAATTGTTCGAGCAAAATTAGGTAATTCAAATAGCAATTTCGATGCAGATTCCATATCCATCAGACGTACAATAAGCGATTCTGTAGCGAGAGAACAGCGTCCCAATATCGTTTTTGTACTCATGGAAAGTATGAGTGCCAACTTCATGCGAGAATTTGGAAACGAAAAAGCCATCACACCTTTTATGGATAAGTTAGCACAAGAAAGTTTACTTTTTAGTAATTTATATGCAACAGGAACAAGAACCGTTAGAGGGATGGAAGCCGTAACTTTATCGATTCCACCAACGCCTGGAAGTAGTATTGTGAAACGACCAGACAATGCCAATCTATTTACAATAGCCTCTGTTTTTAAACAGAAAAATTATCAATGTAATTTCTTTTATGGAGGTGATGGATATTTTGACAATATGAATGCATTTTTCGGAGGAAATGGCTTTGATATTTACGACCGGGGAAGAGGTAGTATTTTGAGCGATGCTATTAAAGCAAAACGCTATAATGTGACTGATGATGAAGTGACTTTTGAAAATGCTTGGGGTGCTTGTGACGAAGATATGTACAAAAAACTCATTCAAGTCGCGGATAAATACCATGCTGAAAAGAAACCCTTTTTGAATTTTGTCATGACAACTTCCAATCACAAACCCTATTCTTATCCAGACAAAAAAGTGGCAATTCCTTCCGGAACTGGTCGAAATGGTGCTGTTCAATATGCTGATTTTGCTTTGCAACAATTGTTTGAAAAGTCAAAAAACAAACCTTGGTTTAAAAACACTATTTTTGTAATTATTGCTGATCATTGTGCCAGCTCGGCAGGAAAAGATGAAATTGATGTAGCCAATTATCACATCCCGGCAATGATTTACGGTGCAAATATAAAACCGCAAAAAGTACAGAAACTATCTTCTCAAATTGATATTTTTCCTACTTTATTTGGACTGCTAAACTGGAATTATGAATCAAATTTTTATGGACAAGATATTCTAAATGCTAATTTTGAACCACGCACTTTTATGGGGACGTATTTGAAATTGGGCTATATGAAGGACAATGAACTTATAATTTTATCCAATCAGAAGAAAAATAATTTTTACAAATGGGATAAAACAAACAATGATTTGAATAAATTACCAATGAATCAAGAGTTTCTCAAAGAATCCATTTCGATGTATCAGACGGCCGATTATTTGTTTACACATAAGAAATTGGAAGAGAAATAAAATTGTCCTAATTTTACGAATATTGAAATATATACAAATTAATTCTTCGCTTAAAAATAAATGAAAATAGCCATAATAGAAGATGAAGTTGGAATTACAAATTTTCTAAAACAAGGTTTAGAAGAAGAACAGTACACTGTTTTTACCGCTAATGACGGCGAAAAGGGTTTGGCTTTAATTCAGCAATCAAAACCAGATTTGATACTTTTAGATTGGATGTTACCAAAAATTTCAGGAATTGAAGTCTGTAAAAAAGTGCGTTTAACGGACTCAAAAACACCTATCATTTTTTTGACAGCACGAGATACAGTACAAGATACAATCGAGGGTTTAAAATCGGGAGCGAACGATTACATCAAAAAACCATTTAGTTTTGAGGAACTTTTGGCACGAATTAGTGTTTATTTTCGAGAAGAGAACGAACCGGTTCAATTGACGTTAGGACCAATTATTCTAAATAGACAAAAACATCAAGTTTTTGTCGACGAACGTGAAGTTTCCTTAACGCAAAGAGAATTTGAATTACTGGATTTTCTGATGAAAAATAAGGGAACAGTTTGTTCTCGCACGATGATTATTGAAGAAGTTTGGAACATTCACTTCGAATATGATTCGGGTGTAATTGATGTATTCATGAATAGTATTCGTAAAAAATTAAATTTGCAGAAAGACCAAGAATTTATAAAAACCGTTCGCGGAATAGGTTATATTGCAAACGATTAAAACCCATTATGTCAACTGTTTCATTTAAAAATCGCATTACACTTTATTATATAGTTAGCACTGCATTACTCATATTTGCAGTGTTTTTCTTTGTGTACTATAGTGTGAAAGTTAGCGTTTACAGTGATATTGATCGTGATTTGCAACTTGAAATCGAAACGACTACAGAACAAATTGTCATTAAGGCAAAAAGTTTTAACATTTCAGATTCGGATGAATGGGAAGAACGCGAACACAATACTTTGGGAATTAATCCTGTTTTTATACAACTTGTTGATAGTGAGGGAATAATTATCGATAAATCGCCAAATTTAGAAAAACATTCATTACTACTTAAAAACAAGAGTGAAACCCAGATATTTTATGATGCTCATTTAAAAGCAATAAGTATTCGACAAGTGCAATTCCCAATTTTTCACGATGAAAAACTGATAGGTTATGTGTTGATTGCTATGTCTTTACAAGATGCTAAAATTGTGCTGACTAACTTAGGAGAAATCTTGTTTGTGGGTTATTTTCTGATTTTAATTATACTTTATTTCATAAGTCGATTCATTGTAGGACGAAGCATTAAACCTGTTTCTTCAATCATTGAAACCGCTTCTTTGATTTCAAAAGACAATTTGAGTACAAGAATTCCGCTTCCGCAAAACAAGGATGAGTTGTATATTCTTTCTGAAACGATTAATGATTTATTGGACCGCATCGAACGTGCAATTGAACGTGAAAAACGATTTACGTCAGATGCGTCCCATGAATTACGGACGCCTTTAGCGGTTATTAAAGGAACTCTCGAAGTTTTATCGCGTAAACCACGAACCCAAAATGAGTACGAAGAGAAAATAAAATTCTGCATCTCAGAAGTCAACCGAATGAATTTCTTGGTGGATGAATTATTACTTTTAGCACGTTTTGAAAATCAGAAAAAGGATATTATAGAAGAGTCTACTTTTTTAAACGCCATGATTTTAGACGTTTTGACTCGCTACTCTGAAGCAATTTTGAAGAAGAAAATACAAATAAATACTGTTTTTGAAGATGACGTATATTTTAATACGGACCCCTATTTATTTTCAATTGTACTTCATAATATAATTTCTAATGCGGTGAAATATTCGGTCTATAAAGGTGAAATAAATTTGAAAATGTACAAAGAGGGTGATTTTATTTATCTTTCCATACAGGATTTTGGTACCGGAATTTTAGAATCCGATATTGATAAAATTTTCAATCCATTTTACCGTTCTAATCCGTCAGAACATCCTGAAATTAAAGGAACGGGCTTAGGTTTATCTATTGTGAAACGGTTGAGTGCTTTACTGCATTTTGATGTGAAAATTTCTTCTGAAAACGGAGTTTTAGTAGTTTTAAAATTGAAAAGTGCAGAATAGATGAAATTATTTTGGGCATTACTGTTTTTGATTTTTAACTCCGATTTTGTTGCAGCACAAATTGTAGGTTGTACAGATGTGGAAGCTAAAAATTACAACCCAAATGCTATTATCAATGATGGAAGTTGTCGATACAGAAGAACAAAAGTAAAACCGCTTTTTTCTATTCCGATAAGTGATACAATTCATGAAACTTCAGGGTTGTTGTTCTGGAATGAGAAATTATGGACAATGAACGACGACCGAGATAGAAATCTGTACAGTTTGGACACTACCGGAATTAATTTGCGAAAATTTTCGTTAGCAAAAGTAATAAATAAGGATTGGGAAGCCATTTCGCAAGATAGTTCTCATTTATACATCGGAGATTTTGGAAATAATGTTAGCGGAAATAGAAGGGATTTACATATTCTAAAAATCGAAAAGAAAGCACTGCTTGAAAATAGAACAGTTATTGACACGATAGCATTTTCTTTTGAAAAGCAAAATAATTTTACTTCACAGAAGGCTAATACAACTAACTTTGATTGCGAAACAATTTTGGTTACAAAAGACAGTCTATATTTATTAACAAAAGAATGGAGCAGCAAAAAGACGCGATTATATGTTTTGCCTAAAGTTACTGGAATGCATCAAGCCCGCTACAAAGCAACATTAGAGGTGAACGGATTGGTAACAGGTGGCGTTATTTTGGAAGACAAAAGGATAATTGCACTTTGTGGTTATTCTAAAAAATTAAAACCGTTTCTCTACTTATTATATGACTATGACGAAAACGACTTTTTTTCAGGGAATAAGCGAAAAATCAAGTTAGCTTTACCTTTTTTCCAAATTGAAGGTATTGCGACAAAGGATGGTTTAAACTATTTTCTTACTAATGAAAGCTTTCAACGAAAGCCTTTTATTTCTGTAAATCAACAACTACACTCCGTAAATTTAGGCATTTATTTAAAATCGTATGTATCAAAAAGCATTAATTAACCACAAAGTTATCTTAATTACTTTTTTTGGTTTGATTTTTGAAATATATTTAACAGCATTAATCATAAAAAAAAATAAACTATGAAACGTATAATACTATTTTTCGCAGTAATTGGATTGACTACATTATCAAGTTGCGATGGCGACACTGGACCTCGTGGACCACAAGGCTTGCCAGGTGTAGGTGATGGAGATACTATCAGTGAAGTCTTTGAATTGCAAAATGTAAATTTTCAACTCAATCAAAATAATGAATACACTATTTTTCAAGAATTGAACCCTGTAATATTCGATTCTGATGTTATCCTGATTTACCGTATGTCGGGGACAATAAATGCACAAACTCCCATTTGGCAGTTGATTCCAAGAACTCTATTTTTGAATGAAGGAGAGTTGGATTATGACTTTGATTTTAGTGCTGTAGATTTTACAATTTATGCAGGTGGAACTTATAATCTTGCTTCAACACCTCAGTTCATTCAAAACCAAACGTTCAGAATTGTGATTGTGCCGGGTTATTTCTCTAAAGGAAATAATTTAGACTTTAACGATTACAGTGCCGTTGTAAAAGCGTTTAACATCGATGAGACAAATATCACTGTTTTGAATAAAAAATAATTTCCAGTTTTAGATTTTTAAAAAGAGAAATGACTATTTGTTGTTTCTCTTTTTTTATTTGTCTATTGATTTAAACACAGGGTATGAAATTATTTTCGTTGATAAATGCCCTGTTTTTCTGATTAAAACGACTATTTTTATTTTATACCCCTAAAAAAAATAGGGTATAATTAATTTTGCATTAAAAAATAAAATATATTTGTACTCAGTTTTAACCTCAGTATCAATTTAATTGTAAATTTTTATGTCAACATTACGTTTCCAAGCCTTACACGATGCTTCCAATAGAAAGCCAATCGAATTTGAAGAATCAGACAGAAAATCGAACGTTTTCGGTAAGAATGTTTTTAATCAGGCTTCAATGAAGCAATTTTTAACTTCAGATGCCTACAAAGGTGTTCAAGATGCCATACAATACGGTAAAAAAATTGACAGAAATCTAGCAGATTATATCGCAATGGGAATGAAAGAATGGGCGCTTTCAAAAGGAGTGACACATTATACCCACTGGTTTCAACCGTTAACAGGTACTACAGCCGAAAAACACGATGCCTTTTTTGAAACATCGTATGACGGTCTTGAATCGTTTGAAAAATTTGGCGGAGCTCAATTGGTTCAACAAGAACCAGATGCTTCTTCATTTCCAAATGGAGGAATCAGAAATACATTTGAAGCTAGAGGTTATACAGCTTGGGATCCAACTTCTCCGGCATTTATTTACGGGACAACTTTGTGTATTCCAACGGTTTTCATTTCCTATACGGGTGAAGCTTTAGATTACAAAACTCCGTTGTTGAGAGCTTTAAATGCAATTGACGATGCCGCAACCGATGTTTGTAGATATTTTGATAAAAATGTAAAAAAAGTTACAGCAACTTTAGGTTGGGAACAAGAATATTTTCTAATTGATAGAGCTTTAGCAAATTCCAGACCGGATATATTAATGACAGGTCGAACACTTTTGGGACATACTTCTGCAAAAGGACAACAATTAGACGACCATTATTTTGGTTCAATTCCAACAAGGGCTTTGAATTATATGAGAGAACTTGAACAAGAATGTATGTATCTTGGTATTCCAGTAAAGACGCGTCACAATGAAGTGGCTCCAAGCCAATTTGAATTGGCACCTATTTTTGAAGAAACAAATTTAGCGGTTGACCATAACTCTTTATTGATGGATGTGATGCAAAAAGTGGCAGAACGTCACCATTTTAAAGTTCTTTTCCACGAAAAACCTTTTAAAGGAGTAAATGGTTCAGGAAAACACAACAATTGGTCTTTGGCTACAGATACAGGAATTAATTTGTTAAGTCCTGGAAAAACGCCAATGAGTAATTTGCAGTTTTTATCGTTTTTTATCAATACAATTAAGGCAGTAAATGACAATGAAGAGCTGTTAAGAGCTACAATTGCAACAGCAGGAAACGACCATCGTTTAGGAGCTAATGAAGCACCTCCAGCAATTATTTCTGTTTTTATTGGTGAACAGTTGACAAAAGTGCTGAATAATTTAGAAAGTGTTTCGGACGGAAAACTATCTCCTGAAGAAAAAACCGATTTAAAATTGAACGTTGTAGGGAAAATTCCAGATGTTCTTTTGGATAATACGGATAGAAACAGAACTTCTCCTTTTGCTTTTACAGGTAATAAATGGGAGTTTAGAGCAGTAGGTTCTTCAGCAAATTGTGCCAATGCAATGACCACTTTAAATGCAATTGTTGCCAAGCAATTGATAGACTTTAAAAAGTCTGTAGATGCTTTGATAGATGGTAAAAAATTAAAAAAGGACGAAGCCATTTTCAATGTTTTACGTGAATATATCAAAGATTCTAAAACAATTTTGTTTGAAGGAGACGGATACAGTGACGAATGGGAAGTAGAAGCGGTAGGACGCGGTTTGAGTAATTCTAAAACCACTCCAGTAGCTTTAAAAGCAAAAATTGACCCAAAAGTAATCAAACTTTTTGGTGATTTAAATATCATGAATCACATAGAAGTGGAAGCTCGCTACGAAATTGAGTTGGAAGAATACACTAAAAAAATTCAAATTGAAGCAAGAGTTTTAGGAGATATTGCTCGAAACCATATCATTCCAACAGCGATAAAATATCAAAACACTTTGATTGAAAACGTGAAAGGTTTGAAAGAAATTTTTGGAACTGAATTTGAAAGCATTGCAAAAGAGCAAATAATTTTGATTAAGAAAATTTCTAAAAATATTGAGGGAATCAACAGTAATGTTGCCGCAATGATTGACCAAAGAAAAGCTTGTAATTTGATTGAAAATCCGCAGGAAATGGCTGAAATGTATTGCGACAAAGTAAAACCCTATTTTGAAGATATCAGAAACTATTGCGATAAATTAGAATTATTGGTTGATGACGAAATTTGGCCAATTTCAAAATACCGCGAATTACTTTTTACTAGATAGTGTTTCAATAAAACAAAACAGAAAGACCTGAAAATTAAACGTTTTCAGGTTTTTTTTATAATAATATTTTACTAAATTCGTTATACTACTTATACTTTCACTTATGTTCAAAAAAATCCAATTGTTGCTTTTTATTCTGCTCTTTTCAAGCCAAATTACTTTAGCTCAAGAACAGTTTTCGGTTTATTTTGACACCAATAAATCAGCATTGTCACTAGCAGAAAATAAAAGTCTAAATCATTGGATTTCAATTAATCCTAAAGTCAAAATTGTTGCAATCAACGGCTTTACGGACAAAGATGGTTCGTATGAATTGAATGATAGTTTGGCACAAAAGAGAGTAGATTTTATTAGCGAATTGGTGGTAAATAAAATAGCAATTAGATCTGATTTTAAGTCAAGAAGTTTTGGCGAAAATCATTTGCAGAAGCAAGATAAATCTAAAAACAGGCGTGTTGATATTTATTATATTTTAGAAAAAGATTTGGCTCGGGAAAATGAAATTCTCGGAATAAAGGAAGAAGTAGTTGTAAAACACAAGTCTGAAATTAGATACCCTGATACTTTTCAAGTGCAAGATCCAAATGGAACTATTTCTGAATTCAATTTAGATGTTGATTTTATGCAAAAAGTTACTAAAGCCAAATCAGGTGAAAAATTGCAGTTAGATAATCTTAATTTTCAGTGGAATACATTTGCAATTATGAACGATTCCCGTGGTAAACTCTACGAACTTTTGCTAGTAATGATGCAGAATCCGCAGTTAAAAATAGAAGTTCAAGGACATATTTGCTGTAGTACTTCCGCAAAAGAAAAACTTTCAACACAAAGAGCAAAAGCAATTAAAGAATTTCTAAAAGGGCAAGGAATTGAAAGCAATCGTATTACATATCAAGGTTTCGGAAGCACACAACCGCTTTATCCGTTACCAGAAAAAAATGAAGAGGAAAGAGCCGCTAACCGAAGAGTAGAAATTCTTATTATTGAAAATTAGCTTTATTTTTACTAAATTTAGTAGACTAAATTGCACCTTATGAAACAATTTGTCCTTTTCTGTTGCTTGTTTGCTACTTTTTTTTCTTGTTTGGGACAGGAGAAATTAGAAGTCTATTTTGATTTTAATAAATTCGAGTTGAATCCAACCGCGTTGACAAAATTAAACGATTGGATTATCCAACAGCCCAATAATAAAGTGCTGAAAATCCATGGATTTTGCGATTGGAAAGGCACGAATGAATACAATGATACGCTGTCGCTTAAGCGTGTTCAGACGGTTTTTGAGTATCTGACAGCACACAAAATTCAAATGGATGCAAATTATATAAGCAAAGGTTTTGGGAAAAATTTTACTCAGGATGATAATCAGGCTCTAAATAGAAAAGTTGAAATTATTTTTTCAAATACGATTTCAGTAACAGAATCAGAAAAAAAGTCCGATA
Organism: Flavobacterium sp. SM2513; assembly: GCF_050908145.1. Classification (GTDB taxonomy): domain Bacteria; phylum Bacteroidota; class Bacteroidia; order Flavobacteriales; family Flavobacteriaceae; genus Flavobacterium. The sequence continues at coordinate 3,539,592 of NZ_CP194228.1, read as the reverse complement.
AAACCATAGAAATCAAGGAATTCACTTTGTCAGAACAAGTCAAGGTTACCAAGAAAGGCGACAAAATTAAACTCAAAAACATTAATTTTTTTAATAATTCGTCGCGAATAGTACCAAAATCTAGAAACGCTCTGTTGGATTTATTGAATGTAATGCAAGAAAATCCAAAGCTAATAATAGAAATTCAAGGACATATCTGTTGTCAACCATCGAATTCTATGGATCACATTTCAACCGAAAGAGCCCAAACGATTTATAAATACTTAATTCAAAATAATATTGATAACAATCGTTTGACTTATAAAGGCTATGGAGTGACGCAACCACTTTACCCAATTCCTGAAAAAAACACATTTGAAGAAGAGGAAAACCGTCGCGTTGAAATAAAAATTATAGAAAATTAGTATAAAAAAAAGTCGCTTCAAATACTGAAACGACTTTTCTATTTTATAAAAAAAGATACATTATCTCTTTTCCATAATTGATTTTGATTTTTCAAGAGGGTTAACTTCTTGCTTTACAATAACTTCTCCCTTTATTTTCAAAGGAACTCTTCCGCCTTCATAATTTACAGCGTTAGATTCAACTGTAATTGTTTTACGAATTGGACCAGGAGCCATGTTATATTTTACATCAATTTTCCCAGTTTTCCCCGGCATAATTGGCTCTGTAGGCTTCGATGGAACCGTACAACCACATGTCGACTGTACATTGGTAATGATTAACGGTTGATTTCCTGTATTTTTAAATTCAAAAGTCCGCATTCCACTATCAGAATCTTTAGAAACCGTTCCGTAATCAATTGTATTATCTTTCGCCATAAATTCAATTTTGGCTTGGCCAAAACTTACACTGCTAAAACCTACAAAAGCTACTAAAAGTAATAATTTTCTCATTTTTTCTAAATTTATTGTGTTCGTAAAATTAACTTCTTTTAATTAAAGAACAAATTATTAATTCTTAATTTTTTAAACGCCTTTAATTATTTACTTTTGTACTGTTTTCAAAAAGGATGCCAATTTTTTTAGGAGCGAAAAGCTTGGGCTTTTTCAGCAATCCTTATTCCCGCTATTCGTTACAATCTCCCGATGAAAAATCGGGAGGATTTCCACTTCTATCGGGGCTACGTTTTTTTCCATTTTGAGCAACTTATAAATAAAATTAATACGTTACAACGCCTTATACAATATGACTATTCCTGCACAATTTGACGCAAAAAATATCGAGCAAAAATGGTATGATTACTGGATGAAAAATAATTATTTTCATTCCACTCCAGACCACAGAACACCGTACACCATTGTAATTCCTCCACCAAACGTGACGGGAGTTTTACACATGGGACATATGTTGAATAACACGATTCAAGATGTATTAATTCGTCGTGCTCGATTAAAAGGTTTTAATGCATGTTGGGTTCCTGGAACAGATCACGCTTCAATTGCCACAGAAGCTAAAGTCGTAGCGAAGCTTAAAAGTGAAGGAATCAATAAAGCAGATTTAACACGTGAACAATTTTTAAAACATGCTTACGATTGGACAGATAAATACGGAGGAACTATTCTTGAGCAGTTAAAACAGCTTGGTTGTTCCTGCGATTGGGAACGTACAAAGTTCACGATGGACGAAGATATGTCAGCTTCTGTAATTAAATCATTCGTTGATTTATACAACAAGGGTATGATTTACCGCGGTTATAGAATGGTAAATTGGGATCCAGAAGCAAAAACAACTTTATCTGACGAAGAAGTAAATTACGAAGAACAAAACGGAAAATTGTATTTCCTAAAATATAAAATCGAAGGAAGTGAAGATTTTCTAACGATTGCAACTACGCGACCAGAAACTATTTTTGGTGATACCGCGATTTGTATCAATCCTGATGATGATCGTTTTTTACATTTAAAAGGAAAAAAAGCTGTTGTTCCAATTGCTGGACGAGTTATTCCAATTATCGAAGACGAATATGTAGACATCGAATTTGGAACAGGCTGTCTAAAAGTTACGCCAGCTCACGATGTAAATGACAAAATGTTGGGTGACAAACACAATTTGGAAGTTATCGATATTTTTAATGACGATGCATCGTTAAATAGTTTCGGTTTGCATTACCAAGGTCAAGACCGTTTTGCAGTTCGAACTGCTATTGAAAAAGAATTAAAAGAGAATGGAAGTTTAGTAAAAACCGAAATCCACTTGAATAAAGTGGGAACTTCTGAACGAACAAAAGCCGTAATTGAACCAAGATTATCAGATCAATGGTTTTTGAAAATGGAAGACTTGGTTAAACCAGCCATCAAAGCAGTTTTAGAAACCGATGAAATTAAACTGTATCCGAAGAAGTTCGAAAATACCTACCGTCATTGGTTGGAAAACATTCGCGATTGGAATATTTCACGACAACTTTGGTGGGGTCAACAGATTCCCGCCTATTTTTATGGCGATGGAAAAGAAGATTTCGTAGTTGCAGAAAACATTGAAGATGCTTTGGCTTTAGCTAAAGAGAAAACTGGAAACTCAAATCTGACTTCTGCAAACTTGAAACAAGACGTCGACGCTTTAGACACTTGGTTTTCGTCTTGGTTATGGCCAATGGCTGTTTTTGGTGGAATTTTAGACCCAAAAAATGAAGATTTCAAATACTATTATCCAACAAATGATTTAGTAACCGGTCCAGATATTTTGTTTTTCTGGGTAGCGCGAATGATTATTGCAGGATATGAATATACAGGTGAAAAACCTTTTAATAATGTATATCTGACCGGTTTAGTTCGGGATAAACAACGTCGAAAAATGTCGAAATCTCTTGGAAATTCTCCAGATCCATTGGAATTGATTGAAAAATTTGGAGCCGATGGCGTTCGTGTAGGTTTGCTTTTAAGTGCTTCTGCAGGAAACGATATTATGTTTGACGAAGAATTGTGCAACCAAGGAAAAGGATTTTCAAACAAGATTTGGAATGCTTTCAAATTAATCAAAGGTTGGGAAGTTTCTGAAACGATTCCACAACCGGAATCTTCAAAAGTAGCGATTGAATGGTACGAAGCGAAGTTGCAACAAACCCTGGCTGAAATTGAAGATAATTTTGAGAAATACCGCATTTCTGACGCTTTGATGGCGACTTATAAATTGGTGTGGGACGATTTCTGTTCGTGGTTTTTAGAAATGATTAAACCGGCTTACCAGCAACCTATTGACAAAGCAACTTTCGATAAAGCAATCGAAATGATGGAACACAACATGAAATTGTTGCATCCATTTATGCCGTTCTTGACAGAGGAAATTTGGCATTTAATTGCAGAACGAACTCCTGAAGAAGCATTAATTGTTTCGGAATGGCCAGTTTTAAAGTCATTTGACTCAACTATAATTGCTGATTTTGATAATGCTGTAGAAGTAATTTCTGGAGTTAGAACGATTCGTAAGGACAAAAATATTGCATTTAAAGATGCTATTGAGTTAAAAGCCATAAATAATGAAAAAATGAGTGTGCATTTTGATTCTGTAATTTCTAAATTAGGAAATATTAGTTATTTTGAATATGTGTCAGACCAAGTAGAAGGCGCGTTATCATTCAGAGTAAAATCAAACGAATACTTTATTCCTATTTCCGGAAATATTGATATTGCAGCTGAAATTGCTAAATTGACAGAGGAATTAATATATACCAAAGGATTTCTAAAATCAGTAGAAGGGAAGTTATCGAATGAAAAATTTGTAAACGGAGCTCCTGAAAAAGTATTAGAAATGGAGCGTAAAAAACAAGCAGATGCTTTAGCGAAGATTGCAACAATCGAGCAAAGCCTCGCAAATTTGAAATAATACATTATATTCTTAGCAAAAAAAAATCCCAATATGGGATTTTTTTTTGTCTTTATTGAACTTTAATTGGTTGATTTTTCTTGAGTGATTCGTCGTACCTTTTTTCAACTATTTTCCAATTTATCACATTGAAAAAAGCTTCCACATAATTGTTTCGTTTGTTCTGATATTTCAGATAATAAGCGTGTTCCCAAACATCCAATGCCAATAAAGGCGTTCCTGTTACACCAATATTTGGCATTAATGGGTTGTCTTGATTGGCAGTTCCTACAGTAGTTAATTTTCCTGTTTTATCAGTGACTAACCATGCCCAACCGGATCCAAATTGTTTATTGGCAGTTTCGGCCAACTGTTTTTTGAAATCAGAAAAGGAGCCAAAATCTTTAACGATTGCCGCATGTAAGGAACCTGTGGGTTCGCCACCACCCTTTGAACTTAAATTAGATAAATACAAATTGTGATTGTAGTATCCACCAGCGTTATTTCGTAAAGTTTTGTTTTCTAAATCGAGTGATTTTAGTATTTCTTCAATTGTTAATGTTTCCAATGTTGTGCCAGAAACAATTTCATTAAGTTTATTAATGTAACCTAAATGATGTTTGGAATAATGCGTTTCCATCGTTTTAGCATCAATATAAGGTTCTAAAGCATCGTAAGAGTAGGGAAGTGGCATCATTTTGAATGCTCCTTCATTAGCTATTATATCTGCTGGATTACCCAATTGAATAGTTGTTACTTCTTCTTCAGGCAGAGGAACCTGAACTTCCGTTAATTTTTTTTCATTGCAAGAAGTAAAAATTAAAACTACTGAGAAAATGGATAAAGCAATTCGCACATTTTTCATTATTTTGTATTTACAATAGAATTTATAATTTCGATATAATTCTCTTTTGCTTCGTCCGAAGTCAAATGGCTAATTTGCATCCAAGCATTTGTTTTAAAAGCATCTCTAAGGTCAAAGCTAGAATTGAGTGATTGAATTGTTCCAAATGTCGCCTGCTTGTAATTGGCGTAAAGCCTTAATTGCACATCTTGTGGCAAGGAAGCCTGCGTCATTTCTTCTGCAAGAGCTACGGCGTTTTCAAAACGAATATTTAAATCTTTTTCAGTCATTTAAACAATTTCTCCAACAAGTATCGATTGATTACCTTTTACTTTATCATTCAATTTTACATTCAATTTTGTGCCTAAAGGTAAAAAAAGGTCAACTCTTGATCCAAATTTAATAAATCCAGCATCATCTCCTTGTACCACTACTTCGCCTTCTTTTGCATAATTGACAATACGTTTGGCCAAAGCTCCTGCAATTTGACGATACAAAACTTCTCCGTATACTTCATTTTGAATTACAATTGTAGTTCGCTCATTTTCCTCACTCGCTTTTGGATGCCAAGCTACTAAGAATTTTCCAGGATGGTATTTGCTAAAATTAACTTTTCCAGACATAGGATACCTAGTAACATGAACATTTATGGGTGACATGAAAATTGAAACTTGAAGTCTCTTGTCTTTAAAATATTCATTTTCCATCACTTCTTCAATTACAACAACTTTACCGTCTACTGGAGCAACAATAGTATGCCCTAAAGCGTTTATAGATCGATTTGGGTTTCTGAAAAATTGTAAAATAATAATCAGCAAAATTAAAGCAAGTACTTGTACTCCTTTCATAATCCAATAATGATCTTTTAGAAAATAGTCTGCAGCAAAGATAATCGCAACACTGACTAACGATGCCAATATAATACTAACGGCTCCTTCTTTATGAAAATGTAACATAGTTTAAAATTTAATAAATGGTAAAAGTTGATAAAATAAAAATATGAATGGTGCTACAAATATAACACTATCTAATCGATCTAAAACACCTCCGTGACCAGGCATTATCGCTCCGCTGTCTTTTACATTGGCAACACGCTTGAATTTAGATTCAATTAAGTCGCCAATTGTTCCAAAAATTCCAACTATTAATGCAAAACCAAGCCATATAAATTGTGCAATTTCTTTTCCTTCAATATAATATGTGGCGATGAAATGACTTGCAATCATAGCGAATACGATTCCGCCTAGAAATCCTTCAATCGTTTTCTTTGGTGAAATTTTCTCGTATAATTTATGTTTTCCAATTGATTTTCCAACAATATAGGCGAAAGTGTCGTTAGTCCAAATCAAAATAAATATTCCGATAATAATTTTAGGATTGTAGCCTTTGAGACCAAACGGTATTTTGGTAATAATTATAAAAGGCAAAATAATGTAGCCAAGAAGATACAAATATTTTGAAATCGTTTCTATTTTGAACTGTTTATTGTCAAAAAGGAAATACATACAACGAAAAGAAATCAGTAAAGTAGCACCTAGCAAGGTGTAATCAAAGTTTTTTGACAAATGTACCTTTTGGCTTTCCAAATACGTAACACTTCCGTAAAGTAAAAACGCTACAGTTAAAGGAATAATTTTATTAATATGAACCAGTTCGCAAAATTCATAAACGGCAATTAATAAAAAAACTCCAAAAAGAAGGAAATAGCTTTCCGTAGAGTAGGAGATTGAAAAAATCAGAAGCACAATATAAACAGCGCCAGATATTGCTCTTTTTAAAGTTTCATTCATGCTATAAGTCTTCTAATAGCAGTAAATATAAATTTTTCGCAGCACTTCCGTAACTTAAAAAATCTTCCACTTTTGCTTTTTCAAAATATTTTATGGTTGTAATATTTGTAGGGTAATTTTTATTGTAATGTTTAGTAACATAACTCATCGCATCGCTTTTACTCTCCTTTATTTGACTTGTAGTTGCTACAATTACAATGTTTGCCGGCAGCTCATGCGGTTTGTGCTGCTTAATTTGATTTGAAGAAAATAAAATTGAACCTTCATCAGCTATCAAACATTCACAACTTGCTAAAATAAATTTTGGATTTGCAGTAGACCCATAATTTAATTTATTTTCATCTAACAAACTATACAATTTAGGCTCGTAACACATCACGTCGCTTTCAAACCAATCATTTTCAGTCAAAATATCTTCGAACAACGTTTTCACCTCGTTCAGATTTTCACAGTATAAAAATTTACCTCCATTTTTTTTAAAATTTAGTGTGAATAATTCATCGATAGGAGTATTATCAACCGAAGATACATTGTGCTCGCTATCTTTCTCGTCGTCTGAAGAATCATTGGAAGACCCAAAAAATTTTTTAAAAAGACTCATAGTAGTTTTGAATGCTAAAATTATAATATAGAAATCGCTCAAAGATAAAAAAATCTTAACTCAAAAAAATTTTGAGTTAAGATTTTTTCAACAAAATCAGTATTTAGTGTATTTTATACTGTCGTTTCTTCTTGGAAAATGGGGTCAAATTTTCGCTTACCAAAAATTGTTTCCAAATCATCCTTAAAAATAACTTCTTTATCAATCAAAATATCGGCAAGTTGGTTCAACTTATCTTTGTTTTCCTCTAAGATCTGAATCGCTCTTATGTACTGACTTTCAATTAATGCAGAAATCTCTTGATCAATTATTTTTGCCGTTTCATCAGAATAAGGTTTTGTGAAACCATACTCATTTTGCCCGCCAGAATCATAATAAGTTACGTTTCCTAACTTTTCATTCAATCCGTAGACGGTAACCATAGCTCTAGCTTGTTTGGTGACCTTCTCTAAATCGCTTAAAGCTCCAGTTGAAATTCGGTTAAATGTTACCTTTTCAGCGGCACGACCACCCATTGTAGCACACATTTCGTCAAGCATTTGGTCCGTTCGAACGATAAGACGTTCTTCTGGTAAGTACCAAGCCGCTCCTAAACTTTGTCCACGAGGAACAATTGTTACCTTAACAAGAGGTGCTGCATGTTCTAACATCCAACTAACAGTTGCATGTCCCGCTTCATGAATAGCAATTGCTCTTTTTTCGTCTGGAGTGATAATTTTATTTTTCTTCTCAAGTCCACCAACAATTCGGTCAACAGCGTCAAGAAAGTCTTGTTTATCTACAGCGGTTTTATCTTTTCTTGCCGCAACTAAAGCTGCTTCGTTACAAACATTAGCAATATCAGCGCCCGAAAAGCCAGGAGTTTGTTTTGCTAAAAATTCAGTATCTAAACCTTCAACCTTTTTCAATGGCTTTAAATGGACTTCAAAAATTTCTCTTCTTTCACGAATATCTGGTAAATCAACAAAAATTTGTCTGTCAAAACGACCGGCTCTCATTAATGCTTTATCTAGAACGTCGGCTCTATTTGTAGCTGCCAAAACAATTACATTAGAATTTGTTCCAAAACCATCCATTTCAGTAAGCAACTGGTTCAGTGTATTTTCACGTTCGTCGTTTCCGCCTGACATGTTGTTTTTTCCACGAGCACGTCCTACAGCGTCAATTTCATCAATAAAAATAATAGCTGGAGATTTTTCTTTAGCTTGTTTGAATAAATCACGAACCCTTGAAGCTCCTACACCAACAAACATTTCAACAAAATCAGAACCTGAAAGTGAGAAGAATGGAACTTGTGCTTCACCAGCTACAGCTTTAGCCAATAATGTTTTTCCCGTTCCTGGAGGTCCAACTAGTAAAGCACCTTTTGGGATTTTACCACCAAGATTGGTGTATTTTTCAGGATTTTTTAGAAACTCAACAATTTCTTGAATTTCTTCTTTTGCACCTTCTAAACCCGCAACATCCTTAAATGTAGTCTTGATATCCGTTTTTTCGTCGAACAACTTAGCTTTTGATTTACCAATGTTGAATAGTTGGCCACCACCACCTCCGCCTGCTCCACCAGACATTCTTCTCATGATGAATATCCAAATAGCAATGATAATAATAAACGGAAGAAACATTCCTAGAATATCTCCCCAATTGCTACGAGATTCAAACTTATAATCCTTTAATTTATTTTCAGCAACTGCTGCTTCTAATTTTTTCTGAAAAATTTCCTCGTTTCCAGGGTCAAAAACATAATGAGGGCCTTTATTGGGTTGGTCTAAAACATTTTTAGCTAATTTTTCGTACTCTTTATCTTTAAGTGCTTCTTCTGTCAAAAATACTTCAGCTTCCGTTTTATTGTAAACGATAACTTTTTCGATAACACCTTTTTCTAATAAAACATTGAATTTACTAGATGAAAGTTCGACCGGTTTTGACAAACCAGAATCGCCACTTAAAAAGGTAAAAACAATAAAAAATACGATTAACGCACCGGGAATCAACCAAGGACCAATTTTTATTTTCTTTGGATTTGGATTTTTATCTTTTGCCATTTCTTAAAATTTGTTTTGGATAGAGGTTATTTTAGCGTCACCCCAAAGACTTTCAATGTTATAATACTCTCGAATGTGCGTTTGAAATACATGAACTACAATATTTACGTAATCCATCAAAACCCATTCGGCATTTTCGGAACCCTCCACGTGCCAAGGTTTATCCTTTAACTCTTTAGAAACTGTTTTTTGAATTGAATTTACAATCGCATTTACTTGCGTATTCGAAGAACCATTGCATATTACAAAATAATCCGTAGCTGAATTATCTATTTCTCTTAAATCTAAAATATCGATATTACTACCTTTAACTTCTTCTATTCCCTTGATAATGTTTGCTAATAAAACATCATTATTCACTACTTTCTTTGTCATTTATATTTTTTTGTCTGATTGGCAAAGTTATCAAAAAATGTCATTATTTTTGAACCTTAACACAACATTAAATTCTATTTTTACTTTTATTTTATGAAATTAATCAAACTCGATGCCACAGATTCAACAAATGATTTTCTAAAACAGTTAGCTACGGCTGAACGTCTTGAAAATTATACGATAGTTTCTTCACAAAATCAGATGAAAGGTAGAGGGCAGATGGGGTCAAGTTGGTCTTCAGAACCCGGTAAAAATCTAACATTTAGCGTGTTGTTGGTTGACGTTTTGCACAATGTCGAATCAATCTATAGTTTAAATATTGCGGTAGCATTAGCAATACTTGAGGTCTTAAAAAAAGAAAACATTCCGGAATTAAAAATTAAATGGCCTAACGACATTATGTCAGCCAATAAGAAACTTGGTGGCATTCTAATTGAAAATGCCATAAAAAACGTAAACGACATCCAATCCATTGTCGGTATTGGATTGAATGTAAACCAAAAAAACTACGACAACTTACCGCAAGCTTCCTCACTATGTCTAGTTTCAGGACAATTTTTTGACTGCAACGAACTTTTAACAAAAATTGTCAATCAATTAAAAATAAATCTAGAGATAATGAAAGAAAATAAGGGCTCTTTTTTATGGCAAAAATACCATCAATTTCTCTATAAAAAAGATATTCCGTCTGCTTTTGAAAATGCGAAAGGAAAAAAATTTATGGGAATTATCAAGCAAGTATTAACAAACGGGCAATTAGAAGTTATGAGGGAAGATGATTCTCTACAGCATTTTAATATTAAGGAATTGAAAATGTTGTTTTAAAAAAATAGCCCGATAAAAGAGTATCGGGCTAAAAGTAGTTTTATAATTTGTGCATATTATTTGCCAAGGTTTCGATGAATTTTCCAATTGGACCTTTTATCATCATTGCCATCATAGCATTAAATTCGCCTTCAAAATGCAAATGTACTTCCGTCGAATTTTCTGAAAGTGATTGTAAATTAGCTGTTAATGTAAAAGGCAACTTATCAGATGCTGCACCTAAAATCACTTTCGAAAAAGGAATTTTTTCCTTCATCTTTAATTTAATTTCAGGCATTCCCTTTAAACCGAAAATAAATGCATTTTCATCCAAAACTTCAAATTTCGCAATATTGTCCGGCATTAATTTTTCAAAATTCTTTACGTCGTTCAACTCATTGAATAAGTGCTCTGCAGATTTTTCAACAGTAACTTTTTGACTTTCTAAATTCATAGTCTTTATTTTATAGATTGTGATTCAACGCCCCAAGTCGACGGACTTACACGCCATTCTTGTAATGTTTTTTCTTCTTCCTCGGTAATATATTTTTTGGCTACAGCCAAAGTCAATAAGTTTTCATAGTTGCTTAAAGTGAATAAGTCGACATTTGCTTTTTGAAAATTCTCATTGGCAACATCAAAACCGTAGCTAAAAATGGCCGCCATTCCCTTGACATTAGCACCTGCTGCACGAAGCGCTTCAACCGCCATTAAGCTACTGTTTCCAGTACTTATTAAGTCTTCAATGACAACTACATTCTGCCCTTTTTGTAAAAAACCTTCAATTTGATTGAGTCTTCCATGCTTTTTAGCTTCTGGTCGAACGTACACAAATGGCAATGCCAGTACTTCTGCAACAAGCAACCCGATACCAATGGCACCTGTAGCAACTCCTGCAATTACATCTGGTTTTCCAAATTTTTTCTCAATATTTTTCGCAAATTCATCTTTCAGATAATTTCTGATTGGTGGAAATGAGAGTGTTATCCTATTGTCACAATAAATAGGCGATTTCCATCCCGAAGCCCATATAAAAGGATTTCCTGGATTTAATTTAATTGCGTTTATTTGTAAAAGCAATTCGGCTGTTTTGCTGGCTGTATCTTTATTAAAAATCATACTACAAATGTATAAAGTTTTTGTGAACGACAAACCTCTTTTTTTAACTAATGAAATTGTTAAAGAGACCGATTTTCAGCTTTTCTTACTTGAAAGCGCTGATATTAAACAGGTTATTGTAAAAATATTTCAAAATAAAATTCAGAAAGCATATCTCTACCATCCTGATGAGAAGGAGATTATGAAAACGTTAAAAACGAAAATTCCTGTTCAGAAGGCTGGAGGTGGACTCGTTTACAACGCTAAAAATGAAGTTTTGTTCATTTTTCGAAATGGAAAATGGGATTTACCAAAAGGAGGAACCGAGAAAGGAGAAGCCATCGAAGACACTGCAATGCGGGAAGTAGAGGAGGAAACTGGGGTAGGAAATTTAGAAATTGTTGAGAAACTTCAAAAAACCTATCATATCTTTAAAAGGAATGGAACGTTGAAATTGAAAATAACGCATTGGTTTGAAATGCGAACTTCTTTTGACGGAATTCCAGAAGGACAAGCCGAAGAGGGAATCGAAAAAGTAGCGTGGCTCAACCCAGAAGAAATTAAAGAAGCACTGAAAAACTCGTATGAAAATATTAAATTGCTTTTTGATGAAGAGCTAATTTCTGATGATAAAGCTTCCTAAATGAGCTTATTTCTCGCTAATTTTTTCTTTTCTCATTCACTTTATATTTTTAAATCTCGCAAAGTCGCAAAGATGCAAAGCAAGTGATGCAGGCTTTGCGACTTTGCGAGAGAAATTTTTTATACAGTACCTAAATATAATTAGACTCATTGGTGAAATTTGAATTTGCGAAGAAAGTCATCAAAAAAACATTTTTTTCGTTCAAAAAGCAGAATCAACGTATCTTTGCCGCATGAATAAAAATGTACCTTCCAATAATTTGCTTTTAAATTTAGGTTTTGACCAATTTAATGAAATGCAAATCGCTGCTCAAGAAGCTATTCTTGAGGAAAATAATGTCTTGCTTTTGTCGCCTACGGGTTCTGGAAAAACAGTTGCTTTTTTAGTGCCTATTTTCGAAATGTTGTTGCCCGAAATCCAATCGGTTCAATGTTTGATTATCGTTCCTTCGAGAGAATTGGGATTGCAAATTGAGCAAGTTTGGAAAAAAATGGGAACCAATTACAAAGTAAATGTTTGTTATGGTGGTCATTCTATCGATACAGAAATTAAAAATTTAAGTTCACCTCCAGCGGTTTTAATTGGAACGCCAGGACGAATTGCCGACCATATCGAACGTGGAACTTTCCGTTTAGACAAAATTCAAACCTTAATTTTAGATGAATTTGATAAATCGCTTCAATTGGGATTTCACGATGAAATGTCTTTCATAATTGGAAAACTTACTAACTTAAATAAAAGAATTTTAGTTTCGGCAACTGCTGATATTGAGATTCCACGTTATACAAGGGTGGTTAATCCTACGGTTTTAGATTTTATCAAACCGGAAGATAACGACTCTAATTTGAGTGTTAAATTAGTTCAATCGACAGAAAAAGATAAAGTGAATACTTTATTTCAATTGATTTGCGGATTGAAATCGGAAGCTGCTTTGGTTTTTTGCAACCACAGAGATGCTGCTGAACGTATTTCGGAAACACTGAATAAAAGAGGCATTTACGCTACTTATTATCACGGTGGAATGGACCAAGAGGAACGCGAACGTGCTTTAATTCAATTTAGAAACGGAAGTATCAATTATTTAATCACAACCGATTTAGCGGCTCGTGGACTGGATATTCCCGAAATGAAACACGTTATTCATTATCATTTGCCTTTAAAAGAAGACGAATTCACGCACCGAAACGGTCGAACAGCCCGAATGTTAGCCTCAGGAACGGCTTATGTGCTTTTTCACGAAAACGACAAACAAATGGATTTTATCGATTATAAAATGCCTGTTTTGAATGTTAAAGAGAATAAAAACCTACCGCAACCACCAAAATTCCAAACGGTTTACATTTCGGGTGGAAAGAAAACCAAGTTGAATAAGTTTGACATTGTTGGGTTTTTCTCTCAAAAAGGAAAATTAGAAAAAGACGATTTGGGACTTATTGAAGTCAAAGATTTTGTATCGTTTGCCGCTGTGAAATTCAATAAAGTAAAAGACCTTTTGCATAACATTAAAGACGAAAAGATGAAAGGCAAAAAGTTTAAGATTGAAGTAGCGAGGAATGTGATTAAGAAGGAAGAGGAGAAGTAGTTTGCAGTTTTCAGTCGCAGTTTTCAGTAAAAAAGTTTTCAGTGTTCAGTTTATAGTTATCAGTTGATTAGTGTTCATTTTTAATACTTTAATTATGGAAAATAAGGAAATTTCAAAAGACTCAGATTATCAACCTCGAAAAGGTTGGGATGAATTATTTCGAGTAATGCATGAAAATGGTGACGATAAACTGTTAATTGATGATGTATTTGAAGACGAGGAATTTGAAGCTTTTTAGAAAGATTTCTTAAGTTTTTAAAATAATCGAAAAATTTCAAAATAATTATTTTATGAAAAGTTTAAAAAAAACAGCATTTTTGTTTTTTATAATTCTGCTTTCTTGTCAAGAAAAATCGAATTCTGTTTTTCCTTTAACGGATTATGATACAGAAATTGAAATGAAAAAAGTAGGTGATGAAATGACGATCTTTGAAAATACTTTAAACAAATTATACAGAGAATCCGAAAAAAATCCACATAAGACTCTTGAGAAAATTGATAGTTTATATAAAGCCTATGAAAATGAAAAAGACATTTATAAAGTTCAAATAAAAGAAAATATTGCAGGAGACTTAAGAATGCTTAAAGCTGAATTGCTTTATAATATGGGTAAATACGAGAGATCTATTGACATTCTGAAAATGGGTACAAGTAGACACGATGAAGTTGGATTAGTTTGTAATTATGTTAAACTTAAAAAATTTGATGAAGCAAAACGAATTTTAGATAGCATACCAAATTACACTTTTAATACTTTTATTTATGCGAACTTTTACGAAACAATTGGAAAAAAAGCTGAAGCTTTAAAAATTTACAAATCGATACAAAAAGATAAAGGAATTAATCATTTTGTATATTACAAATTAGCAGTTGAAAGGATAAATGAATTGGAGAAAGAAACCCCGACTTTATTAAATAGTGTCTATTATGAAACGGGTAGGCCAGATTTTGAAGTTTGTGATGCAGACAATGAAAACAGAACAAAAATAATGAAACTTATTAGTCAACTACCTGAGGTCAAACATTTAAAAAATTGGAATTCGACTGAAATTTTTGAAGCTCCAAGACTCAATGGTAAAAATTATTATTGGATAAAAGTGAATAGCGATAACAATGAGCAATTTAATTTCTTTGTTTATCAAAAAACTTTTGAAATAAAATATTATGATAAAAAAAACAACAAACTTTTAAGTTTAAATGATTGGAGAAAGACAAGATAAAACCCATTGATTTCAATGGGTTTTACTTTTAATATATTTCTTTAATAGCAGATTTTTCTATCATTTACGATTTTAAAACTGACAACTGTTAACTGATAACCGACAACTAAAGTTTCTTCACATAAGCCGTAATAATCACAATTTGTTGTCCGTCCACTCGTCCTTCAATATACGTTTCATTTTCGTGGTCTAAACGGATATTTCTAACCGCAGTTCCTTGTTTGGCCACCATACTAGAACCTTTAACTTTCAAATCTTTAATCAGAACTACCGAATCTCCAGTATTCAAAATCACACCGTTACTGTCTCGGTGAATTATTTTATTTTCGTCGTCATCGGCTTCCCCTGTTGCTTTTGCCCATTCTAAGGTGTCTTCGTCCATGTACATTTGCTCTACCAATTCATGGTTTTTCAAACGATTTAGCATTCGCCAAGAAACCACTTGTACCGGAATATGTTCGCTCCACATACTGTCATTCAATAAACGCCAGTGGTTTTCATCCATGTTATCTGGATTTTCTATTTGGTCGATACACGTTGCACAAGCATAAATACTTTCGTCGATGTCGCCCTTTCTTGTAGGGAGAACGTCAAATTGTTTCAGGTTCTCGGTTGCACCACAAAGTTCGCAAGCGCCGTTGCTTCTTTTGTTTAATTCTCTGTCTAAATTCATTTTTATTGGGTGATATTAAGTTTATTTATTTTTTTACTCGAACGGCAGGCGGAACTAAAAGTTCATATTCGCCACCGTTTCGCAATACATCACGTACGATACTTGAACTGATGTAAGATGTTCTTGCAGCAGTTAATAAAAATACGGTTTCTATTTTCGATAACTTTCTATTTGTATGTGCGATTGCTTTTTCAAATTCAAAATCAGCAGGATTTCGCAAACCTCTTAGAATGAATTTAGCATTCATTTTTTTACATAAATCAATCGTCAAACCTTCATAAACTACTACTGAAATGGAAGGTTCATCAGCAAATGATTCTTCAATAAATCGTTTTCGGTCTTCTAATGAAAACATGTATTTTTTATCGGCATTGACACCAATTGCAACAACTATTTTATCAAAAAGAGGAATGCTTCTTTTGATGATGTCGAAATGTCCTAAGGTTATAGGGTCAAATGAACCCGGAAATATGGCTATTTTTTCCATAATGGTTTGCGTTTTAGTGCCAAATTAATTTCATTATCCAGTAATTTACTGAATTCTATTTGTGCATATTCGGCTTGTTGCGGAAAGATGCTTTGTGGTGAAAGTCCCGGATTGGTATTGATTTCAATAAAATGCGGAATGCCATCCATAATGATAAATTCACTTCTTGAAAAGCCTAACATACCTAAATTGTCATAGACTTTTGTCGCCATTTCTACCACTTTTTGGGTCATTGCTTCGTCCAATCGTGCAGGGGTGATTTCATCTGACTTCCCTAAATATTTGGCTTCGTAATCAAAGAAATCATTTTCAGAAACAATTTCAGTTAGTCCTAAAACCGTAGTTTTACCATTGAAATGCAAAACACCAACAGAAACTTCCATGCCTTTCAAATACGATTCAATCAAAATATCGCTGTCTTCTGCGAAAGCAAATTCCAATGCTTTTTCAAAATCTTCTTTATTATTTACTTTCGAAACACCTAAACTGCTTCCCGATTGATTTGGTTTTACGAAAAAGGGCAAACCCAATTCTGAAACTACATCATCCACGGAAATTGCAGTTCCTTTCGTCAAATAAATGGATTTCGCTTTCGGAATATTGAATTTTGAAAGTACAGATAAGGTATCTCGTTTGTTAAAAGTCAATGCCGACTGATAAAAGTTACAACCTGTATAAGGAATTTCAAGTAACTCCCAGTAGGCTTGTAAATGTCCGTCTTCACCTGGAGTACCGTGAACAGTGTTGATTATAGAATCAAATTGGGTCTTAATTCCGTCTTTGGTAAACGAAAAATCAGACTTGTCGATGTTGTATTTTTGATTATCAATAACAGCAAACCAACCTTCCAAAACGACGTGAACTTCAAACGATTTATATTTGGAGTTATCCAAGTTTTGCAAAATCAATTGACCACTTCGAAGCGAAATCACAGATTCGTCCGAATATCCACCCATTACAACGGCTATTTTCATAGTTTCAAGTACATTTAGTACCGCAAAAATATCATTAATTATTGAAACGGAAAACCTTTAGTATTTTTATATCTTTGCAGCAAATAAAATAAATATGAGTTTACGAAAATTTCTAACCAGCAAAGTATTTTTAATACAAATTGGAATAGCCATTGCCATCATTGCTGTGTTGGTTTTTGGAATGATGAAATGGTTGAGTTCTACTACAAATCATGGAGAAGAAATTACCGTTCCAGATTTGAGCAAGTTGTCTGTAGAACTAGCGGAAGAGAAATTAAACGCTCTTGATTTAGAATATGTATTGCTTGATACAACAGAATTTCAAAAGGGATTCCCGAAATTTTCTGTGGTAAAACAAGACCCAATTGCCGGTGCAAAAGTAAAGCAAGGACGTAAGATTTATATAAAAGTAAATTCAGATTCGTACCGCGACATCGTGATGCCCAATTTAATTGAGCAAAGTTTGCGTCAAGCAGAACCAACTTTGAAAGCCTTAGGCTTAGAACTTGGTGAGAAAACCTACAAACCTTATTTAGGTAAAGACATGGTTCTTGAAATGCGATACAAAGGAAGAAAATTAAACCCAGGAGATAAAATACCAAAGGCCTCTAAAATCGACTTAGTATTAGGAGATGGAAAAGTAGGATTTGAAGAAGAACAAGAGGAAACTATTCCTACAGATAATTTGGACGAAGAATTTTAATGATGACAGAAGAACATACACCCGAAATAGAATTAGACGACGATTTATTTGAACATTTTAGATTTGAAATTCCCAAAGGACAAGAGTTCCTGCGAATTGACAAGTATTTGATGCACATGTTGCCCAATTCGACTAGAAATAAAATTCAAAACGCAGCGACCAACGGAAATATTTATGTGAATGACGTTCCCGTAAAGTCGAATTACAAAGTGAAACCCTTTGATGTAGTTCGGATTTTATTGTCGCATCCACCTTTTGAAAATAGAGTAGACCCAGAGAATATTCCGTTGAATATTGTTTATGAAGACGACACTTTATTGTTAGTAAACAAAGAACCTGGAATGGTTGTACATCCTGGACACGGGAATTATACAGGAACTTTAGTGAATGCTTTGGCGTATCATTTTGAGAATTTGCCAATGAACTCGAGCGAGCGACCAGGACTCGTTCATCGAATTGACAAGGATACTTCCGGACTTTTGGTTATTGCCAAAACTGAGGCTGCTATGACGCATCTCGCCAAACAATTTGAAGCGAAAACTTCTGAAAGAGAATACATCGCTCTAGTTTGGGGAAATGTAAAAGAAGACCAAGGTACGATTGAGGGAAATATTGCAAGACACGTTAAAGACCGAATGCAAATGGCGGTTTTTGCTGATGAAGAAATTGGAAAACCAGCCGTTACTCATTATAAAGTTTTAGAGCGTTTTGGTTACGTAACGTTGATTTCGTGCCAATTAGAAACTGGTAGAACCCACCAAATTCGGGTGCATTTGAAACACATTGGTCACACGTTATTTAATGACGAACGTTATGGTGGTCATTTGATTTTAAAAGGAACAACTTTTACCAAATACAAGCAGTTTATTGACAATTGTTTCAAAACATTGCCAAGACAAGCACTACATGCTAAAACATTAGGTTTCGTTCATCCAACAACCGGAGAAATGAAACGCTTTGACACCGATTTACCCCAAGATATGCAAGATGTCATTGAGAAATGGCGCAATTACTCCAAGTCGCACAGTAGCGACGAAGATGAATAAATAGAGAATGCCTTGATGAAAATTGAGGCATTTTTTTATTCAAATAACCTCCAGCAGCCGTGGTAAGTCTATATTGAATTGTTTTATTGCTTACCACGGACGTGGTAACCATATAAAATATAATTTTAGTGCTTACCACGGACGTGGTAAGTGTATATTGAATTGTTTTAATGCTTACCACGGACGTGGTAACGTTATAAAATATAATTTTAATGCTTACCACGGCTGTCTTAGGTTAAATCAGAAAAATAATAGATATAAATACGGCTTTGAGCATATCAAGGCATCTTTTTTATAATTCGTCGGGAAGACCTAGTGCTTTTCGCAAAATAATTTCAAAGGAAGATTCGCTTGGAAATGGCATTCTTGCATTGACAAAATTTCCGTTAGGGTCAATTAATATAAATCTTGGGATGCTTTCCACATTATAATCAATTGCAAACTGTTGTGGATTATTCAAATGCAATTGTGGTATGGTTTGAGATTTGTTCTTAGCTTCTATATACCATTTCAGCTTATCCTGGTCGGTACTCAAAGCTATGAATTGTATGTTTTCGGTTTTATATTTGATTGCAAATTTTTCAAAATAAGGCGATTGAATTTTACAAGGACCACACCAAGTTGCCCAAACATCAATTAAAACATATTTTCCTTTTAAATCAGTTATGGAAAATTGTTTTTCATCTATAGTAGTCGCTTCAAATAGTGGCGCCATTTTTCCTTTGGCTAAGCTTTCAAACATTTTGCCCAAGGCTGTAATTCTTTTCTGATATTTTGCATCTTTAAAATTTACATAATAATCTGCGACCAAACCGTTTCTTTCAGTTGTACTAGACGCTTCTTCGAGGCTTTTTTTCAATTGCCAGAAGAGCATTTTATCTTTAAAAGCGCTTTTTTCTAATTGAGAAATAGCCATAAGTGCTTTCGTACCTTCGTCAACATCCTTTTTATTACCTGAAATTAATTGACTTTTAACATAATTGAAATACGCTTCATCACTTAACAAACTTTCGTCGGTAAGGGATAAACTGCTTTTTATTTCTTTGATGTTTTTGCTTTCCACCGTCTTTTCGTTCGGGTAAAGCGCCTGTCTTTTCTGTATCAAATCGTTCCACAAGTTGAGATATTTAGTGGAAATTAAATTCCTTGAACGATTGATGAAATCGTTTTTGGGCATGTAATTGTCAACGGTTCTAAAGGTGTTTGGCTTTGCAATGGCATCTTTCCACTCGTCATAAATTGCATCAGAAATCAACTCAGGTTTGTCTAGATTCATGTTCTCACGCAAATAGAATTCTGCCTGACTCCAGCTAAATTCGTTTTGTTTTTGAATTTTGTTTTCAGCCAATCGGGTGCCAAATACTTTAACATCTTTCGTAGAGTAGGAAATCTTACTGTCAATATAGAGACTATCATTAGTTCCGAAAAATATATTTCCTCTAAATTTTTCGTCAAAAGCGATGGTATAGAAATCGGAATCCAAGTGCTTATTTACAACATAATTAAATTCGCCATTTCTAATAGGAATTACTGCTAAAGTATCCTCTACAACCAAATCTAAAACGTACATATTTTGAAAAGGAATATCGCTCTCAATCTTACCCGAAATCACAGTCCTATTGTGGTTGTCCATTTGATTGGGTTGCATGAGCCAATAAAATAAACCGCCAAAAAGCACTAAAACGAAAACAAGGCTTGCGATTTGTTTTGGACGACCAAAAGCAAATGTAAGTGTCTTGAATTTGTACCAATTGTAACCCACATACAACAATATAAATGCACAAATAAAGCTAATGGTTTCAGTAAAAGTAAGCCAATAACCCAAGTCGCTTCCGTCGGGAACATTCGCCACATTTGCAAGAATTTGGTACGGATACCAAACAGGAACCAAATCAAATGGCATCAGAAAAGCAGTCAATAAAAGGCCGAAAAAGCCAATAATGATGGTCCAAATAAAACTAGAAATTAAAACGGAAATCACATATTGCAAAGCAACAACAAAGAGCGATGCCACGAAAAGCCTACCAGCTATATTTAAAATTTCAACAAAAGGAATTTCCATTATAGCAGCTTTTGGAATCGTAACAATGAATGTAAATAGCCACGCAAGTGTAATAGAAGTAATTATAAAAGATATTATGGCTAGAATTATTGCCAATAAAATAAGTGTAAACTTCGAAAAGAAAATGGAGAATTTAGAAACAGGTTGGGTTTCCATCAATTGCCAGCCGCCATTTTTATGGTCGATTTGAGTTATTCTACTCACCACAATAATAATCATCAGGGGAAAAAAGAAATTGGCAAACGGAAGCATACTTCCTTTTGTAAATTCTAAGATGTAATTATAAGGAAGCCTAGAAACGACTGCATTTGAGCGCTCGATAATCATCACGGTAAAGTACAAAAGGGGAGAAACCAATCCAAAAATAATACTCATCCAGTAAAATCCCGTTCCTTTCTTTTTGATGTGTTCGGCTTGCAAGGCGGTGCTAAAACGTGCTACTTTCTTGTCCATATTATTTTTTATCAATTAATGTCATGAACCAATCTTCTAAACCATCTAAAATTTTGACTTCATAAATGTGTGCATCTTGAACAACCATACTCTTTATAAAAGCAGGAATAAGCTCTTTTCTGCCTATTTCAAGTGTAATTTCATTGTCAGCACTCAAAAGAACATTATGATAGTCGCCTAGTTTTGAAATCCAGCTTGCTGCATCATCTATTGTAATTTTAATTTTGCATCCGCCCGTTTTTTCAGAAAGCGCTTTCATCGTGCCCTCAAACTGCAATTTTCCATGATTGATAATGGCAACGTGGGTACACATCTTTTCAATTTCACTCAGTAAATGACTGGATACAAAAATAGTTACTCCTCGTTCTTGATTGAGTTTTACTAATAATTTTCGCATCTCCACAATTCCATTTGGGTCCAAACCATTTACGGGTTCGTCCAGCAGTAACAATTCTGGCTCGCTCAGTAAAGCCATGGCAATCGCTAAGCGTTGTTTCATCCCTAAGGAATATTGTTTTGCTTTCCGATTACCGTCTTTTGATAAGTTGACAATCTCTAGTATCTCGGGGATTTTTTTGTCAGAAATACCTCGAAGTTTAGCAATGTACTTTAGATTATTAATTCCGGAAAGGTGCAAATACAAAGCAGGCGACTCTACCAATGAGCCAATCTTTGTAAACACTTGCGGCAGTTGGTCTTGTAATGGTTTTCCAAACAACTTAATAGAATTTCCTTGTTCTGGAATAATTCCAGTCAATAATCGCATCGTTGTTGATTTTCCTGCGCCATTGGGACCAAGAAACCCATAAATCGAACCTTTTGGAACCGAGATAGAAATGGCATCTAATACTTTTCTGTTTTTTGAATATTCAAAAGATAAAGATTGCGTTTGGATGATGTAGTCGGGCATAAGTGATTGTTTTGGTGTTGCTAATGTAGGGAAAATTTGTTAAAAACTTGATGTAAAGAATCTTTCAAGAGCTTGTTTATTTCTGTTTTTTTAACATTTCAGTTATGACTGTTAATTAGCTGATTTTGAGATTAAAAAAATTAAAATCCCTTTAAAATAAAAAAGAAAAGAAAAAAAAATTGGATAATAGAGGACGAGAGTCTTTGGCGTTTGAGATATTTATCTATTTTTACGACTTTTTAAAAATTTATAGTTTAATTAACAAATCAATTTATGACAAAAATTTACCAATTACTTATAATTTTAAGTACTGCGTTTCTCTTTAGTTGCGAAAAACAAGAACCCGAATGCTTTTTAACAGCTCCCAATCTTTATGTAAATGGTGAATTATATACCGAAACTCCTACAACTGTAGAAATTTTGGATAATGAAAACATTACTCTTGGTACAAAATTAGATGATAGTTTTGATTGCCTTTGGACGGGACCAAATGGTTTTGAATCTAATGAAAGAAGCGTTGTACTAAGCAATGCTACTAATGCCGACTCTGGCACCTATACCTTAGTTTGCAGCAAAGGAATTTGTACCGTAACAACTTCTTTAGAATTAAATGTACTAGCAACCATTATACCTTGTACTCCTGAAAAAAATAGATTAAAATTTACGCATGAGGGTGTGTCGACTCTTAATTTTTATGGTTCTTTAAATTCTGCCAATACCGGATATTACACCATGAGAATGAATGGTTCGGCAGGAAGTCTTACATTAATGTTCTCAAATGAAAACCCTCCAGAATCAGGCGTTTATGTTATTAATCCAGAAAATCCTACATCACCTGGAACGGGCGAGTTAAGTGTAGCCATAAGTTATCAAGGTTCTTATGGAGAAGCAAGGGAAGGAAATGTATACATCACTAAATTAGCTAGCGGAGATTATAAAATTACGTTTTGTGATTTGCGTTTTTACACCGGTTATCCCGTAATCTTAATAGGGTCAACACTTATAAATCAAGACGAGTTATGAAAAATGTAATTATTGTATTTATTGTTTTTTTATCATTTAGTGCACAAAGTCAAAATGCTTTTTTTGTAGATAAAAAAGGAAAAAAAACCATCATGCGAGACGATGCTGTGGATTTTATTCCTTTTGATAAACGCGTTTCTTATAAACAAGTGGGCAAAACTTGGGAAAAATACATCAAGTTTAGCGATTTAAATTATATGAAGTGGAACGGTTATATTTTTAAAAATTTTAAAGTAGGGAAAGATAAAAAAGAGAAATCATTATTTTTAGTTGCCGAAACCAAAACACACAAATTGTTTACCGTAGCTATAACCAATACTACTACGAGTGCTAGAGGAACTACAATGGGCTCTACTACGTGGTATGAATTTTTAATTACGGATGATAAACTTAATGTAATCGAAAATTTAACCTTTACTTCGGCAAGAAGAGATATTGAAGATCGGGAGAAAATAGGTCCCTTAGTTCGTAAATATTTTGCCGATTGCGATCAAATCATCCAAAATTTAGCTCAAACGGGAGATGCTGCAGACCAAATAGGTGATTTTGTATCGGCTCCAACTTATATTAACTGTCAATAATTATTAAAATACAACATGAAATATATTACAATTTTTACATTTTTTTTATTTGCAAGTACTTTGCATGCACAAGCGCCACAAGGTTTTTTAATTAGTGCTGGTGGAAATTACAGTAGCATAGATTCTGACGATTTATTAGCTGATCCAAGTATTGGATACAAATATGGTATTGCCTTTAATTTTGGATATCACGAAAGCTACAGTTATCAAATTGAAGTTTTTCAAAACAAAAGTACCTTTAATTTACTTGCTGTAGATGCTAATTTAGAACCTACTGATAATGCAAAATTCAGCAGAACAACTACTGATTTAGGCTTTTTCTTCAACTATTATGTAGTGCTACCAGATGAAGATAAGTTTTATTTTGGTCCTCAAGCAGGTATCAATTTTTCCTTCTTTGGTGGCGAATTACAACCTGAAAAAAATGTAGCGCCAGGTGACCAATATTATTTGCCTTATCAATTGAATGAATTTGCACTAACATCACTACCTAAATTTAACTACGGAGCTGGTATAGGATTGACAGGAGGTTACAACGATTTTAGATTTGATTTTCGTTATACTTTCGGTTTGAATAATGTTTTACAAGATGTACAAACCAACAGCCGTGACGAAAATAATAACTATACAGGGCCTACTTTAAATGGTAAGATTAACACACTTTCGTTTACCTTAAGTTATCGTTTAAATAAATTATTTGGTTACGAATAGATTTAATTACTCCGTGCTACAAAGCATCAGTGCAGCGATTGATTAAAAATAAAAATGCCTTGAAACTTCAGTGTGTCAAGGCATTTTTATTTTAAGCGATACTTCTAATGGAGTAGTAGCAGCGTTGCATTGCAGATGCTTAGTTCTGGTTTCAAAAGGGTAAGTTGGTAATCGTTGCAAACGAAAACCAGGGGGAAGTTCTACAGTTGTAGGAAGGGTAAAAGTAATGTGTTTTGAGGGTTCTACAGTTGTAGGAGGTGTAGAAGTAATGTATTTTGAGGATATTCCAATTTTTCCTTATTTATTTCAAAAATAATCCTATCAATATTTTTGTTTCACGAGTGGGATGGTCAGAGACTTTCGTAGAGCGCTAACTTTCGAAATTTATGTCCATTTTGATATAAATAATATGATAGCTAATATTATGGCTACAATTATAACACCTGCATTATCAGGTTTCTGATTAGGGTTTCTGTTGTTTCTATTATCAAAGGAACTGGAAACAAACGTACCATCTTTTCTATAATAAGATTTTCTAAATGCCACTTACAAATCGATTTTTTTCTAAATTACTTAAACATAGCGAATAATATCCCCACAAGTTTACACAACTTTCCCTCATCCTCAAAACTTTCCCCAAATAATTTATTTTCCCACAATTCCCACCCCCAAAAACATCTTTCAAAAAAACCTAAAAAACCAATTTCACATCTCAATTATAAAAGTTATTTTTGCACATGCAACACAACGTACTTATTTTAGATTTCGGCTCGCAATACACACAACTTATTGCCCGACGCGTTCGCGAATTAAATATATTCTGCGAAATTTTTCCTTACAATAATTTTCCAACTGACTTGTCGAGTTACAAAGCAGTGATTTTGTCGGGTAGTCCTTTTTCGGTTCGTGCCGAAGACGCTCCCCATCCTGACTTGTCGCAAATTCGTGGTAAAATGCCTTTGTTGGCTGTTTGTTATGGTGCTCAGTATTTGGCACATTTCAGCGGCGGTTTGGTAGCTCCATCGGATACCAGAGAATACGGAAGAGCAAATTTGTCTTTCATTAAAGAAGGAGAAGTTTTCTTTGACGGCGTTTCTGAAAATTCACAAGTATGGATGAGTCATTCGGATACGGTAAAGACACTTCCCACAAACGGAGTGAAATTAGCCAGTACCCACGACGTGGAAAATGCGGCTTATAAGATTGAAGGCGAAACTACTTATGCGATTCAATTTCACCCAGAAGTATACCATTCCACAGATGGAAAACAAATTTTAGAAAATTTTTTAGTTAAGATTGCTGATGTTCCTCAAAACTTTACCCCAAACGCCTTCGTAGAAGAAATGGTGGCGGAGTTGAAAGAAAAAATAGGAAACGATAAAGTGGTTTTAGGACTTTCAGGTGGTGTAGATTCTACAGTTGCTGCGGTTTTATTACACCAAGCCATTGGCCCCAACTTGCATTGTATCTTTGTAAACAACGGACTTTTGCGCAAAAACGAATATGAAAGCGTATTGGAGCAATACAAAGGAATGGGTTTAAACGTAAAAGGAGTCGATGCTTCGGCACGTTTCTTGGACGCTTTGGCAGGAATCAGCGAGCCTGAAGCCAAACGTAAAACCATCGGTCGTGTATTTATCGAAGTTTTTGACGACGAATCAAAAATCAGCGACGAGGTAAAATGGTTGGCTCAAGGAACGATTTACCCAGATGTTATTGAGTCGGTTTCTGTAAAAGGACCATCGGCAACCATTAAATCGCACCATAATGTAGGAGGTTTGCCGGAATACATGAAATTGAAAATCGTTGAACCGCTTCGCATGTTGTTTAAAGATGAAGTTCGTAGAGTAGGAGCGACTTTGGGAATTGATGCGGCTTTGTTAGGACGTCACCCATTTCCTGGACCGGGATTATCGATTCGTATTTTAGGTGATATTACACCGGAAAAAGTTCGTATCTTACAAGAAGTAGATGCTGTTTTCATTGACGGATTGCGTTCTTGGGGATTGTATGATAAAGTTTGGCAAGCGGGAGCGATTTTGCTTCCGGTAAATAGTGTAGGAGTAATGGGCGACGAACGTACTTATGAGAAAGTAGTAGCGTTAAGAGCTGTAGAATCTACAGATGGAATGACGGCAGATTGGGTACATTTACCTTACGATTTCTTAATGAAAGTGTCGAATGATATTATCAATAAAGTAAAGGGAGTGAATAGAGTAGTATACGATATTAGCTCAAAACCACCAGCAACGATTGAGTGGGAATAAAATAAATGGTTGCGGCGTTTCTATTTTTAGTAAATTTAGAAACGCTAATTTTTTTAATAAATAGAGGGAATATGAAGAAGTTATTGATGTGTTTTGCATTATTTGCAATGAGTTTAGGCGCTTTTGCCCAGCAAAATTTTATTAAACATAAGGTAGAACAAGGGGAAACGGTGACTAAAATTGCGCAAAAGTACCAAGTGACTCCTGCAACGATATTCCGATTAAATCCGGATGCTCAAGCCGGTTTAAAACCAGAAACGATACTCTTAATTCCCAAAGGAAATGGCGTTATCATTCGGGAAGTAACCGAAAAACCAACGGACAAAAAAACGCATATTGTTTCGGCAAAAGAAACTGTTTATGGTTTGACCAAACTCTATAACGTTACTGAAGCAGAACTTGAGAAAGCCAACCCAGGACTTGCAGCAAACGGTTTAAAAATTGGCGAAGAAATCAATATTCCTACAAAACAAGCCATTGTAACCCCAACAAAAAAGGTTTTTGCTGCTGAAAATAAAAGTGGTCGAACACATGTGGTGGAAGCCAAAGAAACGGTGTATGGTATTTCCAAACAATATAATGTTACCATTGAAGATTTAGAAAAATTAAACCCTGAAATTAAAGACGGATTGCAAATTGGTTTTACAATTAAAATCCCAAAAGAAGTGGTTGAAAAAGCCGATAAAGAAGAAGTAAAGCCTAACCAAGCGATAGTTGTATTGCCTGTTAAGCCAAATATGATTGCTTATGAAGTGCAACCCAAAGAGACGCTTTATGGAATCGCTAAAAAAACCGGTTTTTCGCAAGAAGAATTAATCGCATTAAACCCTTCTCTAAAAGAAGGCGTTCGTGACGGTATGGTTTTGAAATTCCCTGGAGTTGAAAAGAAAAATCAGCTGATTGCTCCAAAAAAGTATGCTGATTTAACACAAACCTTAAAAACTTCAAACCGTAAAAAATTGGTTTTGTTGATGCCTTTTAATATTTCTAAAATTGAAAGCGATACGACTTCAGTTCGAAACCGCATCAGAAGCGATAAATTCCTGAACATGACGCTCGATTTTTATTCGGGTGCGTTAATGGCTATTGATTCTGCTCGAATATTGGGACTGAATGTGGATGTGAAAATATTTGATTCGCAGGAAACCAAGAATTCATCAAATGTTGCTTCGATTTTTAAACAAAGTACTTTTTGGGACACCGATGTTGTGATTGGACCTTTTTACCAAACTAATGTGGAAGCTGCGGCACACTTATTAATGAAAGACAGCATCAGTATTATTTCGCCATTATCCAAAGAAACAAATGCAGTATTGCCCAATGTGATTCAGACGATTCCTTCAGATAATTATATGAAAGATAAATTGTTTGAATTCATGAAAACCGATAGCACGAATATTATTGGAGTAGTTGATACTAAAAAAATAGCTACGCGAAAGTATTTTGCAGAAAATCAACCCGCTATTAAACTGGTGAATTTTGAATCGAGTGAAACCACTAATAACGGAATAAAATCGCAATTAATTAAAGGCAAGAAAAATTATGTGGTCATGGATACGGAGAACACGTTTCGTATCAAGATGCTAATTAATACATTAATTGCCATGCAGTCTGAATACGATATTCAGCTAGTGATTTTAGAAACCAATCCAAAATTAGAATCGGACGAGATAAAAATAGAGAATTTATCAAAATTAAAGTTAATGTATACTTCGTTAGGAAAACAAGTGACCGAAAATGAAAATTCATACTTTACTAAAAAATACCGTCAAATTAATATGATTGCCCCAAATCCGTATGCGATTCGAGGATTTGATATTACGTTTGACGCATTAATCCGGATGTCGCAAGAAAAAGAATTCAAGGAAACTTTGACGGCCGTGACAACAGAACAATTTGAAAATAAATTCGCCTACGCAAAAAGAGAAGATAAAGGTTTCCGCAACACGGGATTCTATATTTTGTACTACGATACTGATTTATACATTAAAATAGCCAATTAATATGACTTCAAAAGTAACCTACTTAGGCGAATTGAGAACTTCGTCTATACATATTCAATCGGGAACAGAAATTATCTCAGACGCTCCCACTGACAACAACGGAAAAGGAGAAGCATTCTCGCCCACTGATACAGTTGCCAATGGTTTAGCCACTTGCATGATGACGATGATGGGAATTAAGTCTCGTGATTTAGCAGTAGAATTAGGTGGTTCAACAGCAGAAGTAACGAAAGTTATGGGAACAGAACCAAGGAGAATCACCGAAATTCACGTTAAGTTTGATATGGCAATTGCCGCTGATCAGCGAACTAGACTAATTTTAGAGCGAACAGCTATGACGTGTCCCGTTCATTATAGTTTGCATCCAGATATTAAGAAAGAGGTAACTTTTAATTGGAAGTAAATTGACCGACCAAGAAAAACTCATCAAACTCGCACATGCAAAAATGCCCTTCGGAAAATACGAGGGGCGTTTTCTTATTGACCTACCCGAATATTATGTAGTTTGGTACAGCAACAAAGGTTTTCCAAAAGGAGAATTGGGCTTGCAACTGCAACTGATCTACGAACTAAAACTAAATGGTTTGGAAGACCTAATACGAAATATCAAAAGGAAATACCCGAAGCCTAGATAGTTGTTACAGAAAATGCACATACTTTTCGATTAAAAAAGAGTTCGCCATCCTTTCGATACTAGTTTTTAAGTTGAGATAACTTCCAATTAAGAATTGTTGAACCATGCACCTCTGAAATCGGAGAAATTACTGTGCTTTACTAATACAATGGGCGTTTTAGTATGTTTTGCAAGACGTGCACATTCATAAAATTTTAATCAAACAATTCCAGTCTTAATTATTTGATTTTCAATTCGAAAATTATTTATTATCAATTAATTACTAAGATTACAACACTTCTCAAATGTTGTAATGTTTGACCTCAATTGCATAATCTTTAATGCCAGCATCGCCATCACCTTTGACCAAGTTAATAACAATTCTGTTATTAAGAAATTCAAATAAAATGAAAACAAAAATACCACACTTCTTAACAGGTATCTTAATGATGTTATCAAGTTTTGCAGTAAATGCTCAGGCTCCTACACTAGGAACAGCAGCAAATTTTGTCGTTTTCTCTAGCAACGGTTCGGTTACGTGTAATGTCACTAACAGTTTATCGACGCATCTTACAGGTAATGTTGGAACCAATTCTTCAGGAGGTACATCCACTGGTTTTGGAAATGTAAATGGAGTGATGCAAGACGACAATATCGTGAGTCAGCTCGCTTCAGCGGATTTATTAATTGCTTACAATCAGTTAAACGTACTGATTCCGAATTATTTTCCAGCAGCTCTTTTGGGCAATGGAGCAAGTTTAAATGCAGGTACTTACTTTATTAATGGTGAAGCAGTCTTGAACGGGAACCTAACTTTAAATGGTCAAGGAGATCCAAATGCACTTTTCGTTTTTCAAATCCAAGGTGCTTTTTCTACCAATGCTTTGTCAGAAATTACCTTAATTAATGGAGCAAAAGCTTGTAATGTGTTCTGGAAAATAGAAGGTCTTGTGGACATGGCTACAGGAACGAAAATGAAAGGAACCATTGTAGCAAACAATGCTGCGATTTTAATGGCAATCGACTCTACACTTGACGGCCGACTTTTATCTACAACAGGAGCTATTACTATTAATGGTGTTGTAGCGCAACTTCCTCTGGGTTGTGGAAGTCCTGTTTTAACAGGCCCACTTGCACCTAATTTAGGGTCAACAGTTTGCTACGCATTGTTTTCCGGTATCGGAAGTGTAACAAATTCAGGAGTAACGAACGCTATCGGTGATGTAGGAACCAATTCAGGCTTGACCACAGGTTTTAATAGCTTGAACGTAACGGGAACAATTCATCCAATTCCAGACGCTTCGACAAACCAAGCTGCTTCTGATTTATTGAATGTAAGAACATATTTAAATGCACTTACAAAAGATATTGAATTACTGTATCCTGCACAATTTGGTAACGATTTGGTTTTAACGCCTCATACCTATTTAATGAATGGCGGAACAGTTCTTACAAACTCCGTATTTCTTGATGCTCAAAACAATTCTGATGCGGTTTTTGTTATCAAAATTTACGGTGCTTTGTCAACAAGTACGTATGCTAAAGTTATGTTGCTTAATGGAGCACAAGCTAAAAATGTATATTGGATTGTAAATGGAGCCATTAATATCAGCGATTATTCTGAATTTAAAGGAACAGTTGTAGCAAATAATGGCGCTGTAAACCTAAGCACGGGAACTGTTATTAACGGAAGAGTGATGACAACAGATGGCTCATTGACCACTTTTGCAATTACGGCTAATATGACAGTGGGTTGCGAATCTTTAAGTGTTGGCGCTGTTGAAATCAATACTAAATCGATTATGGTGTATCCAAATCCATTTAAAAACTCATTGACTATCCAAGCGAAAGAAGATAATAGCAAAAGCGATTTTATTTTATACGACGTTACTGGAAAATTGGTAATGCAGAGAAATATAACGCAGATGACAACTGTTATTGATGTAAACGTGGTGCCTGGAATGTACCTCTACCGATTTATAAATGACGCGGGAGTTACTCAAACGGGTAAATTGATTGCTAGATAACTTTCAGCTTATACTAAAAGGAAACCCTCTATTGATTCATTTCAGTAGAGGGTTTTTTGTATGTAGACGATTACACTGAAGCCACCAATTCCAGTAAAACACTATACTACAATCGGTATTGCTTAAAATGAATTGCTTAAATATCATTTTGGTTACAGCCAAATTAACACGTCTTTATTTCACGACTTATCTAATTAAATTCGTACTTTTGCCACGTTTTTTTACACAACTACAACTACAAACAACAACACAATGAATCAAGTAAAATATATTTTTGTAACCGGTGGGGTGACCTCTTCTTTGGGAAAAGGAATTATCGCTGCATCTCTTGCAAAATTATTACAAGCGCGAGGATATCGAACGACTATTCAGAAATTTGACCCATACATTAATGTGGATCCAGGGACTTTAAACCCGTACGAACACGGAGAATGTTACGTGACAGACGATGGGGCAGAAACGGATTTGGATTTAGGGCATTACGAGCGTTTCTTGAATTTCCCAACGTCGCAAGCAAATAATGTTACTACGGGTAGAGTCTATCTTTCGGTGATTGAAAAGGAACGAAGAGGAGAATTTTTAGGAAAAACAGTTCAGGTGGTTCCTCATATTACCAATGAAATTAAAGAACGCATGCAGTTGCTAGGGAATACCGGCGATTACGACATCGTGATTACTGAAATTGGCGGAACAGTGGGTGATATTGAAAGTTTACCTTATATAGAGTCGGTTCGGCAATTGGTTTGGGAATTGGGTGAAAATAATGGAATTGTAATTCATCTAACTTTAGTGCCGTATTTGGCTGCTGCAGGAGAATTGAAAACAAAACCAACACAACACTCGGTAAAAACATTGATGGAAAGCGGGATCAAAGCCGACATTTTAGTATGTAGAACCGAACATGAAATCTCGGACGAATTGCGTCAGAAACTAGCCTTGTTTTGCAATGTGAAACGAGAAGCAGTTATCCAGTCGATTGATGCTTCAACGATTTATGAAGTGCCGAATTTAATGCTTGAAGAAGGTCTTGACGTAGTGGCATTGAAGAAATTAGATTTACCTAAGAAATCAGCACCCGATTTAAAAAACTGGAATGTCTTTTTACACCGATTGAAAAATCCAAAGCACGTTGTGAATATTGGATTGATTGGTAAATACGTGGAATTGCAAGATTCATACAAGTCGATTTTAGAAGCATTTATTCATGCAGGAGCTGCAAATGAAACGAAA
Source organism: Flavobacterium sp. SM2513 (assembly GCF_050908145.1). Lineage (GTDB taxonomy): Bacteria > Bacteroidota > Bacteroidia > Flavobacteriales > Flavobacteriaceae > Flavobacterium. The sequence goes on along the minus strand of NZ_CP194228.1, from coordinate 3,507,026 downwards.
GTAAACGTAGTTTCTGTACATTCTGAATACATCGACCCTTCTACTGTAGCTGAAAAATTCAAGGATTTAGACGGTATTCTAGTTGCACCAGGTTTTGGAGAACGCGGTATCGAAGGTAAGATTGAAGCCGTTCGTTTTGCAAGAGAACACAATGTTCCGTTTTTAGGGATTTGTTTAGGAATGCAAATGGCAGTTATTGAATACGCAAGAAATGTACTGGGTTATAAAGACGCTAATTCTACAGAAATGAACGGCGGTACTTCGCATCCGGTGATTGACTTGATGGAAGAGCAAAAAAGCATTACCGATAAAGGCGGAACTATGCGTTTAGGTGCTTGGAAATGCGACATTAAAGAAAATACATTAGCACATAGAATTTATAAAAACACAAGCATTTTAGAGCGTCACCGTCACCGTTACGAGTTCAACGGGGATTATCTAGAAGCATTGGAGCAGGCCGGACTAAAAGCATCGGGAGTAAATCCGGATACAGGCTTGGTGGAAATTGTGGAAATCGAAAAGCATCCGTTTTTTATCGGTGTGCAATACCATCCGGAGTATAAAAGCACGGTGGCGAATCCGCATCCTTTATTTGTGAATTTTGTGGCTGCTACAGTTAAAGCAAAGCAAAAATAATTAAATAAGTACAATTGATAGTCCTAACTATCGTAAAGCAGAACAATGGAAGAAAAAAAATTTGACCTCAATTCCATCATCGGGTTCGCCCTGATTTTTGGTATTTTAATGTGGATTATGTATCAAAATCAGCCTACCGAACAGGAATTGGCTGCCGAGAAAGCAAAAACAGAACAAGCGGATAAAAAAGCAGCCGAGGTAACAACGGTAGCTGACCCCACACAAACTGCAATTGCCGATACGACACAAGCAGATTCAACGCAATTGGCTCAATTAAAAGGTTCACTAGGAAACTTTGCCTACTCTGCGACGCTTCCTTCTGCAAAAAACGATTTCACTACTATTGAAAACGATTTACTTTCACTTAAAATCGCTAACAAAGGGGGGTATATTGTGGATGCTACACTAAAACAATTTGAACAATTTGAAAAAGGTTCAGGTAGTTTGGTACAAATCATCAAGGAGAACAATGCAAGTTTAAACTTGAAATTGCAAACCAAAGACAATCGTACTCTAGATACTAAAAACATGTATTTTGAGCCTACTTTAACCAAAGAAGGCGAAAACCAAGTATTGACAATGCGACTGAAATCAGCGGCAAATTCCTTTATGGAATACCGCTATGTCTTGAAGCCAAAAGAATACATGTTGGATTTCTCGATTCGTTCACAAGGAATGAACAGCGTTTTAAACGCAGCAAACCCAATTGACTTAGAGTGGGATTTAAAAACCTACCGTAATGAGAAAAGTGTAACTTACGAAAACCGTTACGCAGAAATCGTTTACGAATACGAAGACGGCAAAGATTCGTATACCAGTCAAAGCGGTTTGACTACAGACGACGCAAAAGATGTAACGTTTATAGCTTACAAACAGCACTTTTTCACATCAATCCTGTTAACTGACAAAGCTTTTGCAACAGCAAAAATGACTTCGGAAAACTTGGTGAAAGATGAGGAAATTGATACCATATTTACTAAAAAATACAGTACGATTATTCCGTTAGCCTTTACAGGTGGAGAAGTTGACTACAAGATGAATTGGTATTACGGCCCAACAGACTACAGAATCTTGAACAATTACGATAAGAATCTTGATGAAATTGTTCCTTTAGGATGGGGAATATTTGGGTGGATTAACCGCTTTATATTCATCCCAACTTACGATTTCTTAACAATGTTTTTCCCTTACGGAATCGCGATTATCGTGTTTACAATTTTAGTACGATTGGTGATGTCGCCTATTACTTATAAGTCATATTTGTCTCAAGCGAAGATGAAAGTCTTGCGACCTGAGATTGCAGAATTGACGGAGAAGTACAAGAACGATGCAATGAAAAAGCAACAAGAAACCATGAAATTATATGGTAAAGCAGGGGTAAACCCAATGGCAGGTTGTATTCCAGCTCTACTGCAAATCCCTGTGTTTTATGCTTTATTTCAGTTTTTCCCATCAGCGATTGACTTGCGTCAAAAAAGTTTCCTTTGGGCAGATGATTTATCATCATTTGATGCTGTATTGCACTTGCCGTTCTATATTCCGTTCTACGGAAATCACGTGAGTTTGTTTCCAATATTAGCTTCGGTTGCGATTTTCTTTTACATGAAAATGACCACAGGCGACCAGCAAATGGCGGCTCCAACACAAGAAGGAATGCCTGATATGGGAAAAATCATGAAGATTATGATTTACATTTCGCCGTTGATGATGTTGTTTTTCTTTAACAACTATGCATCGGGATTGAGTTTATACTACTTTGTTTCGAATACGATTACCATTGGAATCATGTTAGTTATCAAGAATTATATCGTAGATAATGATAAAATTCACGCAAAGATTCAAGAGAATAAGGCTAAGCCAAAATCAGAGGGTAAATTCCAAAAGAAGATGCGTGAAATGATGGAACAAGCTGAAGCACAAAAAGCACTCAAAGAAAAGAAAGGTAAGAAGTAAGAATTGCACTTTCTAGTACATAAAAAAGAGGAAATCACGTCGCGTGGTTTCCTCTTTTTGTATTTAGAAAAGGCTATCTATTTTGTAAAGAGCTATTTATAGAATTGAAAGAGCTATTTGTTTTTCAGGTGCTACGGTTACACGTCAAAAACCTTTTGATTTCATTGCATGGTAGTAGTAAGGTAAAATATAAAAGAAGCTTCAAGAAATAGACTTCAACAATTACTTTCTACTGTATTCTAGAAAGGAATTGGCTAAAAAAAGTAACCAAATTGCAAAACCCAGTTAGCAGACCTTCGCGGCTTCAACACGATACTCAAAACCCGGTCGGGGAGCTTTCCAGCGTTCCTCACGACTTTCCCGACCGGGGATTGCCGATTTTTCTAGTATTTGAAGGACGAAAGCCAGCAAAATAGACATTTTTTGAAAAGTTATGAAAGCTTTTTTAATTGAATTTTAGCGTACTAATACGGAGATTTCGCAAACAAGAACTTATATAAATCAGTAAACCCTATTCGTTTGGAAATTTCCATGCCTATATATCTATAACATTCTCTTAATTTTGTCGTTATACTAAAAAAATATTTTAGTTTTGCTTTCTCAATAAAGGAATTATTACTTATGAAAATAAATAAAATAGGCTTTGCAGTCGTACTTTTGGTTTGTACTTTAATAACAGCTTTTGCCCAAGAAAAGATCAACCAGCTTGACGCCAAAGGAAAAAAGGACGGTGTATGGAAAGGTACTTTTGAAGAATCAAAACGTCCTAGATACGAAGGGACATTTGATCATGGAGTTGAAGTAGGAACTTTTAAGTATTTTGACGATACTAAAGCCCAGTCACTCATAGGAACCCGCGTTTTCTCTGAAAAAGGAAAGGTAGCCTACACTACTTTTTTCGACCAGAAAGGCAATAATGTAAGCGAAGGGAAAACCGTCAACCGTCTCAATGAAGGCGTATGGAAGTATTACCACAAAGCCTCTTCACAATTAATGAAGGAGGAGTTTTACAAAAACGGAAAGCTAGAAGGCATTCAGAAAATATTCTTTCCCGATGGAGCAATTGCTGAAGAAACCACCTTCAAGAACGGACTAAGAGAAGGTGTTTATAAAATTTATACCCCAAACGGCTTCGTAGTCGAGGAGTCTACTTTTAAAAACAACGAATACGACGGTCCTGCAATATTTAGAGATGCCGGCGGCCAAATTGTAAGTAAGGGAAACTTTGTGAAGAACGAGAAAAAAGGCATGTGGGAGTTTTACAAAGACGGAAAACTCGAAAAGAAAGAGAAATATCCAGTACGTGTTAAATTTGAAAAGAGAATCAACATCCCGAAACCTTAGTTTCGGGATTTTTTTTGGAAGTAAAATTAAATACTCCTTAACTTTTATAACTGATTTTAAGTCGTATTTTTGCACCCTAAATTAATTGAAGGTGAAAAGAGTAGTAGTAGGTCTTTCAGGAGGAGTAGATTCAAGTGTAGCCGCATATCTTTTGCAACAGCAAGGATACGAGGTGATTGGTTTATTTATGAAAAATTGGCACGACGATTCGGTAACGATATCAGACGAATGCCCGTGGCTCGAAGACAGTAACGACGCTTTACTAGTAGCCGAGAAGTTGGGAATCCCTTTTCAAACGGTTGATTTAAGCGAACAATACCAAGAAAAAATCGTGGACTACATGTTCAACGAATACGAAAAAGGCCGAACACCCAATCCCGATGTGTTGTGCAACCGTGAAATTAAGTTTGACGTGTTCATGAAAATCGCACTAAGCTTAGGTGCTGATTTTGTTGCTACAGGTCATTATTGCCGCAAAGGTGAAATAGACGTGAATGGTAAAAAAACCTATCAATTACTTGCTGGAAAAGACGACAACAAAGACCAGTCGTATTTTTTATGCCAATTATCGCAAGACCAACTTTCCAAAGCTTTGTTCCCAATTGGTGAACTTACGAAACCAGAAGTTCGCAAAATTGCAACTGAAATGGAAATGGTTACGGCTGAAAAGCGCGATTCACAAGGCTTGTGTTTCATAGGTAAAGTACGTCTTCCTGATTTTCTGCAACAAAAGCTGCAACCCAAAGAAGGTTTGATTGTTCAAATAGATAAAAACGACTCTATTTATGCAGAAGCAGTCGATGCTGATGCAACCCTAGAGTCGAAGTTTGCTTTTGCAGCAAAAAGCCGAGCCTACGAGCCCACCATGGGAAAAATAGTAGGGAAGCATCAAGGCGCTCATTATTTTACTACGGGGCAAAGAAAAGGTTTGAACGTGGGAGGAACCACAGAACCTTTATTTGTAATCGCTACCAATGTAGAAACCAATACGATTTATGTAGGTTTAGGCAACGAACATCCAGGACTGTTCAAAAACGCCTTGTACATCAAGAAAGAAGAAATTCACTGGATTCGAGAAGATTTGGCTTTAGCCGAAAATCAAACACGTGAAACAATGGCTCGAATTCGCTACCGTCAACCTTTACAAAAAGCTACTTTGCATCAATTTACACAAGGAATGTACGTTGTCTTCAACGAACCGCAGTCTGCAATTACTGAAGGACAATTTGCGGCTTGGTACGAAGGCGAGGAGTTGCTAGGTAGTGGCGTGATTTCGTAGTTTCTCCACAATAATTAACTCATTATGGGCTTCAATCCTGGGAATGGTTTTTACTTGCACCTTATTCTTGTCAAATAACTTCAAAAAGGTTTCATTTCTCAAGTTGTCTTTGTCTGTAAGACACATCGTGTTGAAGAGGAACATGCCGTTAGGTTTCAAAATTTCCAAAATACGATTCACAAAGAAGGCTTCGAACAGAAAGTTGGGCATAGTGGTGTCTTGAAAGATGTCGATGATGATGAGGTCGTACTTCTCTTTTGTTTTCAAAGCGAATTCAAATGCATCGTCATGGACTAGTTCAAAGTTTTGGATGGTATCGAGTTCAAAATAATTCTTGGCAATTTCAATTACACTTTCGTCAATTTCAATACCAGTGATTTTATTTTGGTAACCGACTTCATTCACCAGTGTTTTGATGACACTTCCTCCCGCAACTCCCAAAATCAAAATGTGATTCATGGTTGCGATTCTTTCAAAACCAATGTTCCGCAACCCAATTCTTAGGATGCGTTGCAAGCTGCCGTAAGAATAATTGGTTTGAGCCGAGTCTAAAACGAGTTCGCCATTGTTCCAAGTTACTTCCAGGGTTTTACTATAAGTAGACTTTTCAGTTTTAATATTAATCGGAATGAGGTAGCTAAGCCATTTTTTGAGCATGGATTCAAATTTCCCCAAAAATAACGGATTAATATTATATTTACCTTAATATTGAATCAGATGAAGAAAAAAATATACAAGTGGATTTTTAGCAACTGGATGGGATGGAAAATTAGAGGAACGATGGATGCCGCTATTCAGAAAAGTGTCATCATGGTCGTGCCGCATACGAGTTGGCATGATTTCTACATTGGTCTTATCACGAGAGGCGTTTTGGGTTTAGAAATGAATTATGTGGCTAAGAAGGAATTGTTCGTGTTTCCATTCAACTTTTTTTTCAAATGGATGGGAGGCGCTCCATTAGACCGCTCTGCAACTAAAAATACAGTAGAAAGCATTGCAACTATTTTTAACCAAAGAAAAATATTTCGTCTTGCCATTTCACCTGAAGGAACCCGAAAGAAAGTTACCGAGTGGAAAACGGGTTTTTATTATATTGCTTTGAAAGCTGGAGTGCCCATTATTCCGGTAGCGTTTGATTATACAAATAGGGAAGTGGTTTTGCATCCCGCATTTTATCCGACGGGATTTATTGAGGCTGATTTTGAAAAGTTGAAATTATATTTTACAGACGTGAAAGGTAAGATTCCAGAAAATAGTTTTTAGCGTTTAAAACCAATTCGGATTAAATCTCGTAAATGATAGTATAGGGTTAGAAAAACTACTGACTTTATTTACAAAGATTTTGTGTTTGTTTTATTGGTTTTGGAAGTCCCAATCTTTTTAGGTTGGGACTTTCTTATTTCAGACCATTTGGTTTGAAATCTTCAAAAGTACCATCGGTATAAAAGAGTACAATTTTGTGCAATTGCTTTCCTTTATTTTGGTGTGAAAAAGAATTTTCTTTAGATAATATTTGTTCGGTTTTAGACCCATTTGTGTTTTCTGTTGCAGTTGTTTTTAGGTCTAATTTTAGTTCGGATTCTGGAGTTGGAGTAGCGGTATTTTGAATTTCTTTTACAGCAATTTCTTCCGTATCATTTTTTAAATAGGAACCACTTCCGTCCAAAAGCCAATACAAATTTAGCTCGGGAAAGATGTCTAAAATCTTCAAGACAAAATCCAAACTCGGTTTGTTTCTCCCTGACAAAAGATGCGAAATGCTGGACCTTTGCACGCTAATTTTATCGGCAAATGAGGAGGCGCTTAGACTAAAGTGCTCCATAATAAACTCTAATCTTTTGATGAAATCATCGGTATTCAACATACTAATTTGTTTTGGTAAACGTTGATTACAAATGTAAATAAAATAGTTTGAATTACGTATGTTACAAAAGTAAATTAAATAAAAGAAGCGTATTTTGTGTCATTTAAAACTTTAATTAAACTGCTTTAATAATCTGAATTTCAATATAATTTAGTCAGGTTATGCTAATTCAATTTTAGTTGTACTCAGGATTTACATAAGTAAAAGAAAGCCAAGTGTTAGTTGTTTACAATATTAAACAAATCGCTGTTTTAACTTGTTTACAATTGTAAATGTAAAGATGTTTACTTTTGTAACATTAATAATAAAGCACAATGGAGTACGAGAATTTACATTTGAAATATAAGCAGCCAACAATTAAAGGTAGGTATTTAAACTTGGGAATGATTACCCCTATTTTGAATGCAATGAATACCAATAACCAATTGCAAATTTTGGGAAACTCAGTTCAAGGTCGACCTATTTATAAATACGAAATTGGACATGGGGCAACGAAAATTTTAATGTGGTCTCAGATGCATGGTAACGAATCGACCACTACAAAAGGACTTTTAGATTTCATGAATATGCTTCAAGATGCTTCAGAAATTACTACAAAAATTTTGCAGCAATATACCTTTTGTATTGTTCCCATGTTGAATCCCGATGGCGCTGAAGTGTACACCCGTGTCAATGCAAATGAAGTGGATTTGAACCGTGATTTTCAAAATTTATCACAGGCCGAAAGTCAATTATTGATGCAATGTTATCGTGATTTTAAACCAAATTTCTGCTTCAATTTACACGACCAACGAACTATTTTTGGTGTTGGGACAACTGGAAAACCAGCAACCGTATCTTTTTTAGCACCATCTTACGATGAAACGAAAGCGTATGATGCGGCACGTTTAAGTGCGGTTGATGTTATAATGAAGATGGTGAATGTTCTTCAGCGATTTATTCCCGGTCAAATAGGTCGTTTTGATGATGGTTTTAATATTAATTGTGTTGGAGATACATTTCAAGCTTTAAAAACACCTACAATTTTAATTGAAGCAGGACATTTTCCAGAAGATTATGAAAGAGAAATAACAAGAAAATATATTTTCATTGCATTAATATCAGCGGTATATTCGGACAGTGAAGAGGCTTTGTTAAAGGATGAGTTGTCGAATTATCGTAGTATTCCTCAAAATATTCCAAATTTCTTTGATTTAATCTATAAAAACGTTGCAATTAATTATGACAATTCAATTAATATGACGAATTTTGCAATTCAATATAGAGAAGAGTTAATAAACGCTACAATAATTTTTAACGCTTATATTACTAAAATCGGAGAGTTGGACGGTTTTTATGGACATCAAGAATTTGATTGTGAGGGAATGCAATACTCGGACAATAATTGCAATTTTCCGAAATTAGATGATAAAGCAGATTTTTCTCTTAATAATAAAGTTAAATTTGTTAATGGTTTGGTAAAAAAATAGCAAAAAATCATTTTATTGAAAAATTATTGATTTTTTTGTACTCAAAATTGTTCCCGAATACTAATTATAATAAATTACGCTATGAGTAAGTTTCGTTTAGATGAAGTAGATCATCAAATATTAGATATGTTAATTGACAATACCCGAATTCCCTTCACTGATATTGCTAAGAAATTGCTAATTTCAGCAGGTACAGTGCACGTTCGTGTAAAGAAAATGGAAGATGCAGGAATCATCATGGGTTCTTCTTTGACATTGGATTATGAAAAACTAGGTTATTCATTTATCGCTTATGTAGGAGTGTTTTTGAACAATACTTCTCAGACAAAATTTGTTTTGGAGCGCATCAATGATATTCCTTATGTAACTGTAGCTCATGTAACTACTGGAAAATTTAATATTTTCTGTAAAATAAGAGCAAAAGATACAAAACATGCAAAAGATGTGATTTTTATGGTTGATGATATCGAAGGAGTGTATCGTACAGAAACGATGATTTCTCTTGAAGAAAGCATCAATGATAAAAAACGATTAATGCATACTATTTTTAAGAATATGTAATTCATTTTTTTTACAATATTAAAGGAACCTCAAGTGAAAGCTTGAGGTTTTTTGTTGAAATTAATAAGTGTAGTATTAAAGTCACAATGAATCATGACGGACTGTTTATACTACTTCTGTGAGTGAATTTAAGTTCAGAAGATGGGCAGACATTCTATTTATAGGAAAGTTTAATATAATTTTAAAATAAACCCGTTCAATAAAGTTGTAATATTACCACTCGACGAAAACCGAATTACATTTATAATAATTATAATAAAAAATTAATAAAATGACTTTAATAGAAGATTTAAATTGGCGCCACGCCACAAAAGCATACAATCCAATTAAAAAAGTTAGTGAAGAAGATTTACTTAAAATTCTAGAAGCTGCTCGTTTGGCACCCACATCTTCAGGGTTGCAACAATTCCGTGTTATTGCGGTTGAAAGCAAAGAAGTAAGAAAAAAACTGGTTCCTGGTTCTCTAAACCCAGAATGTATGGTTGAATGTTCTTGTGTATTGGTTTTTGCAGCTTGGGACGAGTATACACCAGAACGAATTGACGCTATTTATGACCTTACAACAGAAGAACGCGATTTGCCTCCTGGACGTTTCAGTTCATACACTGATAAAATAAAGGAAATGTATGCCAAACAGCCTAAAGAAGAACATTTTATTCATGCTGCAAAACAATCGTATATCGGTTTAGGAATGGCATTGGCACAAGCCGCCGAACTTAGAATTGACAGTACACCTGCTGAAGGTTTTGATAATGATCTAGTCGATGACGTTTTGGAACTGGAAAAGCAAGGACTTAAAAGTGTTACATTACTTTATCTCGGTTACAGTGACAAAGAAAGAGACTGGTTGGCTACTATGAAAAAAGTACGCAATCCGATGCAGGAATTTGCAATTAGAATTAAATAATTACAATCATCAGTACCCAAGTTGGGATATAACCTTCAAGAAATAGAACAGGATTATTCCCGATTTGGTATTGAACTGGTAAAATTATTGTGTTTCCTACTATTACTATTATGAATTCAAATAATCCAAAACCGGCTCATAAATTTGGGCGATTTATTCTTAAAAACGGCGTCTCCATACTAATGGTAGTTGCAATAGTTGCCATGTTAGTGAGTCCAGATGCAAAATCATGGGTTTTGCGGCAATTAATGCTTACGGGAATTTTTAATGCAAATATCGAGCACAAAAGCGCCGATGTTTCAAATAATTCCGTTGTTTCTTTTGATTTTAAAGATGAGAACGGCGTTCTACATACCACCAAAGCTTTAAAAGGTAAAGTAGTATTCATAAATTTTTGGGCATCATGGTGTGGACCTTGCCGTGCTGAATTTCCGTCCATCGAAACTTTGTATTCCAAATTCAAGAACAATCCGGCGGTGTACTTTTTGGTGATTAATGCGGATGAAGACATTTCTAAAGCCAAAACCTATTTGCAAAAAGAAAATTTCACGATTCCCTTTTTCCAGTCAAATGGAGCAGTCCCAGATGCCATTTATACAGGAACATTGCCCACTACGGTTGTTTTAGATAAAGAGGGTGCTATCAGATTCCGGCATGAAGGTTTTGCTAATTATGCATCTGAGAATTTCATTAAACAGATAGAAGAATTGCTTAAGGAGTAAAATCATATATTTCTAAGCTGGTTTTTAATGAACTGTTTTTAAAATTCAGATAAAAAGAAATTGTAAATGCCTTAGTCAGTAAATAGTTGAATTTTAAATCACAGAAAATAGCAATAAAGGACAGGTGTAATTAATTCTTTAGTAAGTCAATTATACTTTTTTTATCTTAAAAAAAACATTATAGTTTCGCCTCATTTTACTCTTTATAGTAGATCCATAAACATTACAATGTAGATAAAATTCTCAACTATAAATTCTCCTTTTATCAATTGTATACTGGTTTTTTTACGAAGAATATTAAATTTGAATGCCTTGACTGTTAAGTATAAAATAAGAAACACTTGTAAGGATCTTCTCACAAGTGTTTATTTATAGCTATTTGTCCTTATTATTTAGGACAAAGAATTCAACCCAATTACCTAACAATTAAATTTAATGAAACTGTTGTCATATTTCCGGCTCCTGAAAACCGTTCAGCCCAAATTTCAATATAGTCATTCTTTTTTAATTCAACCGTTCCAACGATCGGTAAAGCTAGGATACCCGCATTTGTAAAATAGCCGGTAGCACCTCTACCATAGACTTTTGTTTCGGTAATAACCACCCCATTTTTTGCAATATAAAGTATAACGGTCAAATCATCAGTTGCTTGGTAGGAAACTGCACCAGCTACTTGAAAATACCTTTTTTTATTTCCTTTATAAGTAATCTTGTTGTCTCCATCTCTAGTAAATCGAAATAGATTGTTAGAGGTCGTCGTCCCGTTTATTTTCTTTCTACTTCCACTTCCACTTCCGGAAAATGACGTTAACGCACCAGATCCAACTGCTGCATCAAGATTAATGTCACCTGTTGATTCAGCATCACCTTCTCTTGGAATTCCAGGTGAATCCACCGTCCATGCATTACTAAAATTATATCCCACATATCTATTGGCAAGTGGGTACGGATTGATATATCCTAACGAATTGGTACCTGTATATACATGGCCTGACATAATAGCATCTCCCGAAATAGTTGGGTTACCAGAAACATCAAAACCAACTGCTGTTCCATTAACTTCACTAAAACCACCTTGTTTTTGAACTAGATTAAATGTTCCCGTTAATTTTTCGAATGTACCCACATTGTTTCCAAACCAACCCAAATTACTTAGCAAAAGTTGGGTAATGTTATTGTACGTGATTCCCGAAGTATTTCCGGAAAATTGAACAATACTAATAAACACAAGTCCAAACCCGCTAATCGATCCTACACTAGAAGAATTGGCGACAATACAGTCTCTAAATATTAAATTTTCTGTTGCAGCACCAGTGAGGTTAAAAACTTTTCCTCCCGATGAAGCAAGAGTTAAACCTTTAACCGTTCCACCGGTACTACCGTCGAATATATTTCCTGAAGCTAAAATCTGGTCATTTCCAGTATCTAAACCTTGAAGATAAGCATTATTCAAATCAATGGGCTTATTAAAAGAAACGGAGCCATTAACTTCATATAAAGTAGTGGTGTTTAATTTATATTTTGTTCCACCTCCAGCAATAAGTTCATCAGCTAAAACCGTGGATAATACATCAGTCGCTTTGATTCTTTTAAAATTTTGTCTTCCATTGACTGGACTATTTATGGGTGTCCAACCCGAACCAGAAATGTAGTAGTGAAATAATTTTAAATCCGTGTCAAACACCATTAAACCGTTGGCTGGAGTGACAATAGCTTCTCTTTGTAACTTAGACATCCTTGGGGTCAACATCCCTTTTGCCGTTGAACTGACATCTAGCATAGAACTGACATCGGGTTCAGTGGTTCCAATACCTATTTGTGCATTTACAGCAAATCCCAACAGTAGGCAAAACAGCACTGCGAATTTCGTATGATTTTGAAAAGTCAATTTATGTTTCATAATTTTTTAATTTTTGTATACGTTATTTTTTTTGAAATTATTTATGTTTTAAATTTGAAATTAAAACCTTTTCAGATAATTTTTCACCTGAAGCTGTGATGAATTCTGCTATATAGATACCTAGGCTTAAACCTGCTGTAGAAAAACCGTACTCGGAATCAGTATTTAGGTCACTTTTTGCGACAATTACTCTTCCTGAAATATCATATAAGTTAAAAGACTGCATTCCTATGCTATTAGGGTTTGAAGCCCTTAAGGTGCTGCTACCATTATCCTGATAGATGATAAACTGGGTTGCTAAATTAGTAGGTGTGCTTAATGTTTGATTGGTGAATGTGATTTCAAAGCGATCGGTATACATTCCTGCTGGAACATTAATTAGATAAAAGTCATTCTTAATGTCATGATAAGAGCCATCCGCATTATCTAAAATATAAATAGGCTGATTAGAATCAAAATTGATAATTTCTGGAATATAAAATTTGAAAGTAGAAGCCTCAGTTGCTTTTACATGTAATGGAACTGTTTTCGTAACATCAAAGGCAATTCCCTGAATGACATACGTTTCATTTTCCAACCAAAAAGTAACATCACTTGGAAGTCCACCGTTCATATTTCCGGCATCAATTCCTGGGTCAATTCCATCAGTTGCTTCAGGTATAAAAGCTAGTGCTAATTGTCTTGTAAACTGATTATTGATAATCGTGTTTAATTTGAAATGTGAAACTTCATCGTTTTCTTCGTCTGTATCTTCTTGAGATTCAAGATTCGGAATTTCTTCGGAGGAATATTTATTAAATTGCGAAGTAGAACCGTTTTCCTTAACAAAAGTGCGATAGGTGTTTCTAAAAGTTGCTGTTCCTCCTGTCTCTGAATAGAGCATAAATCCTTGACCAATTGGGGCATACCTACGACCGTATGCATTTCCTGTGGTTCCAGTTGTATTTAGTGAACCATCTGAATTATAGGAGTTAAAAGTTGCTGGGGTGTATATACCATTTGTAGTTAAATTTACGGGAGCATACGTTCCATAACCACCACGATAATCGGCCAAATAATGCGATGCAGAATTTGAATCTTGTTCCCAAAAATAAGCAATTCCGCCTGTAGGACCTAGATTATCAGTGTCTAAAAGAAAAGAATTTAAGTGCAAAGCAGATGGGTAAGGATTTCCAGTTAATGTAAATTTTTGGCCCGTGCCTAATGAAATAGAAATGTTACCGTCGTTTGGCTTTCCTCTAAAATCATAACGTTGTGCACTTCCTGGATTATTTACAGCCGCTGAATTTTCTGGATCGGTGCTATCCGTTCCCGCAGTACCTTTCATCGAGAAACCCTGTCCAGCTGTAATGCTAGTTTCGCCACTTACAAGGACCCAACCGGAGTAACCGGCTTCATTGACCAAGGTTCTTATCCAGTAAGGTGCTATGGAAAGCGGATTTGCTTGTCCATCATAATTCGTCGAAGGAAGTACTACTGCTTGTGTTGATGTAGTTTTGTCCGTTGGCCGATGTAACATAGTTATTCCAAACAATCCATTGCCGGCAATTGAAGTTCCAACAGGAGAGCACCAATAATTATAGGCAAAGTTGTTAGAAGTGCCTTCTTGGTAAACCGATACAAACCCAAGACCTGTATTTGCAGAAGTGGAACTCGTACCTTGAACTAATTGTGCATTGTTTCTCAAATAAATGTGAGATGAAGTCGCGTTCAGATTTACATCTTGTTTAACAAACAAAACTTCGTTTTTGGCGTACATTGAACTATTAGAGCTGACGTATAGTTGCGAAAAACAATTTGTTGCAACAAATAGAAATAATAAAATTGATATTTTTTTCATAATTATAGAAATTTAGCTTTTAGATCGAATGAATTCCTTAAGATGTTTGAGAATAGAAATTAGCGGTTTAATTATTATTTATTTTTGATTTATTCTTGGTCAAATAATAAAATCCCAATAAAATCGCGGCTAAAGCTAAAAATAGTAGGTAATTATCGATGGGAGCTGGTTCGGGACCGAAACCATAGGGTGGTGGTGGTTCTGGCGGACCAGCAAAACAATAGGTTATTGTAAATAAGAGCAAAACTGTACTGAACTGTAATTTTTTGTTTTTCATCATTTTTTTCATCATTTGGGGCTAGATGAGTTTGTTTTTATAGTGCAAATATATGATTAAATTTAATTTAATCGATGAAATGCACAAAAAAGCCGACGAAATGCATTTGTTTTAAAAGATTAACGAAATGCACAAAGATTTTTGTAAACTCCTTTTATCCTAAAAAAGGGGTAAATTTCTCATTGTAAAATCTATTTTAAATGAGAAAGAATAGAGCAATCGAAAAGAATTCTGTGTTTTTAAATCATTTTAATTTGTAAGAATTATCACATTCATTAATATGTAAAAGAAGTGACGATAGCTAAGTTTTTAGTGATAATTTAGTAAATATTTTAAGATAAATTCAATGTAGTGGTATACAGATAAATTGATGTGTATTGTTGTGAATACTACATTTAATTGCAAGCACTTTATTTTAATTTTAGAGAAGTAAGTCGCATGATTTGAGTGTTTTGACTAGGTAATTTACATAAAAACATACTCTTTCTCTATTCGCAAGAATAATATGAATTGTATTTTGAGTGTGTGTATTATTTTTTTACGGTAATTTAATCTGTGTTGGAATAGAGTATATTAGGATAGAACTAGAGTTTTATATCGAATCAATTATTAAGAATCTTGCGTCATTTAAATTGAAATTTAGCAGTACAATTCCTATGAATTTTATAAAAACAAAAAACATGTAGTCATTTGACTCCCATATTATTACGGAACTGAACTTAATCAGATTAGTGACGGCATATTTAAGAATTGGACTTCCAATTCAACAACTTCCATTTGTTGACTCTTATGAATTTTTTAAGTCTAATTAATAAGTTTAAAGTGTGAAATTAATTACGAGAGGCGAAGAGTTGAGTGAGAAGAAATTATTAATACCACAGTTTGGAAGATTGAACAGTAATTTTGTATGAGAGCTGTTTTACTAAACTTTGTAACGAAATCGTCCTGTTTTCTTTTTGAAATTAGTCATAGACAATTAAGTTATCTAATTTTTATTCAGTATTTTCCTTTTTTTCCTCCAATTTAATTTCTTCAATATCAGCAGTCATTTTTTCACGTTTCATACCAACACGGATAAAACCAAAAAGACTCATATACACATTCGCCACCCATACCAAAGCAAAAAATGCGATTAGGTAGCCACGCCAATCATCAAAAAGCAAATGGTACTTGGAAATCACTAAGAAAAATAAGGCAATATAATGACTGAAACAATATTCACACGTAAATAAATAGAAGAATTTGCGTAGCAAAATAGTATTGCTTTCCTTCGATTTTTTGATACAATAATCCCTCGGTTCTTTAAAAATTTCTTCATGTGTAACCGTCCAAGCAATACATGCGACAGGAATTGCAAGTAAGAAAAGGTTTTGAATTTGTGCTGATGTTTCCATCTTTAGTTATTTTGGTTGATAGCCTTCCGCTCGATTTAAAAGTATATTTAGCGGCTTCCATTCTGGAATATAATCGGAGACTATTTTAAGTATCGCTAACATCGGTGTGATTAGAATCATTCCCGCAATTCCCCAAATAATCGTTCCTACAACTATACCTACTAAAGTCGCCCATGTACTTAGATTTAACTGTGCTCCAACTACTTTTGGATAAATCACGTTCGCTTCTAAATATTGAACTATAGTAAAAATAGCGATGACACCAATAGGATACCACATCGAATCCTTTGTTAAATATGCAATTGAAACCGGAATTGCAGCACTTATAAAGATACCAATATACGGAATAATGGTCATTAATGCCGCAATTAACCCATAGATAATTGCATTTTCAATACCTAAAAGTAGTAAGCCAATTGAATTTAAAATGCCAACAATGCAATAAACGTAGAACGTTCCTTTTGCAAATTGGAAGTATGATAAAATACTTTCATTTAAGATTAAATTTAATTTTAAATGATGTTCAGGATGAACGATACTTTTTAAAAACCGTACAAATGTACCACGATGGTACAAAAATAAGGCTGAAAAAATGGGTGTTAAAAGTAACAATACTAAGGTAGAAACGGTTGCGCTAAAAATACCTGTGATTATTTTTGCGATGCTATTTTCAGGATTTTTTGTAAATTTCTGAAAGAAAACCGTTTGGTCATTCGCCGAAATTCCAAATGTGCCTTCAAACCACATCATGGCACTTTCAGATGAACCGGCTAAGCGTTCAGTTAATAAAGGCAATTTGTCAAGAAAGATGCTGACTTGCACTTCCAATAACCAAATCAAACTCAAGACAAGGAGTGTGATAAAAAATAAACAAATACCAATAGCTAAACCCCTTGAAATTCGCTTTTCTTCCATTTTTTTACAAGCGGGATACATAATCATCGCAATCAATAATCCGAATAATAAGGGCGAGAAAACTACTTTTGCATAATACAAAACCAAACTTCCAAAAAATACAAACAACACCCATTTTAAGGGTTGGGATAAAAAATCTACTTTTTCAGAAGGGTTTCTTAAGTTCATATTTAATTGATGTGAGTTTCGATTGATAAAATGCAGTTAAGGACCATTACTTTTATTGGGAAGTATTTGAATTTTACAAATTGATTATAAAATATAAAGATGCGAAAAATAACAACGATTGACTAAACATCACTTAAAATTTTTATTTATTCGAAGTTAGAAACTCTATAAATTTCGTTAGAAATTCTATAAAATCTTTACCATTTATTTTTTGAACTTTGACATATCATAAAAAATTAAAAAATAAAGCTATGGAAAAGAAAGAAAACATTTCAGTATTAAATGACTTAATTGTTATAAACAACGATAGAGTAGAAGGATATGAAACAGCAGCTAAAGAAACGGAAGATGCGGACTTAAAAGCCTTGCTTTTAGAGTTGAAATCCACGAGTCACAACAACCTTGCAGAACTACGTTCAGAAGTCTTACGTTTAGGTGGAGAAGTAGAAGAAGGAACGCGAACTACAGGAAAATTCTTTAGAGTGTGGATGGATGTAAAAGCTGCACTTACAGGAAATGACCGAGGTGCAATTCTAAATTCGTGTGAGTTTGGCGAAGACAAAGCATTGGAAGCGTATGAGAATGCAATGGAGGACAGAAATTCTTTGTCACCACAATATGTTAGTCTATTATTAAAGCAACAAATGGCATTACGTGCTGATCACGACAGAGTAAAAGCACTTCGCGACGCTGCAAATAACTAGTGTTGTAAAGATTCAAATTAAGTAATATAACTACAGCAAGCCTCAATATTAAAAGTATTGAGGCTTGATTGTTTCTCAAAATTTAATCAAATTTTT
Source organism: Flavobacterium sp. SM2513 (assembly GCF_050908145.1). Lineage (GTDB taxonomy): Bacteria > Bacteroidota > Bacteroidia > Flavobacteriales > Flavobacteriaceae > Flavobacterium. Next base: position 3,488,997 of record NZ_CP194228.1, on the reverse strand, counting down.
TCTACCAAATAAGAATATTTCTGTGTGAGTTCCGAGCTAATTAAATTTACAAATTTTTTTATTAAATTTAGCTGTTTTCTTAAATCCATTTTTCATACATTTAAAATAAATAGTAGTACGAATTATGAAAAACAACCTCGGATCCATATCCTTACTAATTGCCTTTATAGGATTAGTTATTTTTGAAATATTGATTCACTTTCATATCCTTACGCATTCGGGTTGGAATATTGTCAAAGCAGGATTTGAAGCAGCAACTATCGGTGGTGTCGCCGACTGGTTTGCAGTAAGGGCTTTGTTTCATGAAATTCCAATTCCTTTTATAAAAAAACACACCAATATAATTGTCAAAAATAGAGAAAAACTGACCGAAGGCATAGTGGATTTGGTAACCAACAAATGGTTGTCTGCTGAAGTAATTACAGAAAAATTAAGCGAAGTGGATATGGCTTCTGCCATTATTGAATTTCTTCAAAACCCAAACAGTCAGAAAAAAACAGTTGGATTCATTCGAGAGATTGCATTGAAATTAGCTTCAGAACTGGACAACCCCGACTTTGCATTGACCATTCAAAAAATGCTCACCAATCAAATTAAGGAAATTGATTTGGCAACACCAATAGGAAACTGGGTCGAAAAAGCGGTAAATAATGGCGACCACAATAAATTATGGGAACTCTTGATTGAAGCGACTGAAAAGTCCATAAATAATGCAGAAACAAAGGATTTAATACTCTCAAAATTAGAGGAAGCAATAAATGAATACGGTGAACAAGGCTTCATCAAAAAAACAACAATGTTCCTCGCCAAGAAAACCGGTGGAATCAATATCAACAGTATTACTGCCGAACTTTTGTATAAAACAAATGAATTATTGGTTGAAGCAAAAGAAAACCCACAACACCCCATCCGAATTAAGTTTGACACTTGGATAATCGAATTTGCTCAAAAACTAACAAATGGTGATGAAAATGCATTAGGTGTTATTGACAACATCAAAAATAAATTAGCGGCTTATTTAGAAACCGAAAACACGATTCCCCATTTGTTGAGAAACTGGAAAAATACAATTACCGCCCAACTTGAAAATGAGGATACGACCCTTATGCAGTTTCTAATTACCAATTTGAACCGTGTCGTAGCCGATTTACAAAAAGACAAAGAAGCACAAATTAAAATCAATAAATGGATAACGGAATCCATTTCAGGCTTGCTAACTAAATTTCACAATGAAATTGGAAATATGGTTCGCAGTAGCTTAATCAAATTGGACAACAAGGAATTAGTAGAACAAATTGAAGGGAAAGTGGGTAATGATTTGCAATACATCCGTTTAAATGGAGCTGTAGTCGGAGGATTAGTCGGAATTATGATAGCAGCCGTAAAATATTTGATTAATTAGGAAGCTTTTATAAAACCAATTTTCACAATCTTAGACTCTATTATGAAGAAAAGTAATAGCTACCGTTTAATGGTGAATTACAATTTTAATCGGTTAAATTTGCAGTGAGAAAAATGCTATGATGAAATCGAACAGTCAATTTTTCGAAAATAATTACTACAGTTTTAACCCACAATTCACAACAAATAGAATTCGATGAAGGAAACATTACAATGGAAAGGCTTGCTTGTTTCTGTACTTGTACTTTCAGGTATTTTATTATTTCCAATTTTTGATGATTCTAAAATAAATGCTGCTTTAGCATTACTACTGTTTGCCGCTAGTTTATGGATATCAGAAGCCATTCCGTTAGCAATGACTGCTTTGCTAATTCCTGTAATCGCAATTCTGCTTAATCTTGCAACACCAACAGCTGCTTTTAGTGAATTTGCAAATCCCATCATCTATCTATTTATGGGCGGATTCGTATTGGCAGGCGCTTTGTCTGCCCATTCGCTCGACAGGCTACTTGCACATAAATTGATGCTACTTGCCAAAGGAAATTTTTATAAATCAGCTGTGTTACTGATGCTTGCTACTTCATTAACTGCTTGCTGGGTTAGTAACACTTCTACAGCGGCAATTATGATTCCGTTAGCTTTGGGTATACTAGCAATAGCTGATAATAAAAAATCGACAGCGGAAGCGAAATTTTTGTTACTGGGAATCGCCTATTCGGCAAATATTGCTGGTATTGTTACAATGATTGCGAGTCCGCCAAACGCCATTGGAGCCACCTTATTGGGGCTTTCATTTTCTGAATGGCTCTTATACGGTTTGCCTATATTTTTCATCACTTTTCCCATAATGGTAATCATTCTGACATTGTATTTTAAACCAAATCGTCAGATGTTAGTTCCTACAGTAGCGTTGCCGGGGAAGAGAAGTCCCCAAAGGAAAGCGCTGTTAACGATATTTGCAATTACAATTTCACTATGGATTTTTGAAGGAATATTGTCACCTCTAGTAGGAATTTCATCAAGTTTCAGCTCTTTAGTAGCCATTCTCGCCATTTTACTGTTGTATATGTTCAAAGTAATGACTTGGAAACAAATTATAGATTCCATCCGATGGGATATCTTGCTGCTTTTTGGAGGAGGGCTTACTCTTGGGTACTTAGTAGAAAGTACGGGACTCGGAACGCTGTTAGTAAGCGGAGTAATGAATATTAGCGAACAAGTACCTTTGTTTGTTTTTTTATGGCTAATTGTATTTGGCTCTATCCTGCTTACGGAGTTCATGAGCAATACCGCAAGTGCCGCGTTAATTTTACCTTTGTTGTACACTTTAGCGATAGAAGCACAAATTAATCCAATGATTTTAGTGCTTCCTGCCACAATTGCAGCCTCGTTTGGTTTTATGATGCCTGTGGGAACACCTCCAAATGCGATGGCTTTTTCAACTGGTTTTGTACCGCAAAAAGATATGATGAAAGCCGGATTAAGTCTTAATCTTATATTTTCGGTAGTTTTGACTTTGTTTTTTTATGTGATTTTTAGAGAGTAGTCAAAATTCTGATAAGAGTAGGAGAGAGGTATTCATCATTTATTATACTGGTAGAATTTTTTTTTAGAGGTAATTTAACTTCGAGTGAAATACGATTTTCAGCATAGTATCAGAAAGTAAATAAGCTTTTATTTACTCGTTAAGTCTTTTTCAGATGTAGCATCATCTTTATGTTTTCTCTATTGAAACTCCAATTTATAAAGAAGCCAGCGGAAACCAACAACTAGATGTAATAGTATTACGCCAAAAATGATGTAATTCATGACTGGTTGTTTAACTAGTTGTAAATGTTATTTTATATTTTCATCATAAGCCACATCATTTTGTAGTACCTTTAAATCTTATTTCTCCTTACTCACGATTAATATCTCAGAAAAGTTAGTATTCCTACTCACATTTAAAACACCATCAATTTCACGCATTTTGAAGTAACTGTGTTCTTACAGCCGCTGCAGGTAATGCCTTCAAAATGATATAAATTTACTTTAATGAACGTGTTTTTATAAAATTTAAGAAAGAGTTCTGTACCTGCTGTTTTTGCGATTGAATTCTTTGCCAAAGCAATTTCTTTAAACACAAATGTATCTTGAAACAGCTGTTCATATTCCTTTGCGTTTCCGCTAAAAAGGGGACTTATATCAAAATTTCTATCGAACAGTAATCCGGAAAGTATTCCATTTTTAGACACCAATTGGTGCATTTTCCACACGTATTTTTGACACATAGTAGGAGGTAAGGTACAAAAATAAGTTTACTGAGGAATTAAGTCATATTCACCTTGATGTTCAAAAAAGTCACCCAAAATAATTGTGATGCTTTTGTTTCCTTCAAATCTACTTTTAAGATTTTGCACAAATGCCGGTGTGATTTCAATTAGTATCAAATTTGTAAAACCTTGCTCTAAAATGTGTGCTGCTTCACATGAATTTACAAAACTTGTAATTAAATTGGAAGTTTTTTTATTTGAATTTTACCGATAAATGATTTAAGAGGAGGGAAAACTTGACCCAAATGCCAACCTGTGGTACGAGCTTGATATTTATTATTCCAATAGTCTTGGTCTATTGGTTGAGTATATGCAACGGCAAAACATTTTTCTTCACTAATTTTTTATACGTTCTATAACTCAATATTTAATTAGTTTATAAGTGCGGGTGTTCAAAAATACATTTAAAGTACAAAAACCAATAAATAGACTAACCAAAACACTGAAATAAAGATTCTTAATACTAAAGTTAATATTCAGATAATTAAGCACGTTCAAAACTCAACTGATATTTTCAGTTCTAAATGGAAAAAAGTACAATTTTAAAAGATTTTGAAGGAACTATTCTTTTTGAATTAAATCTAAATTTGCTAAAAAGTCCATTTCATTAATAGTATTCGGAGCTTAAATTTGAAATTTTTATTTTAATTCACTTTATTGAATGCGAATTTGATAAAAGTGTCCTTAAATTTTAAGCAAGATTACAGATTAGTTAAAGGAGAATAAGGTAACTTTGTTAGATGTGGTCGAAAAACAAAATAGTTTTAGTAGAAGATGATGAAATGTTAGGAGCTACAATTTTAGAGCTCCTACAGCTCAAGTCTTTCGATGTAGAATGGTTCAAAAACGGTCTTGATGCATTGCATTATTTTAAAACTAAAACCTGTGATTTAATCATCAGTGATTTAATGATGCCCAAGATGAACGGTGAGGAATTTTTTCTACAAATGCGTAATGAACTAAACAGTAATGCAATCCCTTTTATTATAATTACGGCCAATATAGATCAGCATACGAAGTATACACAACTAGAAAATGGTGTTAATGATTATTTACTGAAACCATTTAAAATAGATGAATTGATTCATAAAGTCAACAATCTTTTGAGTTTTAAACTGAATATTGTAAAACAATACCGGACCAATCCATTTTCTAAGGTTACCATAAAATTATCCGAAAAGAACTTTATTACCGCAGTAAATGAAATTCTAATAAGGAATTTAAAGAATACTATTGTTCAAAAAGAATTGGCAGAGTTATTATTCATTAGTAAATCTACTTTGGATAAACGAATAAGAAAACTCACAAATAAAAACGCCAGTAAATATGTTAGAGAGTTTAAGCTGGATTATGCTATACATTTAATCACTCTTGGTGAAAAAAATGTGCAGTTTTTAGCGGATGAAACGGGTTTTAATTCTTTTTCTTATTTTTCAACATGCTTTAAAGACTATTCAGGAATTTCGCCTAGTGCATTTATTAAGAATCAAAAATTATAAATTTTTAATAATTAGGATTTACTTATTCAAATTACAATACCAAACTAATCAGCTTACTTAATGCCAATTTCTATAGAAGTAAAATAAGAAGGTTTTAAATAGTTGTATAAAATTGATTTTCAACTACTTTTCAACTAATGGAAATTGCAACAGCACTTTTGTTCCTTTTCCTTCTTTGCTTTGCAATTTAATGGTTCCCCCATTTCTCTCCGTAAACGTTTTGACGATGTAAAGGCCTAATCCTGTGCCAGGAACATTACTGCTATTACTTGCGCGAAAAAAGGTGTTGAATAATTTGTGCTGATCTTCTATTGGTATTCCAATGCCAAAATCTGTTATTTCTACAAAAACCAAATTATTGCCTTGACTTATTTTTAAATTCACATTTTTGCCAGAATTATCGGAGTATTTGAAAGCGTTATTCAATACATTTAGTAAAATATATTCCATTAAATTTTTGTCAGCGAAAACGGTTAAAGGATTTCCTTCAATAGCCAATTGCACTTTTCTACCATCTTTCTGTTCGAATTCACAAATTTCAATTGCATCTAAACAAGTTTGTTTTAAATCAAAACTAGTAGGATTAAACGTTGTTTTTCCAACATCATTTTTGGCAATTATTAGTACGGTCGTCATTAAGGACACAATCCGGTCAATTTCTCCAATAATGGTTGTTATTCTTTTTTGAATCAAATGCTCATTCTTGATTTTTTGATTTTGTAAATATATGGAAATCAGTTCTGCACTTGACCGAATAGTAGTCATAGGGGTTCGAAATTCATGAGAGACAGTTGAAACTAAGTTGGTTCGTAATTCATTCAATTCTCTCTCGCGTTTTAACGTTTTTTCAATTACAAACTCGGCTTTTTTAGTTTGTGTAATATCTCTAATAGAAGTATGAAAACTTACAGCAACGCCATTTTCTTGTATAAGCCGCCCTTTAATTTCACACCAGATATAGCTAAAATCTTTTCTTCTAAATCTGATTTTAGCGGGATAATCCTCCTTTCCTTCCAAAATGCGTTGCATACTTTTCTGTAATTCTTCCACATCTTCCGGATGCACAATATGGTTTATAGTCAAACCAAGCAAATCGTTTACTTTGTAACCAAAAATTTGCTTTATCGACGGTGAAATATAGTGCAAAGTACCGTCTAAACTGTGAGAACAAACAAGATCTACGGTATTTTCGGCCAAAAGTCGGTACATGTTTTTAACTTCATGAAGTTGTAACGCTTTATTTTTGATGTTTTCTTCAAGCAGTAATTTGTTGGACTTTTCAATTGCTTTTTTGTGGGTAATGTCAATAATTTGTTTGATGAAGTGCATGGGGTCATTTTGTGCGTTCTTAATCAATGAAACAGATATTAGTCCCCAAACAATGGAGCCATTTTTATGTTTGTATCTTTTTTCCCTGCTGAAATTTGATAATTTACCAGAAACTAAAGAATCTAGGTTTTGTACATCTTGCTGCTTATCCTCAGGGTAAGATAAATCCAGTAAAGTCATCGTTCTCAGTTCGTCAGAACTATAGCCTAAAATAGTTAAAATTTGGTTATTCACAATTTTCATATTACCGTCTAGATCCACAATTGCCATTCCAACCCCCGAATTATTAAAAGCATCTTTAAACTGCTTTTCACTTTGTTGCAATTCAATTTGTAACTGTTCTTCACTCGTAATATCCCGCATAGCACCAATCATTCGAACAGTCTTGCCTGTTTCATCTCTAATTATTACTGCTTGTACTTTCACTGAGGCATACATTCCATCAAACTTCCGGATGCGACAGGCGTCTTGCCAACGGAGTTCAGAACTCTTTATTAAATCATTCAACTTACTACTGAATTTATTTACATCATCAGGATGTATATAATCAATTATGTCTTTAGCTTGTAAGGTATTATCACTCAAATTATAGCCAAAATGTCCCGTAGTAGCATCGCCTATAAAAATTTGTCCCGATGCCAAATCCCAATCCCAAACTAAATCAGAAGTAGCAGTACTTGAATGTGCAAAGCGCTCGTTGCTGATTTTCAGGGCTATTTCAGCCTTTTTCTGGACCGTAATATCATTAAAAGAACAAACGACATAGAGTAATTTTTTTTCTGAATCAAAAACAGGTACAGCATCCACTAAAAGCCATACCAAATCATTCGTATGGGGTCTATGTACACCCATAACAACATTATTTATAGGTCTTAATTGCTTTATAGCTTGTGGTACAGGATGATTTTCAGGTTTGAACTCTGTTCCGTCAAAATTTATGACGCTCCAATGTTTGTCGTAGGATGTTTTTCCTATCAGTTGTTCTTGGGTTAAACCCAACATTTCGCACGCTGCATTATTGTACTCAATAATCTCAGAATCTGGCCCTTGAACAAGAATGCCTACGGCAACATTTTGCACGATGTTGATAGTTAGTATTTTAATTCGCACCATTTCTTTATGAGTCACAATACTTTCCGTACTATTGGTTCCAATTCCAATCAAAAGGTCAAGTGTACCGTTTTGAAAGAAAACGGGAGTCAATGTACGGTCGTGGTAGCTCGTCAATCCTGTTGTTTTATTCAAGATTTCGTCACTCCATTGGATTGTTTTTTTGGTTAAAAGGGCTTCTTCAAATTTTAATTGTCGGTTTTCTGCAAATGATAAATCTCTATCAGAAAATTGTTCATACTCAAAATTGGTTTTACCTATGGCAAATTTACGCAACTCTTTATTTTGAATTGCGGCGGGATTTAAGTATTTGTAGCGAAATTCTTGGTCGTAAACGGCGATTCCTGTTGGCAATTCATTCAGTATTTTTTCATAAAATTCTTTCTGTTCCTGTAATTTATGTTGACTGTCAACAATCTTGGTTACTTTTCGTGCTATTCCCAAAAAAACTATAGAATCATGTTCACGAATTAATTTCAAATTACAGGTGTACCCTATATAAATATCTTTTGTATTCTTGATTCTAACGGCATGTTCAGTGGTGGTATTTGTAGTGGTCAAAACATTTTCTAAAAATTGCGTACAAGAAGGCAAATCTTTTGGGTGAATCACAGTGCTAAAATGCGTTCCCAACAAGTTTTTTCCTGCTTGACTACTTAAGGAATCGAGTGGCGTGCTCAAAAAGGTAAAATTCCCTTTTACATCTAAATGAAAAATAAATTCTGTTGCATTAGCAACAAAAAAATCCAATTCAGTTGTTTTGTGTAGCAGTGCCGCTTTTAAGGTCTTATTATCAAAATGCATTTGTAATAAAGAAACAATCTGAAGTTTTATATTTTTAAGGGTTTTTAGTTGTGCTTGAGAAGGGGTAGGGGAAGAGCCGAAAACACAAAAGGTTGCAACTACCTCGTCACGATTCGCTATTTTAACGGGAAAACCCACCATAAAATCAAAAGAAGGTGGATGGGCAATGTGGAAGAAGTTTTCTTTGCTTTCTGATAAATCAAGGGTCAACTGAGATTTCTGTTGAAGTAGTGCTTCAAAAAAAGTAAAATCATCCAAAGAATTGATTGCTGTTAAGCCTATTTTTGATGCAATATGATGCGTACCGCCTATTTTTAAACTTATAAAAGCATCATTGCATCCCGCCATTTGCGAGGCAAATAACAACAATCTATTTAATTCCTTATTCAATAGGTGATTTGCCTTCATGGTTTATTTTTAATCAAATAAATGCATTTTTTAGGTAGGGAACTATTTCTCACACAAGTATAATTATAAGTCAGTCGGATATATTTTTAGATTATAAGTAGTAAAATAAGATTGATGACTTGTCAATACTACTTTTGAATTCTGCGAATAGAGAAACCTTTATAAACCCATTGTCGTTGCAGCTTAATAGAATTCTAAATATTGGACTTAAAACCGCAAATTTAAGTTTAGTACAGTATTTTTTATGCAACGAAATGTTAGTTGAAGTAAAAGCTCCATCAATCCTAAATTATTAAAGAGATAGAATATGAATAAAAAAAAACTACTTATGTTAGTACTTATGACTTGTACTACCATGAGTACTGTGGTACAAGGACAGACTATTCCGCCACCATTTGGCCCACCAACGGACGACCCTGAAATTGTGCCTATTGACAGTTGGATACCTTTTGTATTTCTTTCTGCAATAGTAGTTGGATTCTATCAATTTCGTGCATCGTTGCGGCTTAATAAAAGCAATAACTAAATCATTTTTCTACATGAAAACTAAAAAGTAAAATTTATGAAGAATAAAAAATTACTTGCCGCATTGCTACTTCTTGCCTCTTCTGGAACGTTGTTGGCACAAGTTAAAAACACAGGCATACTATATGTACAGAATGGTACAGAGCTATACGTCAACGAAAGTTTTGACTTTGGAACCCAAACGCAAACTTCGAGAGCTGTTTCTAACGGTGTACTTTCACTTTCTGCGGTTGCATTGAATACCTCTACAGCGTCCAACTTGAATTTTGTCGATGGATTTGTAAAAATATATCCTACAGTTGAACCTGCATTCTACAAGATTCCATTGGGATTTGGCACAGCGTATGGACCTATAGGCGTCCTAGCATCTAATTCGCAAGCAATAATTAGTGCTTACTATGTTGGAAATCCGGATGCAATAGGAACGACATTGGATATCGAAGTGGATAATATTTCAGCTTCAGAATATTGGAGTCTTGCCTCGAGTAATACTGGAAAAGTGACGATGTATTGGAGTGACGACAGTGATCTTGATGCAATTTTAGGCATAAAACCAGTTGACTACTTGACCGTTCTTGGATACGATGGGGCTAAATGGATTGCTTTAAACTCTGAAGTAAATCCTATTTTAGAATCGATAACAACTACTCAAGACGTGAATTTAGCGACTTATTCAAATTACGCAATTGGTTCTAGAAAGGATATAGCGTGCTATACACCAATAACTTCTTCTGAAATTATAAAAACATGGAATGGGACCTCTTGGTCTCCTTCTGCACCAGGAATTACAGACCCAATCGTTATTGATGGACCTTTGACTGTAGCATCCCATTTAGAATGCTACTCGGTAACCTTAAATAATGATGTAACTCTAACTGATGGAAAAAAACTTACCGTTGTAAATGGTTTTGTAGGTACAGGAAAAATTATTATGTCGAATTTGGCATCAGTAATTCAGCAAAATCCAACGGCTGATGCTCCAAAAATTCAAATGACAAAAATTGCTGAACAAATGCGTCGTTACGACTATGTATATTTGGGCAACCCAATAAATGATGCGGAGTCATTCTTTACGCAAATTCTGAACAAAGAAAATGTAGCTACAAATGATGATTTTGATGTACAAGCGAATGCTGCATTTCTGCAACTTCGTACTTTTAACCTAGCGGGTGTAGCAGCAATCAATGCAACAGCGGTTAACACGCCCATAGGAAGAGGGTTTTCTGCAACGGTACGAAGTCAAGCACCTTACAGCACGTCAAATGCGGAAGAGGCGTGGTACATTCAAAAAGAAGATATTCATGTAAAGATTGAAGGAATTACAAATAACGGAAGTTATGCAATGACTTTGCCGGAAACGGGAGGCTATATGCGACTGGGAAATCCTTATCCTTCTCCAATAAATGGTCAGAAGTTTTGGGAATTAGCAGATGGTTTTGTAGATAAAACATTGTATTACTGGACGTATCATACCGCACGAGGTTCATTATCGGCTAATTCTTATAACAATGCAGATTTTGCCACTTACAATCAGTCTGGTGGTACCGCTGCATTTGACGGTGGTACTATTCCCGATGGAACTATTTTACCAATGGAATCGGTATTGCTGCAATCTGTAGCATCTTCTGTGACGATTACGATGGATAACTGTGTGCGATTCTTTGACGCGCCTTTGCCAAAAGCAATCAATACAACAACTACTAACGGAAAGTTTAGACTGAATCTTCAAGGTTCTCAAAATTCATTCAGTCAAATCCTTATTGCTTATGACGATACTAAAGGTACTCTAGGGTACGATAATGGATACGATTCGCAAAGACCCTCGGGAAGTTCTTCTGAATTGAGTTCGCTAATTGAAAATGCACGATTTACCATTCAAACACGGTCTGCCTTCACAATCGAGGACATCGTACCTCTATTGTTAGACAAAAGAACCGACGAAAGTTTTACCATCAGTCTTGCAACTACAGAAGGGATATTTGAGACAACTCCTGTTTTCCTGCATGATAAAATGCTTGATATTTACCACAATTTAAGTGTAAATAATTATTCGTTTACGCAAACTGCAGAAGCCAGTGCTTTCCGATTTGACGTAGTCTATGAGGGTAACGTTCTCAATAACACAGATTTTAAAATAGAAACAATATCGGCATTCATCCATAATAATGAATTTCGGGCTACTGCAAATACGTCCATCTCTGAAATCCAAATTTATGACATTACAGGACGTTTGATTGTAACGTATACTGATTTAGCTACTGAAAGCTTTTCGAGTAATTTTGATAAACCACAAGGGATTTACATCGCTAAAATCAAATTAGCGAACGGAACTGTTGCTACTCAAAAATTAATTAACCTATAAATAGTCAACTAATGCTATTCACTTTTATTAAAACTAATCTTATGAAAAATATTTTAACGTGTTGCTTGTTGCCATTTATGCTATTGACAGCAACAACTCTTTCTGCCCAAGTAGGAATTGGTATTACCGAGCCGGATGCTTCCGCAATGCTAGATGTAGCTTCAGAAAGCAAAGGACTTCTGATGCCAAGGTTATCCTCAACACAAAGAGATGCAATTACACTTCCTGCCAATGGGTTGATGATTTACAATACTGATTTGAACGACGGTCAGTTAAATATTGGAACTCCAGCGGTACCCAATTGGATAGGTATAAAAGGCCAGGAAGGTCCAGTACCTACAATTGCCTCTATTTCTGAAGGTGATGAGGTCAGCACTTCATCAGAAGTATTTGAGTTGATACCGGCCATGACCGTTTCACCGCCAACAGGTGCTTACCTTGTTTTATTTAATGCACAGATTTCCAGTAGTAAAACATTTAGTTCGACACAAGGAGTTACTGATGTTAATGCCATTTATAGTAATTTAATGAGTGCCACAGGTGGTGTGTCGCACACGCTTGTTTTTGGTAGTGGTGAGACCTTGCTTCCGGGTGTATATGACGTTACTGGAGCACCATCAATTGCCGGCTCTCTAATATTAGATGGGGGCGGTAATCCAGATGCGCTGTTTATTATTAGAGGCACAGGTGCATTTACTACCGGTTCAGGCACGGTTGTAAGTTTGACGAATGGAGCAAACGCTAACAATGTCTTTTGGGTATCGGAAGGGGCTATGTCTACTGGAGCACCTACAACAATGAAAGGAACTTTAATTGCCCATGACGCTGCGGTTGCTTTGGGTGCCAATACAGATCTTGAAGGTCGGATGATGTCCACCATTGGTGCATTGACCATGGGGGCGGGAAGTGTACTAACGGCTCCTTCTGGATCTTCTATTTTTGATTTAGGAGTACTGTCTTCTTTTGTAATGTTCACCGCTAGTGGTGGTGTTTCAGGATGTCCCACTTGTTCAGTAACTGGAGACGTGGGAACTGGAGCAGGAGCCGCCACAAGTTTTAGTACGATTGATGGAAACATCTATCCTGCAGGGACGACAAGTATTCCAAGCAGTAGTTCCTATTGCGTTTTTAAAAATGGAGCGGAGGTATTGAATTCTAGTAGAAGAATAGATTCACCGAGCTCAATGGTGTTTCTTCAATCTAAAATTGATACCACTGAAGGAGATATTATTGAAATACGTTGGAAAGTGGATGAAGGCCAAGCAATAATAGAAAATAGAACGTTTACGATTATTCGTTCGAATTAGGGACAGTGCAGTATTTCATGCATTCGCTCCACTCCATTTATAGCAAAGTTTAAAATTAGAAATAACAATTCTTTAGTGCTAAACTAAAACCAACTAAACTTTTTTAGTACATCAAACGATTAAAAAAATTTTGTTGATTTCAGATTATTGGTTTTTGCAAGCATCCCAAAGTGCTGTTTTTTAAAGTACACCTAAAAGTGGGAGTAGTGGAGCCGGTAAGTGTGGACTAGATTTTTGTTACAACGTTGATAAAAGCAGCTGTCATCGATAAAAATGCAAAAACAGCCGTTGTTAATAGAGCGAACTTCGTTAGTTCTTTACTATAAAATGGATTATTGCAACAAAGCATTCTTCTTGATAAGACTACATATCATTTGAAAAATAAACTTTTAAGCTGTTAATTGTAGTTTAAAAAAGCTATTTTTATAGTAAATTGTTGAGTTTGAAATAAGAGAACTTCAGAAAAATGAAAAAAAAAATAGTAAAAATACCTTCAGAAAAGTATGCGCCAAATTATCAGAGTACTGAAGAAGAACAGGCCGATCAATTGTCTGTTGCCAATAAAGAACTAGCGTATCAAATTTCTGAAAAAATAAAAAGAGCGGCTGAATTAATTATCGCTAACGAAGAATTGCTATTTCAAAACAGTGAGAAAGAAAAACGAGCGGCTGAATTGATTATCGCTAACGAAGAATTGCTATTTCAAAACAGTGAAAAAGAAAAACGAGCAGCTGAATTGATTATCGCAAACGAAGAATTGCTATTTCAAAACAGTGAGAAAGAAAAGCGGGCAAGTGAATTAATTGTTGCAAATAAGGAATTGCTATTTCAAAACAGTGAGAAAGAAAAACGAGCAGGGGAATTAATTATTGCTAATGAGGAATTAGTATTCCAAAATAGTGAAAAAGAAAAACGAGCGGCCGAATTACACGCCGTTAACAAATCCCTCAAGAAAATAAAAGAGCATCAGAAAAGATACATTATAGGTTTAGAGGAAATGATGTTTATGACTTCGCATGCGGTCCGAAGTCCAGTCGTCAATATCCTTGGGATTGCAACCCAACTTGAAGCATGCATCCTGCCCGATGGTTGTGAGGAATTAATCGATGGAATGAAAACTTCCGCATGTGCACTTGACGTATTTACACAGGAACTAACCACAAAAATCAATGTTTTAAAGGAGAAGAAAAAGCGGTAATTTATAAAATTATATTCTTTTTATTTGAAAGAGCAGGCAAACAAATTCAAAGACTACCTTCTAAAGCTGAAAATCACCCGATAACCCCAACGTCTTTTTGAGTAATTATAAAGTCATATAGCACTATTCAAGGGTTGTTATTTGATATAAATACCAACCTTTTCGCATCGCCTATTTTACTCTTTCGTATCATCAGTAGGAGGATCTACTTTGTCCTTGGGTTTGTTCTTTTGAATTTCTAATTTATAGAAAAGCCATCCAAATCCAGCGATGAGGAGCAGGAGTATCAAACCAAAAATAATCGCGTTCGTCATTCGTTTTTTAAGATTTGTTTCTGTTTTGTGGGTACATTCATTTTAATCAAGATGCGAGGCTTGTCCAGCCAATTTAGGCCACGTATATTTGTCCCTAATCCTTTCAACGATGATGACTTTTTTACTACGGACCTCTGTAACGTCTTTCGTTTTTAATAAGGCATTCGTAATGCTATTCCTGCAACCACCGCATTTTATATTTTCGACTAATAACTGAAGTGTCATTAGTGTTTCTTTATTTTATAGTTTTCATCGTAAGATACTACCTTTTGCAGTGCCTCTACAGTAAGCTTTTCTTTGCTGACAATCAGTACTTCAGAAAAGTTGGTGTTCATACTCACATGAAGTACTCCATCGAGGGCAAGGTATTTGGCGGTCACTGTACTTTTGCATCCATTACAGGTTATTCCTTCAAAATTATATAAGTCTACATGAACCGATGCGTTTTTAGAAAATTCGAAAAAGAGTTCAGTACCCGCTCTACTAAGTATCGAATTTTTCGACAAAGCAATTGCATTAAATACAAAGACCTCTTGAAAAAGTGCTTCGTATTCTTTCACGTCGCCACCAAAAGGAGGTCCTGCCTCAAAAGTTCTATTGAATAACAATCCTGAAAGTATGCCGTTAGCGGACAATAATTGGTGCATTTTCCATACATATTTTTGCCGCATAGTAGGAGGTAGGGCACAAAAAAAAGTTTGTTCAAGAATCAAATCATAGCGGCCTTGATGGTCAAAAAAGTCTCCTAAAATAATAGTGATGTTTGGATTAGCGGTAAACCTATCATGCAGACTTTGTACTAATGCAGGTGCGATGTCAATTAAGGTCACATTGGTAAAACCTTGCTTTAGCAAATATGCAGCTTCGTATGCATTTCCACATCCTGGTATTAATACCGCAAGCGCTTTATTTTGAATTTTATCAATATAGGTTTTAAGAGGTGGCGAAATTTCGCCCAGATCCCAACCCGTGGCACGTGCTTGGTATTGATTTTCCCAAAAGGTCTGGTCTAATGGCCGGTCACAAGTAACTACACAACAATTCTCTTCACTCATTTTAATCTGTTCTTTAACTATTTAAATTATAATTGTAAGGGCTTGTTCCTCGTGCTTCTGAAAAGTAGTCCCAACGGATAACAATCTTTAAAGCAAGAAATCAAGAGTGGAAAAACGAAACGCTTCCACCGAATACTGCTGTATTTCTAATGAAATTACTGGACGATAAATCACTGGCATTTGTAACTGGATTATCCCGTTTTAGAGAGAGATCTTGCGGTAGCGCTTAATAAATCGATAGTAAAAGTAGGTATTTTAATTCATACCGTGCGTAACTTTGGTTACACAGCCGGTTGGCATTGGGTTTCTGAAATTGAAGGCATAGTTGGAGTAATAAACACTAGAATGTGTAGTCTGCGGTTTATAAATGATTTGAAAACCAAAAAACTTTAGCACAAGAATTAAATTAATCCTGTGCTAAAGTTCTCAATTATAAAGTGCCAAAATTTTATACGTTCGCCACAGTACCGGTTTCAAGGTAGGACTTCAAGTTTTCGATATCGCTTTTCACCATTCGTTCAAATAAAGGATTTAAAAGCTTTGCAGCTGCTTCTCCGGCAACGCCAAGTGGGGCATGGTATGAAATGGTTACTTCTAAGTCGGTGCCATGGCTTCCTCGTTGTTTAAAGACTACTTTACCGGCATTGTCTACAGTCGAGCCAGGTAGTGACGTCCAACTCAATATACGACTGGGTTCGTCCATTAAAACTTTAGCGTCCCAACTTAGCGTTCCTATTCCTGCTGGACCTTGAGCTACCCAATGCGAATGACTGTCATTCCTTTGCTCAACGGTTTTTAAGTGCGACATAAACTTGGGAAGGTTTTCCAATTTACGCCAAAAGGCATAAACTTCATCCACCGGTTTGTCAATACTGATGCTGGTTCGGATGTTGACATTGCTGCTTTTCATTGTTTCCACTTTTCCAACTGCATTGTAAACAGGACAATAACCCGTAATACCTCGTGCAAGCATCGCTGTGGCAGCGATACTTTGCGGCATATTCTTTTTGCTTCCAGAAAGGGCATTGTACAACATATAGCCTCCAGCTGCAACCATAATCATGCGTTCGAGGTTACTGACGTTTGCATTTACGCCGGGTATTAAACTTTTACAGGCTTCTGTGTCTACCTTTTTCGAAAGCTGTTCTGCTTCTTCTACTGTGTGTGAACTGGAATAACGGTCGGGATTGGTACCCGATACCGCACTGCCTGTTGGCATTGTTCCTTTTGAGTGGTTCTGTGTTTCTTCTGTCGTGTTCATAGTGTACTCTTTTTAATTTATGTATATTTTATGATTGCAATTTGTACTCCAAATTTATCAGATAACTAGTTAGGATTCATTACAGTATACACTTATTTTGTTTTGAAATTTCAATAGTAGTGAAGCACATCGCCTGTGTAAGGTTGTTGTCTTTTGGAAATAGCGGATGCCAACTTTACCCATTTCAAACTATGTTCAAACGGAAAAAGAGCCGCGTGAGCGACTCCTTCATTCAAATATGGATATTTTGTTATAACTCTGGAATCCGTAGAACTTGACCCGGATATATTTTGTTTACATCGGTAAGCATTGGTTTATTGGCTTCAAAAATACTGTTGTATTTCATCGCGTCGCCATAATAGGTCTTTGAAATTTTAGAAAGTGTATCACCGCTAACCACAGTGTGCAACTTAGAAGCTAGTTTGGCTTCCGATACCTGCATCTTATTGTCTACGATGTCCACGCCTTCTACATTACCCACGGCAAGTGTAATCCGTTCTGAATCCGCTTGATCTGCTACTTTTCCTTCTAATACTACATCATCTCCACGAAGCGTGATTTTCAATATTTCATATTTCAGTCCCAGCTTCTTGACGTACTCCATCAATTCACTCGACTTTAATTGGTGTTTTTCTGCCTCAGGTGTAGCTGTTTCTTTTTTAGTGAAAATCTTTTCTCCTACGCCTTTTATAAATGAAAATAAGCTCATAATTATTGGTTTTAATTGTTATTTAAATGTCTGTTACGAAATTAACTAATTCGCTGAAAAGTGGGGTTACAGGATTAACGGGTTTTGTTGTGCCATTTCAATTGGTACAACAGCAGTAGCGCTATATATTTCACTGCCTTTATCAATTCAGCGAAATTTGTGACTCGGGAAGCGTTTTAGGAGTGTCGTTTTGTTAGTCGAATTTAGTCCACCCGTCAATAGAATATCTTGAATTATTTCAAAGTTTTACAAGTTACTCCTAGTGCATCCAGAAACAAAAAAAAGCCGCCCAAAGGCAGCTTTTACGCGTTACACAAAGCATTATACGGCATTACCGGGTGCGGTAGGCTCTGGTCCACTTGCTGGGTGCACATCCCCCCAATCACTGTTTTGTTCTTCTTTAATTTCTTGTTTTTCTTTGTCTTTTCGATCGTCCTCTGATGGAGTGGCGAAATAGATGGCGTTTTCTAAATCGTGTAGTTCGTTAAAATTGTCCATAGCTGTTGGTTTTTTGAGAGGAGGTTTCCTCGGTTAATCGTTTTATAAAGGTAGGAATTACATACTTGTTTACTATATAAAATTATTAATAAATGTTTAAGTATTTCTACTACTGATTTTTGATTATCGATTTTTGAATAGTTGGTTTGTCTGATTGCGGATACTGACTGGAGTTGTAAGAAGCATTACTAAAAAAAGATCTTTTTTTCATACTAATTAATAGTTGTTACCTATTTATTCACTGGATGGAAAAGTGAAAGGGAGAATGAAGGCGATACTATTTAATGGTTCTAAATAAACCTTTCTAGCATTGGTATATTTTGGGTGTATTACGAGTTGGATATGGATTGTGTATGCATCTTGTATTCATTAAGGGGGCTTATATCATACATTATATACGCCATATGGTAGGCTCTGCTATGGCTTTGCTATAGCTTTGGTCCGAATGTGACTCGTACTAAAATAACTATACAGGTTATTAAATTTATCTTGCTCTAGGTATACAAATTTTTGATTATTGTTTTTTTTGGCAGGCTTTTGCTGCAAAATATTATGTTTTTTTTACGGCACTGTACGTCCGATGGATTGTTCCGAACTATTTGTGGTAGGGCTTATGGTTGTACTGGTTGCTACTTTTAAGTTCTATCAAAATGAATTGTATTCTTATATTTCTTATATTTGTCTTCTAATTAGTAGGTTATGGCAAGACAAGTTGGGAAGATTCGGATTACTGGGACGATTGCAGGCGTTAATTATTATTGTAGTGAGGGAGACTATCGGGCACGAAAGGCGGGTGGTGGATTTACGCGTGATGCGATAAAGAATAAGCCTTCGATGGAACCTGTGCGGGAGAGTGGTACGGAGTTTGGCAAATTATCTGGTGTTAAGCGGTTACTCCGGGAATCTATCATGAGCTCCTTGCCGGCAGTTTTGGAACGTAAATGGCATAATGATTTGGTTTCCCTTCTGATTCAGGTTAAACTGCAGGATTGTTTGTCTGCTCGCGGATGTCGGAGTGTGGGGGGTGGTTTGAAAACCGCTGCAGGAAAGCAAATGCTGCGTGACTTTTCATTTACTCCTGGTCAACATTTAGGGGCTTTACTGGCTACGAATTTGGAGGTTTCTTCGTTGGGAATGCATTGTCGATTTGGGGCTTTTGCACTTGATGAAGACCTGTTTAAAAAGGATGCTTCCACTGTGTGTTTTCATTACTTTGTTGTTGACTATACTGTATCGGACTTAAGTTGGACTTCTTACTCGGCTGAAAAACTATTTTGTTCTACACAGGAGTTGTCTTCTGGTTTGCCTGATTTTGTGATTGCTGATTTACCTTCAATTCCTACTTTTAGACTTGCGTTTTTAAGTATGCGGTTTTTTGATGCTGTTGGGGATACTTTAGTTCCTGCTACTGAAGATGATCGAGTTGGTTTGCGTTGTGTTGGAGTTTTTAGTGGTGAATGAATTATGAGTTATGAATTATGAATTGGGATCTGGGAATTAGGATTTATGAATTAGGATTTTTCTGGGAGGCTGGGGGTGTTAATAGAAGGTATTTTTGGTATTTCGGAAGTCCGATGGAAGAAATGGAACAGCTTGATTAAAAGCACTTGTTTTTAGCCGAGTTCCTAAAAGTGAAAGGATTTAGTTTTGGGAAATTAAGAATCCTACTGCACTTCTATTTTTGATGTGAAAATAAAGAATATATGTAAAAATCAGCTTTATTTTGGCGTGTACTTCTCTAAAAAACAAAATATATAAAGTACTATGCTTATTGTTTTCCCAATTTTTTTGTAGGAAAACGCACGCAGCGTAGAAAAGACTACAAAAAAAAGAGAGATATACATTTTAGAAACGGCCGATTACTTAAAATACGATAATAATCACAAAAACATGAAAAATCCCTACCTGTAGGGGTTTTTTTATGGATTGTTATTTTGTAAATTTAACGTATCGTAAAAAAGGAATTATTTGTATATTAAGACTTTAGATTATGAAAAAACTACTATTCGTACTAATTTTGTTAATTGGATTTTCTGGTTTTTTACAAAATTATAAAAAGGAAAAAGAAAAAGTTATTGCTGCACTTGATACTGAAATTAGTAAGAAAGGTAACGATTGCTGGAATGTATAATTACATAAGTATCACTGATTATTTGGTTTTAACTCTTAGGTATTCCGTTTGGTGGCTTTTCAAGAATACCCAGTTCCCACTTTTAACCTTAAAGACTGATACAGTAAAACTGATTTATTCACTTTTATGTTCTGTGTATCTTTTCTAGTGTTGCAGTATTTGTAAATTCTTCTCAATTTCTTAATGATTATTTATAAAATCAGTTTTGAAACTTGGTTAAATTTGTCCTACAAATAGTTTACGAATTGGAACCAGCAAATGATATTTTCTTATTAGAAAGGCTCAAACAAAGTGATCATAAAGCCTTTAATCGCATTTATGATATGTATTGGGAGAAGCTATTTGCTTTCTGCTTTAAACTTACTGGTAGTAAGGACTTGACCAACGAAATACTTCAAATCATTTTTGTTCAATTATGGGAAAAAAGGGATGAAACTGAAATAACCAATCTTAAATCTTATTTATTTCAGAGTGTGAAGTACCAATTTTTTTCATTTTATAAAAAAGATAAAATTCAATCCACTACTTTACTAAGCGATATCGAAGATTACCTGATTGATAATATAAATGAAGAACACCCAGAGATTCTCAATTGTCTTAAACTTGCTTTAGATCAACTCCCTGAAAAAAGAAAAGAAATTTTATTATTGAGTAAATACCAAAATAGGTCTGTTAATGAAATTTCTCAACAATTAGGAATAGCTCCACAAACGGTTAGGAATCAAGTATCTAAGGCATTGATTCAGCTGCGTCACATTATGGCAACGGGTACTGTGGTATTTATTTACATCAAGTTAACTTTATAGTAAAGTGGGATGATGGTACATTAGTAAGATTTCTATACTTAGGGTAAAGTAAAGAATCAAAATATGTTTAACAGAAATTTTATTAAAAAATTATTAGAAAGAAATAGTCTAAACCAATCTTCTGAATCAGAAGAAAAAGTTTTAGACGGCTTCTTAAATGATTTATATAAAAAATCCGAATGGGATGAGAAACAATTAGGGGATAAAGAAGAAACAAGCAAAATCCTTTTTGAATCCATTAATTCCAAAATAAATAGATCAAAACCTAACTATGGTTGGATTAAATATGCCTCAGTTGCGGTAATCTTACTACTAGTAAGCATATATGTTCCTTTTGGAAACAACACTAAGCAGCTGATATTTGCTACCACTCAAACGATAGACAGCATCATTCTTCCGGATCATTCTACCATAATATTAAGCCCTCATTCTAAAGTAGTATATGAAAGTGATTTCAACGATAAATACAGGGCTGTGTCTTTACTGAAAGGAAATGCTTTTTTTAAAGTTACAAAGAATGAAGCAAAACCTTTTGTAGTGACCACAGGATCAATTAAAACTACGGTGTTGGGAACTTCTTTTAACATTGATATTAAAGATGACAAAATAAATGTGGATGTCAAATCAGGAAGAGTACAAGTTGCTTCCCGGTCACAACAAAAAATAATATATCGCAACCAAGGAGTAACTTACACTGTACATAAACAATCATTATCGGAAGAAAAGGACAGTAAAGTTTTGCCATGGTATGAGAAAGATCTGCTGCTAAAGGAAGTCAGCATCAATGAATTAGGTATTATTCTTAAAAACCGTTTTGGATACAACGTCCGCTATGAGGATAAATCTATAGATAACGAAAAAGTGACAATTCATTTGGCTAAAGGTGACTCAATAACTCAAATTATCGATAAATTGAAATATATAACTTCTTTAAAATTTAAAACAAATGCCAATGAAATAACAGTTGCTAAATAGAAAAAACCGCAATTGCTGGAACAATTACGGTTTAGATTAAATTAAAGTATTGAAAATAAAGTAAAACAGAACAACACTAAAAAATTATGCTTCACAAAAATAGAACTATTTGTCTAATACTCACACTGTGTTTTAGCTTATTAATGACAAATAAAATGTCAGCACTAGAATTTAAAGAAAATGGTACTGAAGATAGGGTAGTAATTAAAGCAGATAAAGTTACGCTCCAAACGATTTTTAACAAGATTCAAAATCAAACAAAGTACAAATTCAGTTATGGGAACGATATTATAAAAAACGAATCTAAGTATTCTGTTGATTATAATGAAACCAGTGTCCATAATATACTGAGCGATCTTTCAAAAAAAGTGAATTTTATTTATAAAATAGATCGTTTGAATGTGTTAATTAGAGTGCCTACTTTAGCATCTTCCGTTGTACAACAAAACATACGTGGTGTTGTTTTAGATGATGCTAAAATGCCGCTAGTAGGAGTGAATGTGATGGAAAAAGGGACTAACAATGCTGTTTTTACCGATGCAGAGGGGAACTTTACCATAGCAGTTACTTCAGTCAATCCTGTATTAGTTTTCTCATCTGTTGGTTATAAAACATTGGAAGTTCCAACGGAGGGAAAAGTTACGATAGCGGTTGTATTGCAAAATACGCAAAGTCAACTTGATGAAGTAATTATTACGGGTCGCGCAGGAGCTAGTGATCGTAAAAAATTAAATACGAGCTACTCTGTTACAGCTATAAAAGAGAAAACGCTACTGCTACAAGCTCCTACCAGCGTTACAGAATCTCTAAAATCAGTACCAGGTTTTTGGGTAGAGGCTTCAGGTGGAGAAGCAAGCGGGAATGTACGAGCAAGAGGAGTTCCTGTTGATGGATTTGGGTCAATACAACTTCTTGAAGATGGAATTCCTGTACAGCATGATCCGGCACTAGGGTATCTAAATGCTGATCAATCATTTCGTTTTGACGAAACCATTGAATCTATTGAAGTGGTAAGAGGAGGACCCTCATCTGTTTTTTATTCTAATGCACCTGCTGGAGCAGTTAATTATATTCCTCGGAAAATTGGAAATGAAGCGAAAGGTATTTTTAAAATGACATTGGGGACGGGAGACCTTTACAGAGGTGATTTTTGGGTAGGAACTCCTGTTGCAAATGATTGGAAATTAGCAGTAGGTGGCTTCTTTAGATCGGCATCCGGTGTGCGTGATCCTGGATTTACTGGGAATAAAGGGGGGCAATTTAGAGCTACTTTAGCTAGAGAATGGGAGAAATCATCTTTTAGTTTTGATGTTAAAAACATGGATGATTCTGTAATATTTTATACAGGTATACCAATGACATTCGATGAAGATGGAAAAATAGTGGCTGTAAAAGGTTTTAACGGACATACTGGAACGATATCTGGTCCCGAAACACAATTGTCAGAAATGATACAAAGTGATGGCAGTACCTATAAATTTGATAATAGTCTTGGTACTAACGTAAAAAGAACGCAGCTAACGGCAAAATTCAAAACAGATTTAGGAAATGAGTGGATTTTGAATAACACTTCAAGATACAATGATTCAAGAACAATTCGTAATGGTGTATATCCTAATAGTTTAACCACTGCGGCAGATTTTTTATCCAGTGAAAGTATAAAAAATATGCTGGCGACAATTCCTGGAGCTACTGCTTTTGAAATGCAATATGTGACAACAAATGATAAGTTTGATATCGCCAATCAAAATGGTAACGGACTTGTAATGCAAGGAGGATTGAGAGGATTAACCATGCCTTTAAAAGAATTTATGAGTGATACTCGAATTGCTCGTACCTTTAAAACAGGTTCAACTACTCATGATTTTAACATAGGATATTACTATGCTTATACGGATGAAGATTTTTCAAGATATTCCTCTTCAGCTTTACTTGATGTTCAAAATAATGCACGTTTGCTTAATCTGGTTGCTGTAGATGCAGCTGGAAATGCAGTACAAACTGTAACAGATAATGGCATACTTCGTTATGGATATGAGTGGGAAAATGCTCATGGTGAACAAGCTACTAATGCAATATATGTTAGTGATGAATGGCAAATTACACCAGAAATCAGAATAGATGGAGGATTTAGATGGGAAACGATGAATACCCGTGGTGCTGTAGAACAGAAAGGACCAACTACAGATTTAGGTAGCATTCCCACGTCTAATATCATTACAGGAAACGGAATTTTCAAAAATTATAATGATACGTTCGATTTTACCACTTGGACATTAGGCGTAGATTATCAGTTTTCTGAAAATATGGGGTCATTTGCCAGGTATACTTCTGCAGCACGATTACCCGGTTTAGGAAATTATGTAACCAATGCGTCGGCTACACCTTACATCCAAACAATGGAAATGGGTGAGATCGGTTATAAATATAATAATAGTAAAATAGGAATCTATGCAACTGGATTTTGGACAAAATACAATAACATTGCCTTTACTAATTATGTTTTTGATGTTAACTCAAATGAACAAACTACAGAGAACCTTTATGCAGATACTACTACAGTAGGACTTGAACTTGAAATGGGATATTATCCTATAAGATGGTTTGATATTACGGGTACGGCTACTTTGCAGAAAGGCCAATATAACGGGCTTACATTTGCGGATAAGGATGGAAATGTTAATGATTATGATGGTAAT
Source organism: Flavobacterium sp. SM2513 (assembly GCF_050908145.1). Lineage (GTDB taxonomy): Bacteria > Bacteroidota > Bacteroidia > Flavobacteriales > Flavobacteriaceae > Flavobacterium. The sequence continues at coordinate 3,464,294 of NZ_CP194228.1, read as the reverse complement.
AAATTGATTAGAATTCCATCAACAAGTTTTAGAATAGTACCCGGTTTCAATTTGTTTAAAAATGTCCTTCGGATGCAAACTGCCATTGAATATGTAGGAAATCGTTATGTAGATACTGCAAATTCTGTTGAACTTCCAAATTATACAAAAATTGACTTTAGTCTAAGTACAAAATTAAGTGACAGCGTATCTCTTTTCGGGTATATTGATAATCTCAATAATTCTCTTGGTTTGACCGAAGGAAATCCCCGCCAAGGTGAAGTACAAAATCAAGCCGCTGGAGCAAGTACTTTTATTGCGAGACCACTAATCGGAAGAAGTTTTAGAATAGCACTTAGGTATACATTTTAATTATGAGACGTACATTTATTTTCTTTTTTATTGTCATAAATATAGTGATGTTGTTTTCTGTTAAAGCACAACAGGGAATACAGAGTAAAGCAAATAGCGATATACCTGATTATGTCTTAAAAGGTGAAGTGACAACTGAAAATTATCAAACGTATGTTGAAGTTCCTTTTGAAGTTCCAATGGATGTTAAAAGACTTACAATTGAATTAAGTTATTCAGGAAAGGAGCAACGCACTACTATAGATTTGGGGTTAGAAGATCCCAAAAATTTTAGAGGATGGAGTGGAGGTGCAAGAAATAAAATTACTTTAAGTAGAGAAGAGGCAACCCCTGGGTATTTACCAGGGGAATTGCCTTCTGGTACGTGGAAACTCCTTCTGGGTGTTCCAAATATTCGTAAGGGAATAGTTTCAAAATATGAAGCTTCTATTTATCTAGAAAAAGAGCCAGCCATTACAGCGTTTTTTGATAAACCGATTAATTCTCAAGAAGGCTGGTATCGTGGAGATTTGCATATGCATACGGGCAATAGTGATGGTAAATGTCTTTCTCAATCTGGACAAAAAATCCCCTGCCCCGTTTATCGAACCGTCGAGGCGGCAGCAGAAAGAGGCTTAGATTTTATTGCTGTTACAGAGCATAATGCTACTTCTCATGCCAATGCATTAAGAGAATTGCAACCTGCATTCGATAAAATGCTACTGGTTGCGGGCCGTGAAGTCACTACGTTTTATGGACATGCCAACGCGTATGGACCAACTGAATTCATTGATTTTAAAATGAGTGATTCCACATCCGTTCAGGCGAAAAAGTGGATGGACCAGGTTAATAATAAGGGCGGTATTGTATCAATTAATCACGCCGGTGTGCCTGCTGGTGAAGCTTGTATGGGTTGTGGATGGCAAATAGAAGAACTGCCAAAAGGTACGGTAAGTGCGGTAGAAGTTATTAACGGTGGTATAATGAGAGAAACCGGTTCTGCCGAAAGTCCTTTTCAAGGTTGGAAACAATGGTACAAAATGCTGAATGCTGGCGAATATGTTACCGCAATTGGAGGAAGTGACAATCATACCGCTGAAGCCAAAAAAGGGATTGTTGGAGCAATTGGCTATCCTACAACAGTAGTTTTCATGAAAGAGTTATCAGTAAAAGGAATGATCGATGGAATTCGCAGTGGTCGTGTATTTATCGACATCGAAGGCCACAATGATAGATATATCGCCATTTTTTGCACAAATGGTAATGAAGAGGCAAAAATGGGCGAGAAACTTAGCATTAACTCAAAAGATAAAATGCAGCTAACCGTTTCAGTCGATGGTGCACAAGGTGGAAGTATAGAATGTATTGTGGATGGTACTTTGCAACCTAAGATGACGCAGCTGATAAAAAAGAATAAAGAAATTGCAAAAATCGATTGGCAGTATGTCGCTGGTTCAAAATGGATTCATGTGAACGTGCGTGATGAAAATGGCAAACTTATTCTGGTTAGTAATCCTATTTATTTTGTAAAAAAATAAAACTTCTTAACAGGTAGTGACTTATCGGAAATATTATTTACTGCTATAGATATCTCGCTGTTTTAAAGAAGAAATCAGACTTTTTTTAGTGATTTAAAGGAATTAATTAACGCAATAACTTTAAAATTATGAGTCGAGATTTGAGGCTATCCGAAATGTACTTTTCCGGATAGCCTTTTTTTTAAAATACCATTCGTAAGTCCCATGATTGTATCATTCGAAATTATAGAGAAAAATCAGTAGGGGGGAATTAATAAACAACTAGACAAAAAAAGTAGCAGGATTCTTTTAAAATTGCAAAGAGGGAAATAAGCTACGTATCGTTAAAAACAATAATTCAGGGCAGTAACTATAGAATAATAGTTTTACTTTCAAAACGTTAAATACAAATTTTATAAAAAAATAATAATTTGAAAGCAGTAATTTTATAACTACTAATTTAAAAACACTCTATTTTTGATGTAAAAATAAGAGTAGATGTAAAAATCAGCTTTATTTTGACGTGTACTTCTCTAAAAAACAAAATATATAAAGTGCCATGCTTATTGTTTTTCCAATTTTTTTGTAGGAAAACGTACGCAGCGTAGAAAAGACAACAAAAAAAAGAGAGATATACATTTTAGAAACGGCCGATTACTTAATATACGATAATAATCACAAAAACATGAAAAATCCCTACTTGTAGGGGTTTTTTTATGGATTGTTATTTTGTAAATTTAGCATGTTATGAAAAGGTATGTAATTCTTTATTAATCTATTAAAAAAAATAAAATGAAAACATTACTATCGTCTTTTATTATTCTACTACCTATAAGCGGTTTTGCTCAACATAGTTTTGACGTAATAAAAATATTAGATTCTCATAAAGTTGAGGGGATGGAGCGGAAACTTAAAGGGATTCATTCTACTGATGAAAGAATTATAAATTTAGACTTGTTTTTAAAAAACCCATTCGACACGTCCATTAAAAATTTTAACATACTTGAAAGTGTCAAGTACTTGGATGCAATTCCATTAAAAAACGGTACTAAGAAAGGTAATAAGAAAAACGATTCCATTATCAATATAGTAGACTCTGTTTATATTCTAAAAGATATTACGGATGTAGCCTCATCTGTTTCATCTGTTTCGTCTGGATTTTCACCAACGACCCAATTAATTGACGCTACTGCAAGTCTCTTAGTTGAAAGAACCAAACAAGAAATAACTACGGCATTTTATCAAAATTTTAAAGGTCGATTAAATACATCATTTGACATTAGCTTAAATGATACTGATACCATTAAGGTATCCTTAAATACAGTTTTTCCAAATACACATTTGCTCTTTGTAAGTCAAGATTATTTTCAAACTCCTTCATTTGGGCAAGTATGGGTAACCTCTTTTAAAAAAGATATTCAACAATTTTCTAATTCTTTTAAAAAAATAATTGATGAAAATAAGAAATTAAGAGATTCTGATCAGGGACATTTTGCGCTTGTATCCTTTGATATTGTTGACCAGATAAATAAAGGAATCCATCCTAAGTTAGTCTTGGAGCGTATCGCAAATGACTATACCAATGTTGAAAAGTATGAAATTGATAAAATGGTTGGACTATTGAATGTGCTATCAGAAAATTTAACCACCAATGCTACGGGTGATTCTACAGAAATAATAGAAAAATGGATTACAAATTCTGAATTAAAAAAATTGAGCTCTAATCAAAATAAGTTATTAGCAGGATTGGTTTTTCAAAAATTGAATGACAAGCAAATTTTTAATAGTGACGAATTGAATTATATTCAAACCAATTATATTGAGCTAGTGAAATTAATTACAAGCACTCAATTTACTTTTAGTCTTATAGAAAGTAAATTGGTAGAATTAAAATCCGCTAAAAACAGTAAAGGAACTGATACCGACAATAAACAAGAAAATTATAAATTTTCGGAGTATATAAATACTATTTATGGTGTAGTTGATGAGACTTTTGAAAGCTATTCAAAACTAAAAAATACCCATAACTATTATCAGTCCTCCTATTATAGAGATTTTAAACCATTAGTGACAACTATTTTAGAGTTCAATACTGCTATAAGCACCAAGAATTATGCTGAAACCATTTTAATATCATCTCAATTTTTAACTAAATTATTTCCAAACATTAAGCCGGATGATAAAATAATTAAGAATATTTATTTTTATAGTAATTTCATGTTAGATATTTCTAATACCATTGAGTCCCAAGGAGATTTAAAACCCGTTTTAGAGCATTATATCATGCCCGTAAACTCTTACCGCGTTAAAAGATTGTATGGTCTAGCCTTACAATATGAATCGAGCCTACGGCTCTACAAGGTTAACATCGAAGTCTCGTAGAGACGATACATATTGTAGCAACGGATTTTAATCCGTTGAAAACAAAAAGCGGTGCATCTTGTAGAAAACAAATGACGCATCTTGTAGCACCGGATTTTATCATGGGCCGAACCTACAGCTCTATTTCTCAGGTTAGTTCCATCTAACTGGACTAAAGTCCAGCCTTACAATATGAATCGAGCCTACGGCTCTACAAGGGTGACGTCCAAATCTTGTAAAGACGATGCATACTGCTGCAACAGATTTTATCATGGGTCCGGCCTACGGCTCTATTTAGGTTGGTTCGCTCTAACTGGACTAAAGTCCAGCCTTACAATATGAATCGAGCCTACGGCTCTACAAGGGTAACGTCCAAATCTTGTAAAGACGATGCATACTGCTGCAACAGATTTTATCATGGGTCCGGCCTACGGCTCTATTTAGGTTGGTTCGCTCTAACTGGACTAAAGTCCAGCCTTACAATATGAATCGAGCCTACGGCTCTACAAGGGTAACGTCCAAATCTTGTAAAGACGATGCATATTGTAGTAGCAACGGATTTTAGTCCATTGAAAACTTTGCCCAAGGTACTTTCGCATTTGAACTTTCTTTCGGAACAGCAAATAACCAACTCCGCTTTGTTGGCTTTTGGCACTAATCCGCAACAGTATTTTCCTACAGCAGTGGTGAAGTGTGCTCATTTTCATGGTTTGCATGTGGCTAAACCCATTCCGGACCACCGTGTCATTAAAGGAGATGTTTTTACGCAGGTAGACGAAGCCATTGATTTTATTTTATCGAAAATTGCACTCGCGGTGGGAATGCGTTCTCATAGCAATCAAGCCCCTTTAAAATATGAAATTCCAAGAGCCGTTATTGCTGAGGCCATTGTGAATGCGGTGGCACATAGAGATTACCAAAGTAAAGGCAGTGTACAGTTGATGCTTTTTGCCAATCGCGTTGAAATCAGTAATCCCGGAGCACTACCGCCTGAGCTGACATTGTATAACTTGAGAAACGACCACTCCTCGTATCCCAAAAACCCCCATTTAGCAGAAGTACTGTATCAAGCCGGTTATATTGAACGTTTTGGAACCGGAACGGGAGAAATTTTACGGTTGTGTAAGGAAGCAGGTCTAGCAGAACCTGTATTTGATTTGGGAGCAGGTTTTAAAATCACGATTTGGCGTCCGGAAGTCATTGGTAAACAGTTTAAAAAGAACGGTACCGACCAAGTCAACGATCAAGTCACCGATCAAGTCAATGAATTGATACAACGGTTGATTTTGATCACCGACCAAGCGTATGCTCGTCAAGAATTAATGACCATTTTACAACTGAAGCACAATCCAAATTTTAGAGACAATTATTTGAATCCAGCCATGCAGGAAGGCTATCTGTCCATGACGCTACCCCATAAACCGAACAGCACCCACCAAAAATACCAATTAACCGCAAAGGGGCAGCAATTAAAAATCCGCTTAGAAAGGGAGGAGGAGTGACATCGAGGGACTGCATTTAGTTCACCAATAGAAAGGGCAAAAGGACGTTGTGAAAGCGCTTCTCTTAAGTAAGCGTTCCAATAGTATTTCTGGGTGGATTCCTTTGTATTTTTCTATTAAGGTATTCACAACACAAATAAAAATCACTTTGTTTACTTTTTTTTGAACTTCCTGTAATTTTGAGGCCAATTCTTACCTTTACCATAAATAAAAAAGCGATTCCTGTTAGCAATCGCTTATAGGTGAACTAAGGCTTGCCTTGTAGTTATAGTAGTTCTCGTAAGTATTTCAAATCGCTTTTTGTCGTGTCTACAACTTCAGCAAATTGGCCATTTATCATTAACTTGCCCATAGAAAGTGCAAAACCTTTTAGTTGGTCGAACTCTAAAGTAGGAGGTAAGGCCAACGCATTGGGATCGGTAAAAATGTTGATGATTGCCGGGCCATTGTGGTTTAATCCATTGATTAATGCGGCTTCCACATCCTTAGATTCCTTCGCTTCCCATGCGGCAATGTTCATGGATTCGGCTAATTTTACAAAATCAGGGTTGACCATATCGGTTTGCCAATCCATATATCCTTCCACACGCATTTCAAGTTTGACCATTCCTAAAGTACCGTTGTTGAAAATGATGATCTTGACGGGTATTTGGTATTGACTGATGGTCATCAAATCACCTAGTAGCATTGAAATACCCCCATCCCCGCAAAAAGCAATCACTTGCCTATCGGGATGCGAAAGTCCCGCCCCGATTGCCATCGGCATTGCATTGGCCATCGACCCGTGGTTGAAAGACCCGGTTAAATACCTGTTGGTACCTCCTTTTAAATAACGGGCGGCCCAAACGGCACTCATGCCTGTATCGACCGTAAAGATAGCGTCGTCAGTGGCCAACTGATCTACTAAAGCGGCGACATATTCGGGGTGAATTTGTTTTTCCGTTCCTTTTTCAGAGACATAGCTGGCATAATCAATTTCCAGTTCTTGGTGCAGTTTCCGCATTTTGTCTAGAAAGTCAGTAGTTGTTTTCACATCCACTAGAGGCATAAGCGCTTTTAGCGTTGATTTTATGTCTCCACAATACCCGTGATCTACTTTAGCGCGTCGTCCTAGTCGCTCGGGCTTGGTATCGATTTGAATAATTTTGCATTTCTCAGGAAGGAATTCACTGTAGGGAAAGTCTGTTCCAAGCATAATCAAAACGTCGGCTTGGTGCATGGCTTCAAATCCCGACTTGTTTCCTAATAAGCCGTTTAATCCAACGGCATAGGGATTGTCCTTGCGGTCAAAAAATATTTTCCCTCTAAAACTATAGCCTAGAGGAGCTTTTAAAGTGGATGCCAATTGCATTACTTCATTTACAGCATCACGGCATCCATGTCCACAAAAGAGCATCACCTTTTCATTTGAATTAATGACGCGTGCTAGTTCAGACAAGTGTTCTTCGCTTGGAATAATACGAGCTTCTGTATAAAAATTATGATTGGCGGTATGCACATCTTCTATTTCGGCGGCAGCCACATCTCCTGGTAAGCCAAGAACGGCAACACCTTTCATTCCAATGGCGTGTTGGATGGCGGTTTGCAATCCATTAATGGCTTGTTTGGCTGTACCCGCTTGGAACACATATTTAGAACAATCTTGAAATAACAACTCCGGTTTTGTTTCTTGAAAGTTGTCCAATCCCATTTTATCGGTATGAATTGTGGAAGCAATAGCAATCACGGGATTCCCAGCTCTATTGGCATCATAAAGTCCGTTGACCAAATGTATATGATCTGGACCGCTACTTCCCATACAACAACCAATTCCGTTTAATTCTGCTTCCATAGAGGCGGCATAAGCGCCTGCTTCTTCATGCCGAACGTGTATCCATTCTAAGCGACCATCCCTTCGAACGGCATCATTTACGGGGTTAAGGCTATCTCCGGTAACGGCATACACTCTTTTTACTCCTGCTTCTACTAACATGGCTACAAGGTGATCGGATACGTTTTTTGACATCTTTTGTTGGTTTTAAAATTAATTGTAGTGTTGCAAAAAAAGGGAAGTGCAACTGGGAAACATAGTTCAAATGAAGGATTCGTTTGCTGTTTCCCGAATACTACGCAAGGTACGGCTATTGTTCGCATCTGGTGTTATGCGATTGTGGGTAATGGTTCCGTGATTTGGGGGGAGAAGTTGTAGTAAATAGGGACAAGAATGTCGCTTACCTTAATCCCTATTTTATTGGCATAGCACTACAGCACCCTTTGATTCAAATTTTTCAAAATCGGACCATTTGTAATCCGGACAAGCTCCTGCTTTTGAGGTGATGAATGCCCCCAAGGCTACGGCTCGTTTCATGATTTCTTGGGGAGGGGCATTTTGGATTCTTTTGGAAATAAATCCCGCTAAAAATGCATCGCCACTTCCAACAGTATCGGCTATTTCGATGGGTAGGGCTGGAACTTCATAATTGGCCCTGCCATCGTGATACAAAGCTCCTTTGCTGCCTTTGGAAATTAAAACTTCCTCCAATTTAAAAAAGTCCTGAATATAGAAGATAGCATCTTGTTCGTTGGTATAGGGAATAGTAAGGTATTCTAATAAACGCTTCATTTCGGCCTTGTTCATTTTAACAATATCGGATTGGTGCAGCAAGGCTTCAATCAGTTTGAAATCGCAATAAGGTTCTCTTAGGTTTACATCAAATATTTTAAGTTTTGCGGCTTCTAGTAAACTGAATAAAGTGGTACGGGAAACGTCTCCTCGCGCAATTAAGCTTCCAAATACAAAAGCGGCTGCTTGACTTACTTCTGTAGCTAATCCCTCTGTATTTGCAATAAAATCGTAGGCTACAGGATATACAATGTCGTAATGGGCTTCATTGTCGGCATCAAAATGGGCCAGTACGGTTCCTGTGGGTTGCGTAGCGTCTATTTGTAAATATTTTTCGGGAAATCCCCATGCTTTAATTTGATTCTGAAGTTTTATTCCTAAAGAATCATTACCAACTCTGCTAATTGCTCTAGAATCTACTCCCATTTTTCTAAGGTTGTAGGCTACATTAAAAGGAGCACCACCCGCTGTTGTTCCATCAGGGAAAATGTCCCAAAGCACTTCTCCAAAACAGAATACCGTATTGTTTGATTTTAAACTCATTATCGTAGTAAGTATTAGGAATTAAGTATTAAGACGTAAGTGTTAAGAATTAAGCAGGTCTTTTTCTCGGATGCGAGAACCTACGAGCGCGTAATATAAGAGGACCAATTCACAAATTACCGTTAGCGTCCACGTCCATCTCCAAGAACCAAAAGCATCTGCTAAAGCCCCTTGTACTATAGTGAAAACTGCTCCACCGAATACGGCAGAAATAAATACGCCTGAGGCTTTTGAGGTATATTTGTTTAAGTTTTTGGTTGCTAATGAAAAAACACAACTCCACATGGTTGAATGCAGTAAACCTATCGCTACCAAAAACCATATATTTTCGGTAATCATGGCAATTAAGGCCAAAATAACGGCTAAAATAGAAGCAACGGTAAGTTGGGTTCGAGCAGAAATGGAACAGAAAAAACTGGATACTAAACGACCAATTAGAAAACCACCCCAGTAAAGTGTAGACAATAAGGCATGAATGCCAAAATCCATTCCGCCCATAATTAGCTCGGTTTTTCCAAAAAAGGAAATGGGATGATTCGAGTCCATCAATTCAAAAGCATACAAATTAATGTTGGCTCCGATAGCGACTTCTGTTCCTACATAACAAAAGATGGCCAAAACACCCAAGGCAAAATGCCGGAACGACCAGATACTTCGCAGTTGTTTTTCACCTAAAGTAAAACGCGTATTGGCAATATCGGGTAAATGTAGTTTGCTGGTTATCGCAGTCACCACGAGTACCATACTAATTAGAATCGTTAATGGCCACATGAGTTGGTGAATGGCTACATTTTCGATAGAAATGCCACTAAACATGATAACCGTTACAAAAAAGGGAGCTGATGTAGTACCGATGGAATTGACGGCTGTGGTAATATTCAATCGTTGTACAGGTTGGGTTCCAGGCAGTTCATACGAGGCTACATACGGATTGACCACCACTTGAATAATAGCTGCAGAAGTTCCCATAAGGTACGAACCGATAATAAAGACGACAAATCCATAAGCAATAGTAGCATCTCCCACTTGAAAAGTAAGATCAGGATAGGTATCTCCAACAAAAGCAGCACCTAAATAAATGCACAATCCAGCAAGCATAAACAAAAGTCCTCTTACGATGGTATTTTTGTAACCCACTGCATTGACCCATTTGCTTCCTAAGGTTCCGTTTATTAAATACCCCAAAAAGAAAAAGAAAGAGATTAAGGTGGTAAACGTGTTCTTTAGACTTCCTGCATCCGCTAAAAAAGTAAATTTTAGAGGAGCTTGCAGTTGCTCGTTAACCGTAGTTAAAAACCCTACAATAAAGTAGATGAAGGTTACAATCGCAAAAGGCAGTAACTTATTGCTCGATTTTGAAGTCATAATAATTTGATATTAGAAAACGTTTAGGGATGTTTATTTAGCTTACAACCGCATTTAATACTTGGCCAACACCTTGTTCTTCTAAGTCGACCACAAATTTAGAGTACAGTTCTAAAAAGTGGGTGGATTTAGAAAAATCAACCGGTTTAAAAGGAGAAAGCGTTAAGAAACACAGTGGTTCATCAATAGCGATAATTCGTTCATCTTCCTCAGTCATCCAAGGTTCGGCAATTTCAAAAGCAGTTCCGTTATCGTCTACTTTGTATTTTAAATAATGACGATAGGTTGCCAAAAGAAAGGCGATGCGGGTCATGTCTTTCTGGTCCTCCAACATTTTTAGGACATTGGGTACTATATAAACGGGAAATTTTGAAATGCCATCAAAACACAATCGACTGACTTGATCACTTACGGCAGGGTTAGAAAACCGTTCAATAAGCGTTTGTTTATAAACTTCTAAATTGGTGTTTTCAGGTTGGTGTACATAAGGAGTGATGTCCACATCCATAAAGGTACGAATGAATTTTACGAGGTCTGCATCTTGCATGGCTTGATCCACAGCTCGATATCCTTTTAGGAATGAGGGATAAGCGAGTAGGGTATGAGAAGCATTTAATAAACTTAATTTCATATTTTCAAAAGCAGTAACATTCTCAGTAAATTCCACACCAACAAGTTCCCATTTGGGTCTTCCTGCGGCGAAATTATCTTCAATCACCCATTGGATGAAGTCTTCGCAATAGACCGGAACAAGATCGTTTGTTCCATTTTTTTTATTCAATCGTTCTATGTCGGCTGCAGTAGTTGCGGGAGTAATTCGGTCGACCATACTGTTTGGGAACGTCACGTTAAGATTCACCCATTCTGCTAGCTCATTGTCTTGTTCTTTGATAAAAGAAGTAAATGCTTTTTTTGCGGTATCCCCGTTGTGTTGCAGGTTGTCGCAAGATAGAATCGTAATTGCACCGTTTCCTGCTTCTTTTCTTCTTCTTAATCCTTCTGCTATAAATCCAAAGGCCGTTTTAGGTTGCTTAGGATTTTTTAAATCTTGTTGGATTTTCTCATCTCCAACATTAAATAAACCGGTTCCTTTGTCTAAATTATATCCCCCCTCTGTTATGGTTAGAGAGATGATTTTAATGGAAGGTGATTCTATTTTTTGGAGTACCGCTTCAGGATTTTCATAACCTGCAATTAATTCTACTATTGAACCAATAGTGTGCACTTCCTCTGTATTATTTCTTCCAAAAACAGTTAAAGTATATGCAAGATTTTGTTGTTTTAGACGTTCAATTATATTTTTATCGGAAGGAAGTAAGCTTACACCACATATTCCCCAATTTTGTTGATTTTCATGGGCTAGCAGTTGGTGGGTATAAAAGGCTTCGTGTGCTCTATGAAAGTTTCCTACGCCAATGTGCAGGATACCTGAAGTGTTGTTTTTACTAGAATAATCTGGGTCAACTGTATTCATAAATCTGTTTTTTAATACTTTTTATTTTGCCAAATCTATTATAATCAACCTTTAATTATAACGTTTTCGTAAAAATGTTTTACTGGGAACGTTCCCAGTTTTATGGGAACGTTCCCGTTATGCACTCTCAACTATTTTAGCTATTTTTGATTAAATTCTTTTTCATGAAACGCATTACGTTAAAAGACCTTTCGAAACACTTAAATTTATCTACTTCAACCATCTCCAGAGCCTTATTGGATGAAAAAAATATTAATGCGACGACGAAGCAAAGAGTTTTGGAAGCTGCTCAAGATTTGGGTTATAAACCCAATGCCACTGCTTTAAATTTGAAAACCGGAAAGACGAAAAGTATTGGTTTTGTGGTTCCAGAAATGGTTACTCCTTTTTCGGCGAAAGTTTTAAAAGGCGTTCAGAAAGTTTTATATCCTTTAGGCTATAAAGTAATCATTTTACAATCTGATGAAAAACCAGCTAATGAACGCGAGAATCTTTTGCTGCTGGAGCGATTTAATGTGGATGGCATCATCATCAATTTATGTCACGAAACCCAAAACCAAAATCTGTACAAAGAAATTATCGAAAGAGGCACTCCTATGGTCTTTTTTGACCGTATACCCCCTGCCACACTTGAGGTATCAAAAGTGGTGGTGAATGATTCCATAAAGGCCGCTTTGATGGTAGAACACCTGCTTAGTGTAGGGTGTAAAAAAATAGTCCATTTAATGGGACCTTCCAGTGTGAGAAATGCAAGTGAACGTGCCAACGGCTACAAGCGAATTCTTACCAAACATCATATTTTAGAACCCCAGTTGATTGTTCCTTGCGAAGGAGTTAGCTTACAAGATGGAAAAAAAGCCGTTGAAAAATTACTGGAAAGGGGTATTGAATTTGATGGTATATTTGCTTTTACAGATACTTTAGCCATTGGTGCGATGAATTATCTTTTGCAACACGGAAAGCAAATTCCAGAAGATGTTGCCATCGCTAGTTTTTCTGGTACCGAATTATCCAATTATGTATTTCCGCCGTTAACAAGTGTAGAACAACCACTTGTAAAAATGGGTAAAGCGGCTGGAAAGTTAGTTTTAGAACATATGCAAAACCTAAATGCACCTGCTAGAACCATACTTTTAGACGCAAAGCTGATCTACAGGTCGTCGACGAAGGGAAAAGCCGTATAAAGGTTTGGCGAGGTTGTCGATGCATTTTTTGATTCCATTGCATGGCACAAAAACACTCGAAGTTATGGGTGGTGGAGGTTGATATCTTTTCGTTTGATTGTGTTGTTCAAGATTATTCGAGCTGAGGGGTTTTTTTATATTTTTAGGTTTATCACGTTTACCCAAATCTGGCTTCTGTCTTTAGTTTTTATAAAATTGTTTAGCATAAACTGCGGGTCGTATTTTATTTTTTGATTAAAGTATAGTTTATCGTTTATGTACACTTTTACCTTCTTTTTGAGGTTTATCATTTCAGGTGAAATGGTAATTGAGAGCGATCCAATGCAAGAGGTTTGGATTGTGAAAGTGTTCTCTTCATAACTAGCGGTTATTTTTCCTGATTTTCGTGGAAAATCAAAAGCTTGCTTGTCGACATTGACGAATACTAGGCTATCTTGTTTGTTGTATTTTAGTTCTTTTTCAATTTTGAAATTGAGTTGCTTGTGCTCTCTTTTTCTTGTCGCTAAGGTATCTAGTTTGATATTTGATAGCCAGTCGATGTTCCCGTAGCGGTTGTCGTCAAACTCCCAAGTTATTTTTTGAGGGAATGGTTTTCTAGGACTTTTGGTTAACGCTGTAAAAAGGATTTTGTAGGCTGGTTCAGATTCGTCAAATTCTGGAAACCAATGTGGGAAACCATTGTATCTGTAGTCTTTATAATCTGCGTTTATGTTATTCATTACTTTAGTTAGTGTGTCATTTGCATTTGGTGGGTAATAATAGTCTTGGTCAGTAGAAAAATTAATGAAAGAGCGATTGAGGATGTTTTCAATAAATGTTCCGCCTGTGTATACTTTTGGGTGCGTGTTAAAACCATAAAATCCAGCGAATGGTGTAGGTTGTTTCATTAAGTATGAAAATGAACCTGTAGCCCCATTGGAATGACCAGAAATAAAGACTTTGTTGTCATCGATATTAAGCGCTGTTTTTAATTGTTGTACTATTTTAGGAATCATAAAAAAGCCGTCGTCGCTTGTCATCCAATTGTACGTTTTATTGGCAGTGGGAAAAACTAAAATAACCTCATTAAGTGCTGCATATTTGGTGTAAAAACGGTTCCAGCCCCCTAAGTTTTTTTGTGGAATCTGATATTCGGCCAACTGACTAAATCTTACGCCACCGTGCAGAAATAGTAAGGCTGCATATTTCTTTTTTGGGTTGTAGTTTTTGGGCAAATGCACATGGTATGCGGCATTTGTAGAATCGTTTATTTTAAGTGAAATACTATAATCTTGCTGCTGTTTGCTTAGATAGGGATTGTGTGTTTTTATTTGTTGGTATAAATTAGGGGCTTTGGTATTTGCTTTTAAAGCAGTTTTAGCCGTCTTGAAAAATTCGTCTTCGCTTTCCTTTACTTTTTTAAAATAGTTTGCTTTATCTAGTAATGCATTTGTTTGTAAGCGGTTCCAGCGTTCGTCGTTTAGTAGGTTTTTGTAATCCTCTTTTGCATATTCATCAAGAACAAAGGTCCAACCTGGATAACCTTCATCGTCTGTTTGCATTTTAGCTAGCGATGAGAGGTATTTAAAAGCTTTGTCCTTGTTGTTTGTATATGCGGCTGCGATGCGGCTGCGATAGAGGCGTAGTACAGGCCTGTGCCGTTTATGCTGTCTGGGTACTTTACGAAAGCATCATCAAAAAGCGTAAGTGCTGCTTTGTAATTTGTAGTGTCCTCTGATTTGACCGTTTGCAGTGCTTTGTTTGTTAATGTAGAATAGGATTCTTGAGCATTAATAGCTACCGAAACGAGTATAGTGATTAAAAGTAAACCGTATTTCATTGTCAGATTTTTTTACAAATCTATAGGATTTAGAAATGAAAAACTTGTATAAATGGGACAATGCGTTATTTTTTTAAATGCCAAAATGTATCTTCATTTCCCAGAAGCGTTCCTTTTTTCAGAAAATTCTTTGGAGAGTTTGCAGTGAAATTCTTAAAGGCTTTGTTGAGATGCGATTGATCAGCATAGTTGAAGTCGTATGCTAAATTTGTAAAACTTAGTTCGGTGTTTTCAAAGAGTTTTTTTTCTAATGTTTTTCTGAAAAGCACAATTTCATTGAACTTTTTCACGGAAACTCCGAAATGCGTCTTGAAAAGTCGGTTTAAATGCCTGCGACTTGTATCGGTTTCTGCTGCTAGTTTTTGTATGGGTAAAGTGCCTGTATTGGTGTAAATTAAGAAAAGCGATTTTTCAAGTCTATCGATTTTGAATGTAGTATGTCTTTCGAGTAAGTAATTGTCTAATAGTTGGGTAAGTACCTTTGTATCTGTAGTAATAAAAAGATTTAAAAGCTCTATATTTGAAAAAAAGGGATAATTGCGGATGAAATCATTGAAGTCTAAATTTTTGTAAAATTGCTGAATTCCTAATGGTTTGAAAACGATTACAATTCGGTGTACACTGCCTACTTGTTTGACTTTCAGTATATCCTCTCTAATTGGTGTGAAAATTTGAAGTGGTTTGGCGTTCTTTTGGAAAATCACTTCTCCCTTACCTGCAGATATATTCTCTTTATAAAGTGAAATCGTAGTGTTGTAATGTGGGAAACACTCAAATTCCGTTTCAATATTGTTTGGTTTGCTATCTAAATAATAGTAATTGACATATTTTGAAACTAAAGGATTTTCGGATTTGAAAGTTTTAAAAACAGGATTCATCTTGATGTTATTTATATATCGCTTTATTCCACTTTCTATAAATTATCAATCACTGTTTTTAAACGTAATTCAATGTCGGAAGCCACTGCATCTAATTCTTCGTTTTCAATCATTCCCATCGCAACGGATGGCTTTATGGCAGACACAACTACTTCACCATCTTTTTGATACACAATTACATTACATGGTAACATTAGACCAATCTCTATTTCAGATTGAATAGATTGATGAGCACTTGCTGGATGACAAGCTCCTAAAATGGTATAGTTGTCCATATTTATATCAATCTTTTTTTTGAGTGTAGCTTTAATGTCAATTTCGGTAAGTATACCAAACCCTTCTTCTTCTAGTTTTCCTTTAGTTCTTTCTATTGCCTTTTCAAAAGTAGTAGCCATTTTTTTGCTATAACCGTAATTTGAATTACTCATAATTGCTGTTTTTAATTAGTATACATTTTTCATTGTTGACCAAAGCTAACGTTTTGGATTTTTGAATCTGAATTGCGTTTTAAGAAAAACTAATTAGTCCATCTAGGAGTATCCTTTTTTTGCATGAAACACAACTAATACATATGTTTTAATAAATCATAAAAATCCAACCAAAATAAGGAAGGTTTGAATTCTAAATTGTCGTACTTTATTAAGTAACCAAATATAAACAAAAACTTAAAATAAAAGCTATTAATTACTTATTTTTGAGGTTGTAAGAAAATTAAGGACATGAGGTTATGAGATAAAGAGGGATTGTGGGGATGGTTTTGATTTATGAGTTTTGAGGGAAAAGGGACTATGGATGATAAAGAATGGTGATTCAAAGGTCTTCGGTTATAAGAGATTAAAACCTGAAATCAAGATGATAAAGGAACGTGGATGATAAAGATAGTACTGCAAGAAGTGATTTTTTAAAGTAGGAAATAAAAAAAATGCAACTGTCCTGTCAGGTTTATAAAACTACAACGTCTATACGAGTATGAAGGAATACAATAACAACGGTAAGGCTACTGCTATCTTGCTTTTCGCACAAAGCGAAGAGGTAGAAAGTACTGTAAAACCAATTGTTTCCATCAAAAAGCAGAATGTGGTATTGTGGAAAAAAATGAATACGAGGGTACTCCGTACGATTCAGAAAACCCAATTCCCGTATTTTATTTCCAATGAAAAAAATCAAGTAGGCGATTCGTTTGGGGCGAAAATAACCTATGCCATTGAACAGTTATTTGCGCAAGGTTTTGAAAAGGTCATTGTAGTAGGAAATGACTGCATGAACCTACATCACCATCATTTGCTGGAAGCGGCGAACAAATTACAATCTAATAAAGTCGTTTTTGGTCCCGATGCTGCTGGCGGAACTTATTTAATGGGTTTTTCAAAAGATAGTTTTGAAAGTAAATCGTTTACCGCAGTTCCGTGGCAAACCAACAAGGTTTTTAAAAGCTTATGTACCCTAAATCAACAGCATTCCATTGCATTCTTACCTCGTTTAAACGACTGTACTACTAGACTCGATTTTAAGAAGGCACTGCATAGTTTGGCCTATTCCGATCCTTTTCGGGGAATAGTGCAGGCTCTTTTAGGTCATTTTATTTACCCAAAGAAAAATGAAACAACAGTAGTATACACTACGATTACGGATTTGTATTTTAATAAAGGATCGCCGGAGCTATAGATTAGTATCTGACTTTTTTATTATTAATTTACAATTCTACTTCTATGAAGCAATTTTATATTTGGGTCCTGCTGTTTGTTGCTACAACAGTATTCGCCCAACAAGATCTTACTGTATCGGTACTTGATGCCACAACCAATACGCCTGTCGAAAACTTTTCTGTTATTCTAGAAAATACGAGTCGGAACCTACAGATCAGTCAGCTGACTAATGAACAAGGTAAGGTGGTGTTCCGCAACCTTGAGGCACTTGACGGGTATCAAGTGCGTACTGAAGTCACAGCCTTCTATGCAGCAGAACGTTCTAATTTAATCAGTATTCGTTCCAATCAAAACCCAAATGTGACTTTGATTTTGAGAAGCAGTACTTCTGAAGAATTGGACGAGGTGGTACTCTCTTTTGGTTCCACTTCAAAAATAAACCGTCAAGATGCGGAAGTTTCTTCGGAATTAAAAGCAGCAGAATTGCAAGAAATTCCAGTGGAAGGAAGGGACATTACTCGTGTTTTGTACCGATTGCCTAATGTATCACAAGCCACGGGTTTCTATCCTGAAGCACCCAATGTGAGTATTAACGGAAGTAATGGCTTGTTTACCTCGTACTTGATTGACGGAATGGACAATAACGAACGTTTTTTGGGCGGTCAAAAATTTGCCATACCTTCTGGATTTGTTAAAGACATTACCGTTTTGACCAGTAACTTTTCGGCCGAATACGGATTAACAGGTAGTGGAATTGTGGACATTACCCCCAAATCAGGTTCGAACGAACTTACAGGAGAAGCTTTTTTTATTACAAGGCCGGGTCCGGCTATAGACGGAACTTCTTCATTTGCACAACGGGATTTATCGGGTAATCAGGTGAAAGACGGATTTGCACGCTACCAAGCCGGTGTGGGTGTGGGAGGTGCTTTTGTAAAAGACAAAACCTTTTATTACCTTAATTTCGAACATACAACTGATGTGAAGGATAACTTATTAAATGTGCCCGCTTTAGGAGTTAGTGAAACGATTAGAGGTACAAATACGTTTGATTATTTTTCCGCTAAAGTAGACCAAATTTGGACCAAGAATTTTAGAAGTTCGGTACGTGCTAATATTGGTTTTGTTGAAATTGAGAAACAAGGTGGTGGTTTGGATGGAGGAGTGGCTTTTCCTTCTTCTGCCAATACACAGCAACGAAATAGTGTTTTATTGGCTTTGAAAAACGCCTATAGTTTTGGAAGATTAAGCGGAGAAACCAACATTCAGTACAGTAGTTTTGACTGGGATTATGCCAATCCGTTGAATGCAAATGCACCACAAGTAACGGTTTTTGGAACCAATGACGAAACATTAGCGGTGCTGGGTCATCCCGGATTTTTGTTTCACCAAATTGAGAAAACGGTACAAGTGCAGCAGAAATTCAAATACTATTTGGACAACCACATCCTAAAATCAGGATTGAATTACATCCGTGGAGACCACGAAATGTTTGGTGGAGGAAATCCCAATGGTAATTATACAGTAAAGCTGACACAGAATGAGATAGACGCTCTTAATTCAAGTGGCATGGGAAGTAGTTTGTCCTATAACGATCTTCCTGCAAATGCGACCGTGGTGAATTATAATGTAGAATTACGTCCTGCTTCTTTTGGAACACATCAAGATATTTATTCAGCTTATATAGAAGATTTGTGGTCGGTTACTGATAAACTGAATCTGACCATTGGTTTGCGTTATGATTATGATAACTTGTCTAAGGGTGGAAGTGAAGAAGGCGATTACAACAACTTGGCACCTCGCTTTAATTTCAATTACAAATTAAGCGGCAACAGCAGTATTCGTGGAGGATATGGTATTGCTTATGACAAAGTGAATTATGCCGTTTACAGCGATGCGTTGCAACAAAACACCAATACCGCCGATTATAAATTGCAGTTGCAAGAATTTATAGATTTAGGCATTTTACCTTCCAACACCCATATTGATGCTATTACTTTTAATGGAAATCTATCAGCAAACTTGTCAAATGTCACCTATTTACAAGGACCTACTGCAGACCAATTGCAAGGGCAACGCGAAGGTGCTTTTTCCAATGAACGCCGGATTTTAAACCCGAATGGCTATGATAATCCGTATTCGCATCAATTTTCATTGGGGTACCAATTGCAAGTCGATGAAAATAAATTGTTTTATGCAGACATTGTACACAACCGAGGCGAAAACTTATTCCGACTGCGAAACCTAAATGCTGCAGCAGAATATACCGTGGACCCTAATAATGTAGTTGTCAGAACAACTGGTGAAGCCGATGCAACCAGACCGATTCCTATAGTGAACAATTCGGCCGTTATTGGTGGACAAACCGTTACCGGTGTGGCTCGAAATGTAGTAATGAGTGAAACAGCAGGAAAATCCCGGTACTATGCTTTGAGTTTAAATTACCAAAAGAGTAAAGGACAAGACAGTTATTCCTACCGTTTGAATTATACGCTTTCATCGTTAGAAAACGATACAGAAGACATCAATTTTAGAGCTATGGATGGAAACAACTATTCGAACGAATGGGGACCGTCTATAAACGATAGAACGCACAATATCAATGGAATTTACAGTTATTATCCGTTTACAGGAACGACTTTAACCGTAGCAGGATTGTTGCAAAGTGGTCAACCCATTAACCGCATTCCGCTGGGATTTGGTACTACCGATTTAAACGGAGACGGCTCTGGATTTGGTGAGGCCTACCAAGGAAACAGCGACCGTTTTCCCGGAGAAAGCAGGAACAGCGATCGCTTACCGTGGAGTACGACTTTTGATGTGGGTTTGCAACAACAATTTAAAGTAACGTCGGGAACTAAAATAGAATTGCGAGTAGATGTCTTTAATTTATTTAACGCAGAGAATTTAAGCGGTTACAGCAATAATGCTACACAAAGTAATCAAATTCAGGGCGGGTCGAGTGCCAGTGGTTTATTTACCCAAAGAAATGCTTCACCGCCTAGACAATTTCAGTTTGCCGTGCGGTATTTGTTTTAATTTAGGCAAAATAGTTTGTAACTTGCTTTAGCATTTATGTAGGGCATGAGAAATATTTTTTAAAAAAGAGAAGGAATAAAGTAAATAATAAAAAACAGTATGTTTATAGTAAACGCAAAGGCCCCAGATGACTTGACGGCTTATTTACAGCAACAGCAATGGATTTCAAAGGAGGAGGAAATTGTAGCCCTTACTGTTCCTGGAGAGGGAAACATGAATTGTGTGTTGCGAATTCAAACCAATTCCCGTTCATTTATCATAAAGCAGTCGAGGGGCTACGTTGAAAAATACCCGCAAATTGCTGCTCCTGCAACCCGTGTGGTTACAGAAGGTGCTTTCTATCAGAAAATTGCTAGTGATACGAACGTGCAAGATTTTATGCCCAAACTTTTAGGAGTGGATGTGCTGAACAACATCATTGCATTAGAAGATTTGGGCGTTGCTAATGATTATACCGTTTTATACGAACCCAATTCCCCAATGAACAGCGATGCGTTGCAACAACTGGTACAGTACATCAGTGCATTGCATCACAATTTTCAGAAAACAGTTGTGGACGAGGAGTTGGCTAATACGGACATGCGTACGTTAAACTACGAACATATCTTTGAGTTTCCTTTTAGAGTCGAAAACGGTTTTGATTTGGATACCGTTCAAGAAGGTTTGCAAAAAGTAGCGTTGACGTATAAGCAAGACACCGCATTAAAAAGGGAAGTGGAGCGACTGGGTGCTTTGTATTTGTCCAAAGGGAAGTATTTATTGCATGGCGATTATTATCCCGGAAGTTGGTTAAAAACAGCAGACGGTTGCAAAGTAATCGACCCAGAGTTTTGCTTTTACGGTTTGCGGGAATTTGACTTGGGGGTTTTGTTGGCCCACTTGTATTTAACCCAACAAAAACCGGCACTAATTGAAGTAGTTAAAGAAAATTATGCCTTATATGGCGAACTCAATACGACAATCTTGAATGGTTTTATTGGGACAGAAATAATGCGAAGACTGATTGGGATAGCACAGTTGCCGTTGAAAATGGACTTGAGCACTAAAGCAAATCTTTTGGCTTTTGCCCGAAAATTAATTGTAAAATAAACACCTATGAAACAGCTATTTATTCTTTTTGCACTGGTATTGACACAAGCTTTTCAAGCACAAACCAAAGTATGGTTCGACACCGATTTGATGATTGGAATGCCGGACAAAACCCCACGCGAAGTGGACGATGGAATCACACTGATTATGGCATTGAAACAACCGCAAATAGAGATAGTGGGAATCAGCTCCATTACTTATGTGGATTATAGCTATGATGTTATTCATAAAATAATGAAATGGCACCACAAAGGAAATCCCATTCCGGTGTACAAAGGTTCGCCAAACGCCACGGATTTGGGCACAGAAAATGCAGCAACACGAGCGTTGTACCAAGCTTTGAAGAAAGAAAAATTGACTATTTTGGCTTTGGGACCGATGACCAATATTGCTACTTTAATTCAAAACCATCCGGATATTATTTCACAAATCGAGAAGATTTCTATTTGTGCGGCTCGAACTCCCGGACTGCTCTTTAATCCTGGAAATGGGAAGTTGAATGTGTTTGATTACAACTATGAACTCGATACCAAATCCATGGATGTGATTTTGAATTCAAATATACCGCTGGTTTTTGCCGGGTATGAACCCAGTTCGTATACCCATATCGGCAACATTGATTTGGCAAGTTTGGACCGCAATGAAGAAGCAGATAAATGGCTATTTGACATTGTGCAACCTTGGATGGCTCAAAACGAGCAGTATTTTGGGGTACATGGATTTATTCCCTTTGACTGTTCGACTTTGGGCGTTATTACACATCCTGAGTATTTTTCGTATTACAAAGACATTCCTATAAAAGTAACGTATAAAAAGAACGATGCTTTGGAAATACAACCTGATACTCCTTTTAAAAATTTCTTAGAAGTATCGTATCAATTTAAAAGTAAAAGGAAAGTAGACTACGCTGTAAAAGCTTTGCAAGGTTTTGAGGAAAAGATTTTAGAAACATTAGCTGTGGCTCGATAGCGACAAGTAATGTTTCTAAAAATATACTTTATTTGCGCTTCTTTAGCTCGGTAATTGTTTGAAATATTTGTTGATCAAGAGCATTAATTCACTTTTGTCAATAGGCTTAGTAATGTAATCATTTGACCCTGCTTCAATCGCTTTTTCACGGTCACCAGTAAGTCCAAACGCAGATTGTGTGATGATAATTACATTCGGGTCGGTTTTTCGAATCTCCATAGTAGCTTCGTAACCGTTCATATCAGGCATCTGAACGTCCATAAGAATTAAGTCGACATCTCGGTGCTCCATAAATTTTTCTACAGCTTCACGTCCTGATTTAGCCTGAATAATTTCGTTTCCAATATCAGCAACCGATTTTACGATTAGTTTTCGGGAAATCGCATCATCATCGGCAATCAGTATTTTTAGTTTAGAAGTAAAGGCCGATGCAAGGGCGTGTTCCTCTTTCTGTGCAGCAACTTCTTCTGTTTTATTTTCGGTACTTTTAGCGTTGTAGGGTAGGGTAAAATAGAAAGTAGTTCCTTTTCCTTCCTCACTTTCCAACCATATCCTGCCTCCTAATAAGTTCACAAATGCTTTTGCAATCGCAAGTCCTAAACCGGCACCTTGACGCGCTTGGATATTGGCAATATCGACCTGTATGAAACGTTCAAATATAGCAGCTTGTCGTTCTTTTGGAATTCCAATACCCGTATCTTTTACAAAAAATTCTATATTTTTATCATTGATGGTATAGCCAAATTCAATGCTTCCTTGATCGGTATATTTTATCGCATTTTTCACTAAATTGGTTAATATGGCATAGCACTTTTCAGGATCAGTAATTAAATATAAATCGTGAAATGCCGCCGTATTGTGAGACAATGTTAAGGAACGCTCCTCGGCATCTAGCTTTAGAAGGTTATATACAAAAGCTATTTTCTCGTTTATGTTAACTTTCTGTAGACTGATTTCCATCATCCCCGATTCAATCTTAGAGATGTCGATAATTTCTGAAATCAGATTGAGCATCCGTGCTCCACTAACTTGAATGAGTTTGATGTATTCTTGCTGTTCTTCTTGGCCTAAGCCCGGTTCACTCAGCAAAGACGAAAAGCCTAATATACCGTTCATTGGTGTACGGATTTCATGACTCATATTTGCCAAAAAGGCGGTTTTTAATCGGTCGCTTTCTTCTGCTTTTTCCTTTGCTTTAAATAGCTCTAACTCTATGTTTTTACGATGGGTGATATCAGAAAAGAAGATGGCCACACCCGTATTAGTCGGAAAAATACTGTACTGGATCCATAAATTAAACGCTTCATACTGTTTTTCTAACTGAATGGATTTTTTTTCATTTACTATTTCTTCAAAACTAAGCGGCAACGGATGTCCCATTCTTTCTGTAAAAACAGTTGAAATTGGCTCGCCAAGCAGATCCTCATAACTTTGACCCAAAATTTCTACCGCTTTTGCATTTACATAAGTTATTATTCCTTGTTCATCTAATGAAATAAAAGCATCACTCATACTTTCTAGTATGCTTTTTAGAAAGTTGCGTTCGTCTTCTAGTGCTGTTTCCGCCACCTTGTTAGTATGTATATCCCGTATACATCCTATCATACGTGGCGAATTACCATCCTCATCAACAATTACTTTACCGATAGAGTTTTGCCAACGGTATGCATTTGATTTGTGCAAATGCCTGTATTCAATATTAAAATTATGACCCGTTTCAATAGCTTCAGTTACTGTTTGCATTACTTGATTTTTATCTTCTGGGTGAATGCGGTTTTCCCAATCATTATAAGTGAGCTGTACCGTATCATAGTCTGCCTCGAAACCTAAAATTTCATAATATCTTTTTGAAAAGACAGTTTCATTGGTGGTAATATTCCATTCGTAAATGCCATCTTTTGTAGCTTCGGTGGCAATTCTAAATTTTTCCTCACTTTGCTCAATCAATAGCTTTGATTTTAGTAAAGCAATTTCCATTTCTTTTTGTTCGGTAATATCAAGTTCAATACCATCCCAACAAAGGTTGTCTTCAATCATACGAGGATGTGCGACGCAATAGGACCAACGCATCGAACCATCGGGATTAAAAACCCGCAGTTCCTTTTTAAATACGGCTTTATGCTCATACGCCTCTTTTTTAGCAATGCGAAGCGCTTCATTGTCATCTGGATGCACATTGCTATAAATTAACATAGGATTACTCATCGCTGCTTCAGGTGTACACCCGTACAATTGCTTTACACCATTACTTAGATACGTATAATGTTGCATATTTTCTCCAGCCGTACTTAGCTGATATATCATTCCTGTTCCAAGGTTGTCAGAGATGGATTGCAGGTGATTTTGGCTTTCAGTAAACTTTTTCCTAGACTTATTTATTTTGAGTATTAGGTAAAAGAAAATAACACAAATCAGTGCTAACAAAATGGCAGCGATTAAAAGAGCTGTTAAAAATTCAGTATTTTGTTTAGCGGCTAATTTATTTAATCGTAGGTTAATAAGTGTGTCTATTTGATCCGCTTGTTGCTCTAAACTAAAAAATTGGATTCTCAAGTTGGTAGCAGTTTTCGCATTACTTATATCTGCGCTTTTTACCTGTAATTGAAATTGAGAGATGTTCGTTAAAAAAGAACGCAACAATTCATCTTCTTGTGAAGAAGCATCATAATGATGCGGGCTTTCAGGTAAAGTTAAAGTGTTTTTAAACGTAAGTGCAGCTTGATTAATATAAGCAATTCCAATTTCTTCACGGAAAGGGGAGTCTACATTTCCGGCAAGACCTACATGCAAAAATCCTTTAGTGAAGTCAATTCGTGCTTGTCGAATATGGTCTAAGACTATTATTTCGTGCTTTATTCTGCTATTTTGCTGTTTGTAAATCCAATAAATACTAAAACAAATTAGTAAGGATGAAATGATGACTGCATAAAGCCAAACGGTAACATTTAATTTTTTTATAGAATTCATTTTTCCAAACTATATTGGTTGTCTATTGTGCTATTATTTCTTCAATGGTAATCTTTCCCGGCAATTCTTGTTTTGTAAACCCAAACGCATCATATAAATTTAAATGAGACGGACTTCCCACAAATGCTTTAAGTTCTTTGTTCCAAGCTTTCTGCAATTGAATATTTTTTTTATGAAATCCAAAAGCACCGTAGCCTAATTTTTCTTTCAGTGCCCTTTCTGGTTGTTTAAAATCGGCCACAACTTCAATTTTTTGGTTATAGTGCGTATTCATCCACGGTAAAGTTGCACTCGATAAGGCCAAAGCATCACAAATGCCAGTGGAAACCGCAACAATGCCCGATTCAATATCAGGGGTGAGGACAAGACGATTGCTACCAAAACCAAGTTTAAGAAGTAAGGATTCTTCAATGGACCCTTTTAAAGCGCAAATCTTTAAATCGGAAAGTGCAAAAATTTGTTCGTAAGAATGCAAATTTTTTGGATTGCCTACAGGGACGGCTAATCCTTGCATGATGTGAAAGGTGGGAAGTGAGAAGCGTATTCGCTTGGCCCGTTGAGGTGTAATGTACATTCCTGCTGCAATGACATCAATTTTATTGGATTCTAATTCGTTTATTAACGAACCAAATTCCATCAATCTCCATTCGGTATTTTTTATGCCTAAACGTTTTGTAATTTCTTTTGCCTCCATTACAGAAAGTCCTGTTACTTCACCATCGGTAGTTACATAGGAAAAGGGAGCTTCGATGGAATAACCAATTCTAATGGTGTCGGCCTCCTGTATGGAAGTTAACGAATTGTCTTTGTTGCGGAATACACCAATTATGAAAACAATTGTAAGAATAATAATTAATAGTAAAATTACCTTCTTCATTTACTTATACTTTTCTATATCGAATTAAAAAAATAAAGTTAAGTTTTTTTAACTTAATGTACACACTAAAAGTTAATTAAAATTAAAAAAGTTAGGATGAAGATGTTTAAAACTCTTTTTACCCCTAAAATAATCCCGCATTTAGAGTTTTTTACAGAACAGTTGGAGTTCTAGCTTACTTAAGTAAATTTTCGTTTATTGCATTAAACCACTTCAGTTAACTTTCTAACAAAACTTTAATACTTGTTCTAAAGCCTAGATTGATAATCTACCGTATATTACTTTGAATTTAATAACGATAGAATACTTCCTTTACATCCGTTGTAAAATGTAAATTTTTAAATAATTATAAAATAAAAAAAATGAAATTACTTAGTTACTTTTTATTCCTGTTTTCGATTGTTAGTTGCCAAGCACAAACCAAAAAATTATCGTTAGAACCTAAGAAAGGACAAGCTGTAGCTGTTTTTGCTTCGGGATGCTTTTGGTGTACGGAACATGTTTTTGAAGCAGTAGTAGGGGTCGAAGAAGCCGTCTCGGGATATTCCGGGGGAACTTTAAAGAACCCTTCTTACGAACAAGTGGGAACCAATAGAACGGGTCATGCAGAATCCATTGCCGTATTTTACGATCCAAAAGTAGTGTCGTATGCCCAATTGGTAGACGTGTTTTTTGCTTCGCAAGATCCTACAACGCCAAATCAGCAAGGACCAGATAAGGGTTCTTCTTATCGCTCTATTGCTTTTTACAACAATGCCACAGAGAAAAAAATTATTGAAGACAAAATCAAGGAGCTTACAGCTAAAAAAGTGTTTGCCAAACCAATCGTAACAGAGGTGAAACCAGTAATGGATTTTTATACGGCAGAAAGTTACCACCAAGATTACGTAAAGAACAATCCCAATCAGCCTTATGTGAAGGGCGTTTCTGTACCCCGTTACAATAAATTTGTACAGACCTACAAAGGAAAATTAAAACCAAACCACTAGAACTATGAAAATGCATCAAAGAATACTAGCCATCGGTCTATTGACACTAAGTGTAATAGGTTGCAAAGAAACGGCAAAAGCACAAATGCAAACGACTGTGATCGATACAAAAGCACCAGAACATCCGGAGCTGTCCGTTGCCGATACGGTTCTTAAAAAAGTAATAAAAACAGATGAAGAATGGAAAGCTATTTTGACACCCAATCAGTACGCCATTCTACGAGAGAAAGGTACCGAACGGCCTTTTCAAAATGAATACAACGACAACCATAAAAAAGGAGTTTACTTTTGTGCCGCTTGTCAATTGCCTTTGTTTTCTTCTGCAACAAAGTTTGAGTCTGGTACAGGATGGCCTAGTTTTTACGACGTCCTGAATGAAAATAGAGTAGTAGAAGTGGTGGATAAAAGTTTAGGAATGGTGCGTGGTGAAATCATTTGTGCCCGATGCGACGGACATTTGGGACACCTCTTTGACGATGGTCCAAATCCTACAGGTTTGAGGTACTGCATGAACTCCGCTTCTTTGGTATTTAAAGAAACAAAATAGAAGGCAGAACGAATTCCATTTTAACAGTACTCGGCTACAAGTTGTTGGGCTAGGTCTAAAATGTCCGAAGCCCAATAATCTGGAGCGGCTGATAAGCTATACATCGACTGGCCTGCTCTTGCAACAAAGCAAGTCGACAATCCTGCATGACTTGCACCTGCTATATCCCAACCGTGAGCGGCAACCATAAGCATTTCTTTAGGGGAGACCTTTAACTCCTCAGCAGCCCATAAATAAGTCTCTTTTGCCGGCTTATACTTACCAATGGAATCTATACTCATCAGACGTTCAAAATAGGAAGTTAGCTCGGAATTCTGAATTTGCTTCTTTAACGTTATTTCTGGCGAATTGGTCAAAGTAACTAATCTAAAACCATTTTCATTTAGCAATTTCAAACCTTTAATTACATCTGGATAGAATTGAAGTGATTGATTAATTGACAGTGTGTCGAGTACTTGACTTTCAGTTACTTTTATGTTTAAAGATTCGGCGGTCATGGTTAGTGTTGCCACTGCGAGTTTACTAAAATCTTGATATTCCGATATCGTATTTGAAACCGTAGCATAGTGCAGCAACGTGCCGAACCAAATGCGGAAACCTTGCGGTTCGCCTAGCAGTGCATTCACCGCTTTTTTCAACGGACCCATATCTAATAGCGTTTCGTTTACATCAAAAACAAGAACCGGTTTATTTATCGTTTTCATAGCCTTTTTTTATTTATTGGTACCATTTTTTTAAAGTCAATAAGGCGGGTTTACCCTGTGGTGTATAATCCACCCTGTTCGTTTCCTCTTTAAAGTAGCCATCGGCAAACCATTTCCAAGCAAATCCACCTTCAAACCAGGTTTGTTGAGTCATACTTTGAAACAAGGCTTCATAAGCATCTGCTTGGGCTTGATTGCTTATCTCGTTGTTACTTTCAGTCCACGGTTCTTTAGCGGCATACGTGGAATTTCGGTATCCAAACTCGGTAAACAATACCTTTTTACCAAATTTATTAGCCGTAATTTCCATTTTTGCAAGGTGTTTTTGCCAAGCCGAATTCAGTTCATCGACGCTGGGATTTTCAATGTCCGATAAGGGAAAATAAGCATCAATTCCGATATAGTCCAATTGGTCCCAGAAGGGAACTTTATCATAATCGTCCCAATTGGCGGCATATGTTAGTTTGCCGTGGTACACTTTTTTGATTTTTAAAATCAATTGTTGCCAATATTCCGGTCGTTTTTGAACGGCATTTCCCAATTCTGTTCCAAAGCAAAAAAGGGCGATGTGCTCGTTCTCGGCCAATTCGGCAAATTCTAAAATATAGTTTTCATAAGCAGTCTCCCATTTTTCCCAAGCGGCAGTGGTTGGAAAATCCAGATTTCCAGTATAAAAACCATGACTGATCCATAAATGGGGTTTCAACATCACCGTCATTCCTTGGTTTTTCGCCAGCTGATTGCATTCGATGATGCCTTCGGGTCTTTCGCCCCACCATTGTTTTTCTTTATTGTATTCGACTGTTGCCTTATCCGTATTTACAAAAGCATAAGGAATTAACGAAATCGCATTGACATGGTTGGCTTTCAATTCTTCAAAAGTACTTTGGTCGATTTGCTTAATCGGGGCGACTAAATTCATTCCCTTGTACGTGAAATGATGCGGAGCCGTTTTTTTTGTAGTGGACTGAAAGTGAAAAATAGTAAATCCACTTGCAATGGTTAATAGCAGTAACGGAAAAATTATAAAAGCCTTCTTCTTCATAGTGGTAAATTTAATGCTAATAGATGTGGTTCCCAACTGTACAGTATGGTATTTTAAGGGAATTGGAAAGAAATGCATTCATTTTAAAGCAAATAGCGCATTTGTTGCTTTGATTTTATTGGTTTTTAATTCCTTGTTGTTGAGAAATTCTAGTAATAAAGACTGCTTTGTACTTTGTTAGCAGTTTAATCCCCTGAACCGTCGCCAAAGACAGGAAAAGCACACTAAAAATAGGATTAATGTAGTTGCCAATTTGTAGTTGATTCAGTACCAATAAAAAACGTCCTACATGTGCGAAAACAAGCATTCCAAATGCGGTACCACTCATAACGCCAATGATAAAAGTAGGGTGGTTATGTTGCAGTCGGTTCAGGAATTTATTTTTATAGAGGTAGCTAAATATTCCTGCCCAGTAAGGCCATTGGATAAAATTTAAAGTGTTTAAGAAAAGCGCCAAAAGAAAAGGGTATTGTGCCAGTTGAAATTGCGATAAGGAATTATCAGCGATGGCGTCAGTAGGATTCAAGAAATAGAAACCGATTAAAAACAAAAATAGGACAGTGAAAATTTCAACTAATAATACAATTTTGGTTTGCTTTACAAGCCATTGGGCAATCTTACTAACGATTCGCAATACAAAGTACTGGATAAAAACGATACCTAAGATGAACGAAAAAGACGCCCAAGAACCTTGAGCTACTAAAATTTGCAAATTAATGACGTTGGTATAACCCAAAGGCAATGAACCTAGCAAACTAATGGCAAAGCCAAGAAGCAAAGGGTTTTTCTTAGGGATGAATCGCTCTAGTGGTAGCATTTTTACGTTTTTAAAAGAGAACCTAATGCGACAAACTTCTGTCTTGTTTTTGCATTTTAACAACAAATGAAATTGTCCACAAAAGGGCCCAAAGTTTAGACGTTTTAGCACGTGCTTCCTGACAAAAGCAGTACTAAAAATAAAAACCAACACGATAGAAAAGTGTTGGTTTCAATAAATAAATTGCTTTTTTTAGTACATATTATTGGTTTTGTTCTGCCAGTAAATCCGTAAGTACTTTTTTGAACGTGTCCACTGGTTGAGCTCCTGTTACAGCACTCTTGCGGTTGAAAACAATGGTAGGTACAGAAGTAACGCCCATACTTTGCCAATAACTTTCCGTGTTTTTTACCGTTTCTCGAGCTGCTGCATGGTCCAATTGAGCCAAACCTTCTGTGGCATTTAATCCTACATCCAATAAAGCTTGTTGTAAGACGCCTCTTTTAGAAACATCTTGGTTGTCACTAAAAAAAGCCTTTGTCAAATGCATTTTCAGTTCAGTTTGCTTATCAAATGCTTTGGCATATTCCAGTAAAACATGTGCTTCAAAAGTATTGACCATTCGCATACCCTCAAAATAATCGAAGGTAAAGTCCAACTCTTTTCCCGCATCAATCATGTGTTGTTGCGACTGTTTTTGCTGTTCCAAACTAGAGCCATATTTTTCAGCGATGTGTTCTACTAAATCCTGACCTTCTTCAGGCATGTTGGCATTTAATTCAAACGGTTGCCACTCTATTTCTACCTGGTCTTGAATACCCAGTTCCGAAATGGCTTTTTCCAATCGTTTGTAACCAATGGTACACCAAGGGCATACAACGTCGGAAACGATGTCTATTTTTAATTTCTCTTTCATAGTTTAAAAGACAATAAGGTTACTAATTTGAATTTGTGCTTGCACACTACTGTAGTTTTTTAAATCTGCAGCAAAGGTTGCCGCATTGGGGCCAAAAGAATTTTGAAAAGATGCCCTATCATCAAATTTCAAGTGCGCTATTGCACTATAAGGAGCTGCCTCTTCTGGAAGTGCCAAATCCAATTCCATGCCTTTCAAAGCAGTACCAAGAGCTTGGGCTACCATAGGAAGATGGACCGTTTGGTAATAATGAGCGTCAAATACAACCTCTGGACCATTGGGATACATTACGGAAACTTTTATCATTAGTATGAATTTTAAAGGAGATACCCATCTAGCGAACAAGATACGAAAGATGGGTTAACCCTACAATTTTATTGAATAGTTCTTATTAATTATGCTTTTTTAGACCAAGCAAATTTTTGAAATGGAGCATCTACAGGCGTATTTGCAATGTGATTGGTGTAATTACTGATTACTTTTTGAGACAATCCCAAAATTACTTCCAAAACTTGTCGCTCTTCATATCCCGCTGCATAAAAAGCTTGTAATTCTTCTGCTGTAATTTGTCCACGTGAACGCACCATGGCTAATGTAAATGTATGTAAAGCCTGTAATTTTTCAGTAGGCAATGCGGATCCATTTCGCAAAGCTTCTGTAATTGCTGAATCCACTTTCATCATATTGGCGATGGCGGTATGAGCCGGTACACAATAATGACATTCGTGTTCAACGTTAATGGTTTGCCATACTACCGTTAATTCTTCTGCGTTGAAAGAAGACTCGGTAAACAGTTTATGCAAAGTTTGATAGCCTTCTAATAATCCTGGTGCTCCAGCCAAAACGCCGTGCAATCCTGGAATCATTCCATTTGCTTTTTGAGATTGCTCTAATAATGTTTTACTTGCTTCTGGAGCCGATTCGATGTTGTGAATTTTTAATGTAGTCATTTTATTTATTTTTAAAAATTAGTATTATTTTAACTAAACAATCGTTTAGTTAAAGGGTAAAAAAAAACCTACAGGTTTTTAAAGGTGAGTTCAATATAGTCCTCTATTTCCGTTCTGCTGTTGACACGCGAAGCTGCAGCTAAACCGTGCTTGGCCAAAAGTAAATAATTCGCTTGTTTAAGAAGAGTTGCATCGTCCTTAGAAGTGTCCATGCTTAATTTTTCTATAATCAATGCTTTCAGATGCAGCATAAAAGTAGCCATTTGCTCTTTTACAACTTCGTCCTCGCTTTCGCTAAATTCATTATAGGTATTGGTTAAAAAACAACCTTTTTGACCCGCTGTGTCAGCATTTTCGGCAACTGAATCGTAAAAAAATTGCTTGATTGCGGCAACGCCTTCGGGAGCATTTTTCAGTTTTTCTAATAAAGCATTGACTTGACTTTTGTAACATTTCAAACTTTCAAGAAAAACACCGTGTTTGCTTCCAAAACTAGCATAAATAGAAAACTTGTTGATGCCCATTTCTTGCTCCAGCATCTGCATCGAAGTAGATTGGTATCCGTTACGCCAAAACAGATCCATCGCTCTTTGGATTACTTCGTCTTCTCTATATGCTTTCGTTCTTGCCATTGTTTTTAAATACAGTGCAAATCTAAACAATCGGTTAGTTATAACAATGTCTTTTAACTTTTTCTTAATCGTCTATAGCAAAAGTAGGAGCTATAAAGTATAATAAAGAAGCGAATGTTACTGCTTATCCAGTTGATCTATAATGGAATCCTTTTTTTCGGCGTCCATTTTCACTTGTGTTGTAGCGTTTGCTGATCCAAACCATTTCCCCAGCAGCGAATCTATTATTTTAGATTGCTTCGCATAGGCATTACAAGTTTTACACATCGCTTTGTGTGCTTTCAACTGTGCTTTTTCTGTTAAAGTCAAAGGGGTTAGCATTTGTTTGTCAATCAACTCTGT